>NZ_JACIFP010000001.1:3339123-3642680 GCF_014197435.1 Gordonia humi
AGGTCGGCGGTCAGCTCGGAAGGTCGACGGTCCGCGTCGGCGTAGGCGATGGCCGTGGACAGCAGGTTCTCGGGGGCCTCGCGGGATGCGAGGTCGGCGGCGGCGGCCGCGTCGGCGGCGTCCAGCAGTGCCTGCGCGCCGTGCGCGTCCGGGTCGGCGCGGGCGATCGCCCGCACCACGTCGACTCGGCGGTCGAGTGCGGCGCGCAGCGCCCCTCGGGCGAGGTCGCCGCGGATGTGCAGGCGGTGCAGTCGGGAGGCCCGCGTCGTCGACAGGACGGCGAGCCAGATCGACCCGATCACGGCGAGCACGACGACGATCGTGACGATCCAGGAGGCGGCACTCATCAGTCGGACACCACCACGGGGCCCGCACCGTGGGTCACGGTGTCGTACACACGCTGGATCTGGTCGGCGACCCGCGACCAGTCGTACAGGTCGGCGCGGTCGCGCCCGCGCGCGATGAGTTCGGCGCGGAGACCGTCGTCGCGCAGCAGTGCGGTCACCTGCTCGGCGAGCGCCGCGGGCGACCCGGTCGACACCAGCCGGCCGGCTTGCCCGCCGTCGAGGACGCGGGAGAACGCGACGAGGTCGCTGGCCACGACGGCCGCTTCGGCGGCCATGGCCTCGACCAGCACGATGCCGAAGCTCTCGCCGCCCAGGTTGGGAGCGACGTACACGTCGGAGCTGCGCAGGGCGCGCGCCTTGGTCTCGTCGTCGACCATGCCCAGGAAGCGCAGGTGGTCGGCCAGGGCGCCCGCGCGTCGGCGCAGCGCCGCCTCGTTGCCGCCGCCGACCACCAGCACCTGGACGTCGGGGAACTCGTCGACGATGCTCGGCAGGGCGCGCATCAGGATGTCGATGCCCTTGCGCGGCTCGTCGAACCGGCCGAGGAACATCACGGTCCGGCCGTCTCGCGGGTATCCCTCGAGCGGCGTGGCGCGTGCGAAGGCGCCGACGTCGACGCCGTTGGGGATCTCGATCGCGTCGTTGCCGAGGGATTCCATCTGCCAGCGCCGAGCGAGTTCGGAGACGGCGATCTTACCGCTGATCCGTTCCCGGAACTGACGGAGCACGGAGTCGAAGAGCGACAGCCACAACGACTTCGTGGTCGCGGTGTGGAAGGTCGTGACGATCGGACCGCTGGCGATCATCAGCGCGAGCATCGACAGACTCGGCGAGTTCGGCTCGTGAACGTGCAGGACGTCGAACTCGTGGTCGGCGATCCATCGGCGCAGCCGCTGGTAGGCCTTCGGGGAGAAGGTGACCCGGGACACCGACCCGTTGTACGGGATGCCGAGCGCCGGTCCCGCCGAGTCGACGTAGTCGGGCAGCACGATGTCCGGTCCGGCGGGCGCCAGGACGCGCACCTCGTGGCCGCGTCCGATGAACACTTCGGCGAGTTCGACGACGTGCGCCTGCACGCCGCCGGGGATGTCGAACGCGTACGGGCAGATCATGCCGATCCTCACCCGTCGCGCTCCACTCCCAGTCGAGCACGACGCTCGGCGGACCAGTCGGCCTCCCACAGCGGCTGCAGCATGTGCCAGTCGGCGGGCGCGGTGGCGATGTCCCGGGTGAACGCGTCGGCGAGGCGCTGCGCGGTGGGCGCGACGCCGCCGTCGGTGTCGATGACGGTCCCGCAGCTCAGTTGCGACGTCCCGACCCCGGTGTAGCTGTGGTGCACCGCGTGCAGCACGGCGCCGGTCTCGATGGCGAGTTTGGCCGATCCCGCCGGAATGCGGGTCTTCTCGCCGAACATGGTCACCGGGACACCGTGCGCGGACAGATCGCGATCGGCCATCAGGCACACCAGGCCCCCGGCGCGCAGCCGCTCGGCGAGCAGATCGAACGGGGGCTGTTCGCCGCCGGTCAGCGGAAAGACCTCGAAGCCGAGCGATTCGCGGTAGGCGACGAACTGGTCGAACAGCGATTCGGGTTCGAGTCGCTCGGCGACGGTCGCGAACTGGCCGTAGTGCTTGACCAGCCACACCCCTGCGATGTCCCAGTTGCCGGAGTGCGGCAGCGCCATGACGACACCGCGTCCGGAACGGATCGACGCGTCGATCGCCCGCCGGTCGTGGTCGGTCATCGACACGCTCGCCACGATGTCGTCGGGGTCGGTCGTCGGCAGTCGGAACGCCTCCCGCCAGTATCGGGCGTACGAGCGCATCGCCTCTTCGACGAGAGCGTCGGGCACGTCGGCCGCCGTCGGGGCGCCGATGACGCGCGCCAGGTTCTTCCGCAGTTGAACCGGTCCCCCGTTGCGCCGGCCCGCGAACGTTCCGGCGGCGTCGAACACACCGCGCGCGAGAGCCTCCGGGGAGTGCTTCACCGCGGCCCAGCCCGCGCGGTAGCCCAGATCCGACACGAGGTCCGTGAGTCCGCCCAGCACCGGGTCAGGCCTCCGGCTCGGCGTCGTCGGCGTCCTCGGCGGGTGCGGCCGAGGGGATCAGATCCCGGGCGCCCGGCGAGCAGTAGATCGACCACATGCGCTGAGCGACGGTGATCACGCTGAGCACCGCCAGAATCCACATGGCGACGTGGATCGCCCAGCCCCAGTGCAGTCCCGGGAAGTCGGTGAACCCCGCGCCCACGAGGACGATGATCAGCCGGTCCGGGCGTTCGATGAGCCCGCCGTCGCCGTTGAGGCCCGCGGCCTCGGCGCGCGCTTTCGCATAGGAGATGACCTGCGAGGTCACCAGGCAGATCAGCGTCGCGATCAGCAGGAGTCGGTGCGGCTCCTGGACGGCCGCCCACCAGGCGAGGCCGCCGAAGATCGCACCGTCGGCGATGCGGTCGCAGGTCGCGTCGAGCACCGAACCGAAACGGGTGCCGCCGCCGCGCGCCCGGGCCATCGCACCGTCGAGCATGTCGAACATGACGAACGCCCACGTCACGAGCGCGCCGGCGAACAGGTGGCCCTGGGAGAACAGCCAGATCGACGCGGCGACGGTGATCACCGTGCCGACGATCGTCATGATGTCCGGCGTCAGTCCGGTGCGGATGAGTGCGCGACCGATCGGCAGCGTCACCTTCGACACCGACGCGCGACCCTTGATGCTAAGCACGTGCTGGTCCCCCGAGGTCCGTCCACGCCCGCGCGAGCAGCGCGCGCGTGTCTTGAAGCAGTTGCGGCATCACCTTGGTGTCGCCGACGACGGTGATGAAGTTCGCGTCGCCCGTCCATCGTGGCACGACATGCTGGTGCAGGTGTTCCGACAGCGAGCCGCCCGCCGCCGCACCGAGGTTGAGCCCGACGTTGAACGCGTTCGGGTTCGACACCGACTTGATCACCCGGATCAGATGCTGGGTGAACGCCATCAGCTCCCGCGACTCGTCGACGGTGAGCTCCTCCAGGTCGGCGACCTGACGGTACGGCACGATCATGGTGTGGCCGGGGTTGTAGGGGTACAGGTTGAGCACGGCGTAGACCCACTCGCCGCGAGCCACGATGAGCCCCTCCTCGTCGGTCATCCGCGGGATGTCGAGGAACGGGTGCCCGGTGAGTTCACCGCCGTCGGACGCCCTCTTCGGCGCCTCCGCGGTGATGTAGCTCATCCGATGCGGGGTCCAGAGGCGTTCGAGCGCCTTGCGCGCCGATCCCTCGGGCGCGGTCATCGGCGTTTCCTCACCAGCTCGACGAACTCGCGCACGGTGTCGGCGGTCGGCGAGTCGTTGCGCCGCGACTCCTCCCACTCGTCGATCGCGACGACGGCGTCGTCGACGTCGACCCCGTTGAGCTGAGTGCCGTCGCGGAACCGGAAGCTGACCGCGTTCGCTTCGACGTCGCGTTCGCCCGCGAGCAGCATGAACGGGACCTTCGCGGTGGTGTGGGTGCGGATCTTCTTCTGCATCCGATCGTCGGAGTGATCGACCTCGGCGCGGACTCGACGGCTCTTGAGGCGGTTGATCGTCGTCTGCAGATGACCCGCGAACGTGTCGGCGACCGGGATGCCGACCACCTGGACCGGCGAGAGCCAGACCGGGAAGGCGCCGGCGTAGTGCTCGGTGAGGACGCCGAAGAATCGCTCGATGGAACCGAAGAGCGCGCGGTGAATCATCACCGGACGCTTCTTGGTGCCGTCCGACGCCGTGTACTCGAGTTCGAACAGCTCCGGCTCGAAGAAGTCGAGTTGCAGCGTCGACATCTGCCAGGTGCGACCGAGCGCGTCTTTGACCTGCACCGAGATCTTGGGACCGTAGAACGCGGCGCCTTCAGGATCCGGCACCAGCTCCAGACCGGATGCCTCGCCGACCTGGCGCAGGGTGTCGGTCGCCTCGGCCCACACCTCGTCCGACCCGACTGACTTCTTCGGGTCCTGCGTGGACAACTCCAGGTAGTAGTCGTCCAGGCCGTAGTCCTTGAGTAACTGGAGCACGAAGTTCAGCGTGGTGGTCAGCTCTTCGACCACCTGCTCCTGCGTGCAGTAGATGTGCGCATCGTCCTGGGTGAAGCCGCGTGCGCGAGTCAGTCCGTGGACGACCCCGGACTTCTCGTATCGGTACACCGAGCCGAACTCGAAGAGCCGCAACGGAAGCTCCCGGTACGAACGGCCGCGCGAGCGGTAGATCAGATTGTGCATCGGGCAGTTCATCGGCTTGACGTAGTAGTCCTGGCCGGGCTTGCGAACTGTTCCGTCCTCGTTGTACTCGGCGTCGAGCTTCATCGGCGGGAACATGCCGTCGGCGTACCAGTCGAGGTGCTTGGAGACCTCGAACAGATGGCCCTTGGTGACGTGCGGGGTGTTGACGAACTCGTATCCGGCGGCGGCGTGCTGCTCGCGCGAGTAGTCCTCCATCTCCTTGCGGATGATGCCGCCCTTGGGGTGGAACACCGGCAGACCCGAGCCGAGTTCGTCGGGGAAGCTGAACAGGTCCAGCTCGCTGCCCAGGCGACGGTGATCGCGCTTCTCGGCCTCGGCGAGACGGTCGAGGTAGAGGTCCATCGCCTCGGTCGACTCCCACGCGGTGCCGTACACGCGCTGCAGATCGGCCAGGCTCTGGTCGCCGCGCCAGTACGCGGCCGAACTGCGGGTCAGTTTGAACGCCGCGATGTACTTGGTGGTCGGCACGTGCGGGCCGCGGCACAGATCGCCCCACACGCGGTCGCCGGTGCGCGGGTTCAGGTTGTCGTAGGCGGTGAGCTCGGCGCCGCCGACCTCCATGATCTCGTCGTCGTCGGCGGCGCCCTTGTCGTCGATCAGTTCCAGTTTGAACGGTTCGTCGGCGAGTTCGGCGCGCGCGGCGTCCTTCGACTCGTAGACGCGGCGCGAGAAGCGCTGCCCCGACTTGATGATCTTCTTCATCGACTTCTCGAGGGCCTTCAGATCCTCGGGGGTGAACGGCTCGTCCACCTGGAAGTCGTAGTAGAAGCCGTCGGTGATCGGCGGTCCGATGCCGAGGTTCGCCTTCGGATTGAGCTCCTGCACGGCCTGTGCCAGGACGTGCGCGGCCGAGTGACGGATCACCGAGCGGCCGTCGTCGGAGTCGGCGGTGACGGGTTCGACGTAGGCGTCCTCGTCCGGCGCCCACGACAGGTCGCGGAGGGTGCCGTCGGCCTCGCGGACCACGACGACGGCCTGCGGCCCCTTGTTCGGCAGTTCCACGCCCTCGGGCAGCTCAGTGTCCCGCATGGCTGCCCCCGCAGTAGTGCCCGCCGGAACCCGCACGGTCTCGGGAAGGCGAACTCGTTGGGCGGACGCGACGTTGTCGGGCACTAGCTGACTCCTGTGTTTCTCGTGTCTGACGACAGGGAACTGTCGAGCCTGATGGTATCGGTTCACCGCGGACGACGACGGACCGCGTCCGTCAGCGGGCGCGGTCCGTCGTCGTCGTACGGTCAGGGCGTGGTGAGTGCCGCGTACCTGGCCAGGTGACGGTCGGTGGTGCCGTACTCGTACTGCAGAGCCGACAGCCGCTTGAAGTAGTGGCCGATGGCCAGTTCTTCGGTCATGCCCATCCCGCCGTGCAGCTGCACCGCGTTCTGGCCGACGAACCGCGCGGCACGGCCGATCGTGACCTTGGCCGCGGAGACCGCACGGGCGCGCTCGTCGGGTGCCGCGTCGAGTTTGATCGTCGCGAGAAGTGCTGCGGCAGATGCCTGTTCGACCTCGATGAGCATGTCGACCATGCGGTGGCTCAGCACCTGAAAGCTGCTCAGCGGGACACCGAACTGCTGCCGCTGCTTGCTGTACTCGACGGTGTCGTCGAGCACCTTGCGCATGGCGCCGACGGCTTCGGCGCAGATCGCGGCCACGCCGGCGTCGACGGCGCGGTGCAGCACCGCGAGCGCGTCGTCGCCGGTCGCCAGGAGCGCGTCGGCGGGGATCCGCCAGCCGCTCAGCTCGAGGTCGGCGGCTTGACGGTCGTCGACGGTGCGGATCGCGTGGGCGGTGACACCGGCGGCGTCGGCGTCGTATCCGGCGACGAACAGGCCGACACCGTCGTCGGTCTGCGCGGTGACGAGCAGATGGGTGGCCAGCGGTGCGTCGACGACGAGCGCCTTGAACCCGTCGAGGACCCACGCGTCGCCGTCGCGCCGCGCGGTGGTCGTGACGGTGCCGAGGTCGTCCGACGAGTCCTCGGCGGCGGCGAACGCGACGATCGCGTCACCCTCGGCGATCTTCTCGGCGACGCCGCGCGCCGCCGGGGAGTCGATGCGCGCGAGGAGCCCGCCCGCGACCACGACGGTGTTCACGTACGGTTCGACGACGAGTGCGTGCCCGAGCGCCTCGGCGATCACCATGGTCTCGGCGGGGCCGCCGCCCATGCCGCCGACCGATTCGGGAAGGGTGGCGCCGAGGATGCCCAGCTCGTCGGCGAACGCCCGCCAGATCTCCGGCTGCCATCCGGCACCGGTCTTGACGGCCTTGCGCGACGACTCGAGGTCGTAGCGTGCGGCCAGGAAGTGCGTGAGTCCGTCGCGCAGCAGCTGCTGCTCGGCGGTGAGATCGAAGTCCATGTGTGTCAGAGCCCCAAAGCTGCTTTAGCGAGAATGTTCCGTTGGATTTCATTGCTGCCCGCGTAGATGGATCCGGCGCGGTCGTTGAAGTACCGCAGGGGCGCCACCGCCTGCCACGGCTGTCCGCCCGCATAGCCGTCGGCGGGCGGCGTGTACTCGGCGATCGGCCCGCCGGGTGCGGTCACATGCGGCTGGTAGGCGCGGCCGTATCGCCCGGCGGCCTCCATCGCCAGTTCGGTGATCGTCTGACTCAGCTCGGTGGAGATCACCTTGCCCATCGACGAGGCCGGTCCCGGGTTCTTACCCGCCGCGACGGTCGCCAGCACCCGGTATTCGAGGATCTCGAGGACCTCCGTGCGGATGCGCGCATCGGCGAGTTTGGCGGCGAAGTACGGGTCGTCGAGGAGACGTCCGCCACCGGGAAGCGTTCGGTCCGCGGCGTCGGACGTCAGATTCTCGAGCATCACCTGGAGCGCGGGCGCCGCGGCGCCGCCTCCGCGCTCGAACTCCAGCAGGTACTTGGCGACGGTCCAGCCGTCGTCGATCACGCCGAGCACCCCCGACTTCGGCACCCGGACCTGGTCGAAGAACACCTGGTTCTGCACCTCCTCGCCCGAGGTCATCACCAGGGGCCGGATCTCGATGCCCGGCAGGGTCATGTCGATGAGGATGAACGTGATGCCCTGCTGCTTGCGCTCGGAGCGCGAGGTCCGCACGAGGGCGAACATCCAGTTGGCCTCGGTGGCGTGCGTCGTCCAGATCTTGCTGCCGGTCAGGACGAGATGGTCGCCGTCGTCGACGGCCGCCATGGTCAGCGATGCGAGGTCCGACCCGGCCTCGGGTTCGGAGTACCCCTGGCAGAAGAAGACCTCGCCGGTGAGGATCCCCGGCAGGAAGTAGTCCTTCTGTTCGTCGCTGCCGAACTTCATGATCGCGTGCGAGACCATGCGTATGCCCATCGGGGAGAGCGCCGGCGCCCCGGCGAGAGTCATCTCGCGGCTGAAGATGTAATGCTGGGTCAGGCTCCAGTCGCACCCGCCGTAGCGCACCGGCCACGCCGGTGCCGCCCACCCGCGTTCGTGCAGGATGCCCCGCCACGCCATCGACGCCTCATGGTCGGAGTAGACGCTGGTCATCAAGCGTCCGGCATGCGCCAGGTCGGGTGTCAACTTCTCCTCGAGAAAGGCCCGGACCTCGTCGCGAAACGCGATGTCCGCCGGGGACCACTCCACATCCATGTGCTTCCCTTCCTCCGACTCACCGTCGAAGATTCTGATAACAACCGTTCTCGGATATGAAACGCAGGGGCGGGAGGCAATGTCAAGACGACATCACGCCGCCTCGGTCGACGTGTCGTGAACCACACCGGGACGGGCGCGACGGCGCGCCCAGACGAGCGTCACCGCGATGGTTCCGAGTAGAAGCAGCGGATAGGCGCCGCCGGCGATCAACTGCAGCGGCAGGTGCCAGCCGACGGTCTCGGATCCGTAGAACCCGCGGAACACGCCGAAGACGCGGCCGTCGATCGTCTTGCCCGCGGATCCGATGATCGGCAGCACCGCCGACTGCGAGTAGGTGAACGTCAGCGCGATGATCGCCGCGGGGGCGAGCCACCACAGCCAGGTGAGCGGCTCGCGCCTGCGCGTCGTATCCACCGCGTGGACGACGCTGATCAGCAGCAGCGGCAGCACCCACACCCAGTGGTGGCCCCACGAGAACGGTCCGACCGCGCACGAGGTCATGCCGGTGATCGAGACGGCGAGCAGACCGGCACCGGTCCGATAGGCGGCGTGCGCCGCCCACAGTCCGAGTATCCCGACGATAAGACCGATCGGCAGCCACAGCCACGACGGCGGGTGCGCGACGTCGAACGTCGCCAGCCGCGCGAAGTAGCCGCGGAAGGTCTGATTCGCGGGCGCGTCCAGTCTGCCGATCCGACCGGTCTGGGTCAGCTGTTCGGTCCAGAACCGGCGTCCTTCGCCTCCGAGCAGTGCGATTCCCAGGACGATGGTCGCGGCGAAGGTGATCACCGCGACCGCCGCCGCCCGGAATCGCCGGGTGGTGATCAGATGTGCGACGTAGAAGATCGGGGTCAGTTTGACCCCTGCCGCGAGTCCGACGCCGATCCCCCTCAACGTGCTGTTGCGCCGCACCAGATCGGCGACGACGATCAACGCGAGCACGATGTTGATCTGTCCGTTCCACAACGTGGTGTGGATCGGTTCGAGGACGGTGGAGGCGATCGTGACCAGGACGGTGAACACGACCAGTCGCAGATCGATCCGGAACGCCAGCCCGCGCATGCAGACCAGGACCAACAGGAACAGGCAGACGACGTTGCCGATGTTCCACAGCGTCATCGCGGTGTGCACGCTGAAACCGGCGAGCGGGAACATGAGGAGCGCCGCGAACGGCGGATAGGTGAACTGCCACACCCGGTAGACCGGCTTGTCGTACAGCGGCATGTGGTCCCACACCGCGACGGCGCCGCCGCGGTACACCCGGGTGTCGATGCCGTTGTGGAACAGTCCGTAGACCGGGTCCGTGTACGGCACCGCCCAGATGTGCCACGCGATGACGAGCGCTGCCGCGCACGCCGCAAGAACGATCATCGTCGGGGTCGTCGATCTGGTCGACGAGCGGTCACTCACTCACAGATGATACGTCCGCCGAGTGGTGTGGGGCGCGCCCGACACGTCGGTGCCCGAAGCATCCGATCTACCGGGTTGATCCTGGTGACGGGCGATTCTCCGGATTCTTCCGGTCGGGCGCGAGCGTACCCGCGCCGGGCCGAGCACCGGGTGTCCGGCAGCTGTGGATCAGGACGTCGACACGCCCCGGTCGGCGGACTCGGGCGCCGCGTCCGACGCGCGTCCGGTGGCGTCGACGCGGGCTCAGGCGAGACCGCCGTTCGCGAAGAGCGTCTGGCCGTTGATCCAGCGCGCCGGACCCGCGAGGAACGCGGCGACCTCGGCGATGTCCTCCGGGGCGCCGAGCCGGCCGAGCGGTGCGGCGTTCGCCAGGGCGGCGACGGCCTCATCGCTCTTGCCGTCGAGGAACAGCGGCGTCGCGGTGGGGCCGGGGGCGACCGCGTTGACGGTGATGTCGCGGCCGCGGAGTTCGCGGGCCAGGATCATCGTCATGCCCTCGACGGCCGATTTGCCTGCGACGTACGGACCGTAGGTCGGGAACTGGGTGCGCGTCACCGTGGTCGAGAAGTTGATGATCGCTCCCCCGCCGCGGACGCGACGTGCCGCCTGCTGTGAGACGACGAAGGTGCCGCGGACATTGGTGCGCATGAGGCGATCGAAGTCGTCGAGACCGAAGTCGGCGATCGGTCCGAGGATCATCACTCCGGCCGTGTTGACGACGACGTCGACGCCGCCGAACTCGGTCTCGACCCGGTCGAAGGCCGCCTCCATCGCGATCTCGTCGGCGACATCGCCGCCGACGGCGATCGCCCGACCACCCGCCGCTCGCGCATCGGCGACGATCGTGTCGGCCCGGGCCTGGTTGCCCGCGTAGTGAACGGCGACGGCGAATCCGTCGGCGATCAGCTTCTCGACGACGGCCTTGCCGATCCCGCCCGAGCCGCCGGTGACGAGTGCGACACGCGTGTTCTGTGTGGTGCTCATGATCGTCTCTCCTTGGATCATTGTGTCGTGCTGTTGGATTCCCGCCGGCCGAGCGGCGTCGGGACCCTAGCCCATCCGCCCGAGCCATTCCTCGAACAATGCGGCCTCCGGCGCCGTGAAGTCGTCCGACGACCGCACCCGCGCGCGGATGGTCGCGGCGGACCCGGCGATCGGATCGACGCCGTCGTGCGTCGCGAGGATTCCGCGGAGCGTCGCTTCGCGGGTGACGTCCGAGATCGCGGTGTCGGGGTACACTTCGCGGCGGAGCAGCAGACCGAGGGCGACGCCGCTGTTGGCGGCCATCACGACCTGTGCGGCGTCCTCCGGCGACATCGCGAGCCGTCCGTCGGCCGCGAGTCGCTCGAGGATCGCGGTGAGCAGTCCCACCGCTTCCACGATCGCCGCCGGCCGCTTCGAGAGGTCGGATGCGAAGACCAGTCGGTAGGCGTACGGGTTCTCGAGCGCGAACGCGGTGTGGTTGTCCCATCCCGCGCGCAGGTCGTCGAGCGGATCGCCGGAGCGCTCCGCGGCCCGTTTGCCCGCGAGGTACGACTCCCAGACCGAGTCGGCGACCGCGGACAGCAGTCCGTCCTTGTCGCCGAAGTGCCGGTACAGGACCGGCTGGGTGACTCCCGCCGCGTCGCACACCGCCCGAGTGGAGACGTCCCCGCTGCCGGACTCGGCCAACAGTCGCGCCGCGGCGGCGATTATCGATGATCTCGTTGACACCATATCAACGGTAATACGCGATATCACCGAATACAAGATTCGGTACCAACGATATGGATCGGAATCTCGTGATGGGCATCGTGGCCGGTCAAGCCCCGGGCCGTGGTGTAACTGGTTTGTGATCCTTCGTTGCTGGTCAGGCGGGTAGTTGCAGGTACGGGTCTGTGCCTACTTCCGTGGTCGTGTCGGTGTCAGTAGCGACGGTCAGGCGGCATCGGCTGAGGGCCTCGAGTCCGAGGTAGCGGCGACCTTCGGCCCACTCGTCGGTCTGCTCGGCGAGCACAGCGCCGATGAGGCGCACGATGGCGTCCCGGTTCGGGAAGATCCCGACGACGTCGGTGCGGCGGCGGGTCTCCCGGTCGAGCCGTTCGGTGGGATTGTTCGACCAGATCTGCCGCCACACGTCGTCCGGGAAACCGGCGAACGCGAGCAGGTCCTCGCGGGCGTCGCCGAGATGCTCGGCGACCTTGGGCAGGCGGTCCTCGGTGTACTCGAGGAGCCGATCGAACTGGTCATGCACCGCGGCGGCGGTGGGCTGGTCGTAGACGCTGTGGAGCATCGCTTTGACGGCCGGCCACATCGATTTCGGGCACACTGCCATGAGGTTCGCCGCGTAGTGGGTGCGGCAGCGTTGCCAGACGGCGCCGGGCAGGTTCGCCGCGATCGCCTCGACGAGCCCGGCGTGGGCGTCGGAGGTCACCAGCCGTACCCCGCCGAGCCCGCGTGCTACGAGGTCGGCGAAGAAGGTGTTCCAGGAGGCTTTGGTCTCGCTGGTGGCGACCTGCATGCCGAGGACCTCACGGTGCCCGTCGCCGTTCACGCCGGTGGCGAGCAGGACGACGGCCTTGACGACCTGCTTGTTCTCGCGGACCTTGATCGTCAGGGCATCGGCGGTGACGAAGGTGAACGGGCCGGCCTCGTCGAGGCGCCGGTGCCGGAATGCGGCGACCTGCTCGTCGAGGTCCTCGGCCATGCGTGAGACCTGCGATTTCGACAGCGAGTCGATACCGAGCGTCTTCACCAGCTTGTCCATCCGGCGGGTCGACACGCCGGCCAGATAGCAATCGGCGACGACGGTGATCAGTCGCTGATTCGCCACGCTTGCGGCGCTCGAGAAGCCATTCGGGGAAGTAGCTGCCCGACCGGAGTTTGGGCACGGCGACGTCGATGGTGCCGACGCGGGTGTCGAGCGGGCGGTGCCGGTAGCCGTTGCGCCGGTTGGTGCGTTCGGCGGTGCGGGCGTTCTACTCGGTGCCGCATACGGCGTCGGCGTCGGCGGAGAGCAGCGCGTTGATCATGGTCTGCAGCAGCTCACGCATCAGGTCCGGTGATGCGTTGGACAGGGCTTGGCCAAGCAGGCCGGCAGGGTTGACAATGTGGGGTGCGGTTATCGTGATGACTCCGTTCGAGGGTGCTGTGAGAGGTTCACTCGAAGGATCACACGGTGGCCGCACTGCGTCCGTGAGCGACGCGGCGTCGCAGGCGAACTCGGCCACCGAGTTACACCACCTTATGGGGCACTACTTCGTGGCCATGTTTCAACGGCGCGGCTGCGGGCGACCCTCAGTGCATGTCGCAGTCGAACAAGAGAATCTCGACGGTCGGACTCCTCGCCGACCCGGGAGCACCGCGAGACGTCGCCGGGCGCGTCGCCGACCGCTTGGCACGCGACCTGAACCGTCGACTCGACGGTGAGTGGTCGATCGAGGTCAGCGAGGAATCACTGCCGATCGACCCGAACGGCGAGATCCCGCTCACCGCACGCGCACCGGAACTCGTTCGGCGACACGAATGGAGCGTTCTCGTATATCTCACCGATCTGACGCAGAGTCGGTCGGGCGCACTGCTCAGGTACCAGCTCGACACCGACGAACCGGCGATCGTCGTGTTCCTTCCGACGGTCGGCTGCGTGCGCCGCGAGGCCGCGGCCCGCAGGCTCATCGCCGACATACTCGCGGCACCGATCACGCAGGCGATCGATGACCCGAGGACCGAGCTGCCCGATGATCGCGTGCGCGGTCTCATCGGACACCTGCGGATGCTGTCCGGCATGGTGCACAGCAACAAGCCGGCGGCGATGGGGCGAGCACTACGCGGCTGCACGGCCGTCGGGATGGCCTCGGGAGCCTTCGGCGTCTTCTTCGGCAGCGTGTGGCAGATAGCCGATTCGATGTCGATCGTCAGGTTGACCGCTGTGACGGTGGCCTCGATCTCGATGCTGAGTGCGTGGTTGATCGTCCGCAACGGGCTGTGGACCGGCCGTACGAACCGCACTCCCCCGAGCACCGTGCTCGACAACGCGTCGACCATCGCGACGGTGTCGTCGGCTGTGACCCTGATGCATCTCGTCCTCTTGACCGCATTGACCGCGCTCGCCGCGATCGTCGTGGATCCCGGTTATCTGACTTCGCAGCTCGGGCATGCCGCGTCAGCGACGGACTACCTCGAACTCGGCTGGTTCTCCGCATCGATGGGCACCGTCGCCGGAGCTCTGGGGTCCAACTTCGACAGCGAGGAGGTCGTCCGAGAGGCGACATACAGTAAGAGGTGGCATCAACGACGTCTCATGTTCGACGACTACGAGACGTGACGCGTCACCGCGCGATCACCGTCTCGTTCGCGGCCCACGCCTGCATGAACGCCGTGTCCAAGCGGCTCTCGACCGCCTGCAGGGCGAGAATCCCGAAGACGACGTCGTCGGCGAGCCACGGCTCGTTCGCGAGCAGTGATGCGACGACCTCGTGCCGCATCACCAGCTCGTGCACCGCATCTGCCTCGACGTGCTCGCGGTAGAACAGCCGGGCCTGTTCCGGGGCCCCGATCCGTTCCAGGCCTTTCAGCAGCCACGCCGATGCCACCGGAGACGACACCTCGGTGGCCGCGAAGTGCCCGACGACGGCGCCTCGACGGGACCTCCGTAGACCGAGTGTCGACATCAGGGTGACCGGGGCGAGCGCCACCGCTGGGGCCTCCGACAGGTATCCGAGGTAGCCGTCGTCGAGGTGCATCGACGCCAGCAGGTCGGCGAACAGCTCTTGATGCACCAGGCCGCCGCGCCCGGCGCCGTATTCGTCGTACTCCACGGCGACGAATGCGGCCTTGGCCGCACCCGACAGACGCGGAATCGCCCACGCGTGTGGATCGGCCTCCTTGAGGTGGTAGATCGACCGCGCCGCGAAGTAGTCCGCGAACTCCCGCTCGGTGCCGTGTCGCCGCAGATGGGCGGTGGCACCGGTCGGCACTGTACGAGCAAGTCCATCGAGCTCGTCCGCAGCGGTCGCCGAACCGCTGCGTGGATCGATCTCATCGCGCACTGCGTCGAGAAAGGACTCCTCGAGACGTGTCCGTGCCCCGATGAGAGCGGGGTCCCACTCGCAGTCTCTCCCGGCGTCTGCCCAACCCCGGTAGTGGAGCTCATGGCAGACGGTCAACGCGAGTTGCACGTCCTCGCCCCATGGATCGAGTCGCTCGGGGAGATCTATCCGTGTCGGTGCGGTGTCGTCCGACATGCGCACGGCATCGATGACGCGTTCCGAGATCGGTCCGCGAGGATCCGGCATCGCTCGCCGCGACGCGCGGATTCGGTTCGAAGTCTGTGATGCCATCCAGCTCACCTGCCTCCTGTACGGATGGGATCTCCAGAGCGGAGACCTCTCGGCCGAGTACCCGAGTGCGTCACTCGACAAACCTGCTGTCCGACCTCCTCTCCGGCAAGGGCTCACCGACGTTTGACTCTCGAACGACCGGGTACTCCCCTGCCATCTCGAATGCGTCGTATCGCAGGAGAGCACACAGAAGGAGACTCCCCCGTGAAGAACCTGATGGCTGAACTGAGATCGTTCGCCGATCCCGTGATCGGCTCCGTCTCACATCATGGACTCGACCGTCCTCTGTTTCACCGCCGCGGACTCGTCGTCCGAGGCCGGGCGTTCATCGACAGCGATGTGCTGCCGCTCAGATCCGGAGCGGTCTCCGTCCGGATCTCGAAGTCTCTCGGCCTGCCGGCGCGCGTTCCCGACGGTGTCGGCGTAAGCATTCGGTTTCCACCGGCCACAGTGCTCGTCGCCGACACGAGCGGCGGGTGGGACCTGATGATGTCCGGTCCCGAGCACCGGGTCGCAGGTGTCCCCGTGAAGAGTCCCGCGTTCGGGTGGAACGAGACTCGGGTCGCATCGCACACCGCGTATCGCTACCGCGGGGAGAGCTGGCATGTCTTCGGCGAGTTGCTCACACCGCCGGTGGAGACGGGGCTCGACCTGGACGGACTCGGTGCGGCGCTGACTCGTGATCCAGGCGTCCTCGCGCTGACCGCGAGCGTCGAGGGGCGGCCCTCGACGCCGATCGGAACGGTCGACTTCGGCGGTGAGCCGCTTGAGGACGAGATCGATTTCGACCCGTCGGCTGTGCCCGACGACGTACAGCCTGTGCACGGGTGGCGGGACGAGGTCCAGCACGCGCGTTCCCGCGGACGGAACGGTGACGCATGACCGTCCCAGTCACGGGGTCGACGGCCGACATCGACTCGATCCCTCCGGTCGGCGTGTACGCGCCTCGGGAGGACACCCACCTCCTGATCGATGAGCTGACGAAGATCTCGCTCACCGGCAGCCGCCTGCTGGATCTGTGTACCGGCTCCGGTGCCGTCGCGATTGCGGCCGCGCTGGCCGGTGCCGACGTCACGGCGGTGGACTCCTGCCCGGCCGCCGTCTCCCACGCCCGCCGGTGCGCTCTCGATGCGGGCGTCGACATCGGCGTGTCGTGCTTGGACCTGGCGGATTTCGGACGCACCGGATTCGACGTGGTCACATGCAATCCGCCTTACGTGCCGACTCCATCGGGCACGGAGGATTCGCTGCCCGGGCCCGCTCACGCATGGAACGCCGGTCCCGACGGACGCGCCGTCCTCGACGTGCTCTGCACACTGCTACCCGGCTTTCTCGCCGACGGCGGTACCGCATTCATCGTCCAGTCCGAACTGTCGGCCGTCGATGCCACGATTGCGGCGCTACGGGTCGGAGGATTGTCGGCCCGGGTGGTCCGCGAGCGCTTCGTCCCTTACGGACCGGTGGTCACGTCTCGTCGGCGTCAGTTGGTCGACGCCGGCTGTCTCGATCCCAACGACGACCACGAGGCGATCGTCGTCATTCGAGCCGACAAGCACCATGTCCGGTGAGTCGACGAGGGCCGGAGATCGCCGTCACCGCCGTGTTCGAGTGATACCCAAGGGCCCGGTCATGGTGGAGGGCCCCGTCGACATCGAGCGACCGGACGGCTCAACGATGCATTGCGATCGATTCCAGGTGGCCATATGCGCATGCGGCTGCAGCGGCACTCCGCCGCTGTGCGACGCGACCCATCGGCGGCTTCCGGGACCGTCGCCCGACCGGCCGACGCAGAAAGACCCGCAGAAGGAGTGAGGACATGACAGAGGACCCGATCCCAGACCAGGCGGCCACGACTGATCATCGACTCGACGGCGCGCTGGTCGCAATACTCGCGACCGATGGCGTCGAGGAGGTCGAATTGACGCAGCCGCGCGAAGCCCTTGAGAAGGCGGGCGCGCACACCTTGCTCGTGTCGCTGCACCCCGGAGAGATCCAGGCGATGCACGGCGACGTCCATCCCGCCGAGCGTTTTCGAGTCGACCGCGTCGTCGGCGACGTCTCTGCCGCAGACGTCGATGCACTGGTGCTTCCCGGCGGTACGACGAACCCCGATCAGCTCCGACAGGACGCGCACGCCGTCGACTTCGTCCGCGCGTGCATGCACGCCGAGCGGCCGACCGGCGTGATCTGCCACGGGCCGTGGACTCTCGTCGAGGCCGATGTCGTCGCCGGACGAACCCTCACCGGCTACCCGAGTGTGCGCACGGACATCCGGAACGCGGGCGGCACCGTGGTGGACGCTGAGGTCGTCGTCGACGGCCGGTTGGTGTCGAGCCGCGGTCCGGACGATCTGCCGGCATTCTGCGCGAAGCTCATCGAAGTGATCGCGGAGACCAGGCACCCGGCAGGGGGCGACTAGGCCGACCACCGAAGGCCATCTCTCCACTCGGCAGCCCGCTTGTATGCGGGCTGCCGAGTGCGTCTCCGCGCTACTCTAGTGTCGCGTGTCGTTAATTAGTTTTCGGTTGGGCTTTCTTCAGAATGTCCTCGGCGGTTTTGGTCCATACGAAGGGGTGTTTGCGGTCGTTCCAGCCGTTGATGAATGCCCGGATCTTCGCGTTGAGGTCTTTGACTGAAGTGAAGACACCTCGGCGGATGGCTTGTCGGTCGATGATGCCGAACCAGACCTCGACGAGGTTGAGCCATGACCCGGAGGTCGGGGTGAAGTGGGCTGTGATGTTCGGGTGCTGGGCGAGCCAGTCGCGGACTTCGGCCTTCTTGTGGGTGGCGTAGTTGTCCATGACCAGATGCAGTTCCTGGCCGGGGTAGGCGCGGTCGATCTGCCGTAGAAACGCCAGGAACTCCTGGTGGCGATGTCGCGGTTTGACCGCGGCGGTGACTTGCCCGGTGGCGATCTGCAGGGCCGCGAACAAGGTGGTGGTGCCGTGGCGTTTGTAGTCGTGGGTGCGGCGTTCGATCTGCCCTGGCTGTGTCGGCAGCATCGGGGCCGTGCGATCGAGGGCCTGGATCTGCGATTTCTCGTCCACGCACAACACGATCGCGTTCTCCGGTGGTTCCAGGTACAGGCCGACGACATCGGTGACCTTGGCGATCAGCTGCGGATCGGTGGAGAACTTGAATGTTCCCGATCGCCACGGCTGAACGCCGTACTCACGCCAGGCGCGGGCGACCGTGGCGTTCCCGATTCCGAGGTGCCCGGCCAGCAGCCGCGAGGACCAATGCGTGACCCCGTACTTTCTCGGTGGCGGCATCAACGTCGCCGACACGACATCGGCGTGATTGAGATACCTTGGGCGACCGGTCCTTTCAGCGTCGAGCAGACCATCGAGTCCGTCCTGGAGATACCGTGAACGCCACTTGAGGACCGTCGGTACCGACGTCCCGACGACCTCACTGATTCGCGTATTAGCCATCCCATCGGCAGCAAGCACGACGATCCGCGCCCGACGCGCCAGACCAGCCGACGTCGTGGTCGACCTCAACAACTGATCGAGCTCGTCCGCATCACCATCACGCAGTTCCAGGGCCGGGGCTGGAGTATTAGCCATAACCAATTCTCTCAACCCGACAACCCTAAACTAATTAACGACACGCGACACTAGATGACCTTCCGTAACTCGGGAGGGAACGTCAGGAACGGGATGAACCGGTCCCACGCTGCCCGGAACGACTTCACTGCCGATGGATACTTCCGCCCCATGTCGGAGTCTTCGAACGCGTCTAATGCGTCGGCGGCGGCCTGCTCGGTCGAGGCCTGATAGATCGGCTTCAACAGGCGCACGACGGCTTTGCGGTCGGTGTAGGAGACGAACCGCATCGACGCCCGGATCAGGTGCACCACACATGTTTGGACCGTCGCTTGCGGCCACGTGGCCTCAACGGCCTCAGCGAACCCGGTCAGCCCGTCACAGCACACGATGAGCACGTCCGCGACTCCGCGGTTGCGGAGCTCGGCGCAGACCCCAGCCCAGAACTTGGCACCCTCATGCTCCTGGATCCAGATGCCCAGGACGTGTTTGACCCCGTCCATGTCGACGCCGACGGCAATGTGCGCGGCCTTGTTGATCACGTGCCCGCCGTCACGGATCTTGACCACGATCGCGTCCAGGTAGATGACCGGGTACAGGGCGTCGAGGTCGCGGGTCTGCCACCGGGTCACTTCGTCGGAGACCTCGTCGGTGATCTTCGAAATCGTCTCGTGCGACAAGTCGGTGCCGATCGTCGAGATCAGGTGATGCTGAATGTCTCGGATCGCCATCCCACCCGCATACAGGGACACGATCATCCCGTCGAGCCCGTCGAGGCGGCGCTGCCCCTTACGCACGAGCATCGGCGTGAAGGTGCCGTCCCGATCACGCGGGACGCTGATCTCCACATCGCCGACCTCGGTCGCCAGCGTCTTCGCGCTGTAGCCGTTGCGCGAGTTCGGAAACGACGAGGCGTCGGCGTCACCAGTCTCGTAGCCGAGGTGCTCGGTCAGCTCGACGTTGAGCCCTCGCTCGAGGGTGGCCTTCAACAAGGCGTTGAGGAGGCCGTCTTCGCCGGCGATCGGCTGGCCGGCGTCGATCTGGGCGAACACGCCGTCCAACGCCCCGGAAGCGACGAGTTGATCGACGGTCGCTGCCTGGCGTCCTCGGCGTTCTTCACGCGAAACAGGTTGATCCACAACTACATTCTCTTCGATGGTCACGAGGTGAGTTCCTTTCAGGACTGAACATCACCGCTTACACACACCATCTGACACGCCCGACCAGGTCACGGGCTGTTTCCTGCTCGAGGGTCGGAACCGCCACCGGCACGACTTCATCCAGGCGTAAAAGTCGAGCAAGATGGATCGCGTCCCTGGCATCAGTCTTAACTCGGTCACCGGAAGGACGCTGCAACCTACTCGGCGCAGCGACCTCGCATCGGATTCCGGCCTCAGTAAGGTACCTGTACAGGCCGAACCCAGTCGGCCCGGCCTCGTAGGTGACCGCGACCGGGCCCGGCAAGTTCTGAAGCCAGGACCGCACATGTTCATACGCTGGGGTCAATCTCGCCTGAACCAGTCTATTCGTTTCACCGTCGATCGCTGCGGCAACAATCGAACGTGCGTGCACATCCAGACCTACACTCGTACGCTCTGTAAACACCGGGGCCTCCCACAAATGTCGGATAGGCCGGGCAGGGGACATCCTGTCCGGTAACCCACGAGTCTTTGTGAGTGAGGCCCCGGCCCGCAACGCCCGACGGAAGTCGGCGGTCACTACATACCGTCTAGAGATCCGCTGACGAGGGCCGCTTCCCCGCTGGTCGACCGCCGGGGAAGCCGCCCTCGTCGGCACGTCTCCCGAGCCCTGCCGTCCGTTGATATGCATCTGAGTGTCGTCCAATCGGATGATTCCTGTGACTGCCGATACATTCGACATATGAAACTCGGATTACAGCTCGGCTACTGGGGCGCACAGCCTCCGACCAATCACCGCGAACTCGTCGCCGCAGCCGAGGCGCACGGATTCGACTCGATGTTCACCGCGGAGGCGTGGGGCTCGGACGCCTACACTCCCCTCGCCTGGTGGGGCTCCGAGACCGAACGAATCCGGTTGGGCACCTCCGTCATTCAGATGTCGGCTCGGACACCGACAGCGTGCGCGATGGCAGCCCTGACACTCGACCACCTGTCCGGCGGCCGACACATCGTCGGCCTCGGCGTCTCCGGACCGCAGGTCGTCGAGGGCTGGTACGGACAGCCCTTCCCCAAACCACTGGCCCGCACCCGCGAGTACATCGACATCATGCGCCGGGTCTGGGCGCGCGAAGCCCCCGTCACCAGCGAGGGTCCGCACTATCGGCTGCCGTTGACCGGGGACGGCACCACCGGCCTGGGCAAGGCGCTCAAACCGATCGTCCATCCGCTGCGGTCGGACATCCCGGTCTTCCTCGGGGCCGAGGGCCCCAAGAACATCGCGCTGGCGGCGGAGATCGCCGACGGCTGGCTGCCGCTGTTCTACACGCCGCGCCTGGCCGATCAGTACAACGAGTGGCTCGACGAGGGCTTCGCTCGGCCGGGCGCGCGGAACACCCGTGAGACCTTCGAGATCTGCGCGACGGCGCATATCGTCGTCACCGACGACCGGGAGGCGGTGTACGCCGCCGTCAAACCGATGCTCGCGCTCTACCTGGGCGGTATGGGCAGCGAGGACACCAACTTCCACGCCGAGGTCTATCGCCGCATGGGCTACGCCGACATCGTCGACGAGGTGACCGCCCTGTTCCGCTCCGGACGCAAGGACGAGGCGGCGCAGATCATCCCGGATGCGGCGGTCGACGACTCGGCGATCATCGGCGACGAAGCGCACGTACGCGAGCAGATCCGCGTCTGGGAGGCCGCCGGAGTCACCACGATGCTGGTGTCCCCCGGTTCGGCCGCCGAGATCGAGCGTCTCGCCGCACTCGTGCGATGAGGCTCTGCGCCCGCGAGTCAAGGTGAACGGAAAGTTAACACGCAGGGAATGATGGTTGACGGCGAGTGGATCAATGGTTACCTTGGTGTGGACTGAAGAAGACGGAGGAGGACTCCACCATGCGAAACAGCACCAGTCCGACGTTCGCGTCGACCATCCGCGGTTACGGCAGCCGGATCAACAAGATGATGCACATGAGCAATGCAGACCGCGCGGCACTCCAGTTGTCGAACTCGCCGGTCGCAGTGCTCGGATCGCCGCAGCAACACCGCTGACACCCCACCTTCAGTGACGAAGGCCTCGACCCCACCGGGTCGGGGCCTTCGTCGCGTGTGGCCTGCTCACCCCTTGCCTGCTCACCCCGGTCGCGGCACACCGCTCGTCAGATGCCAGTAGCCGCATCGGCATTCGTAGCAGCGCAGCGACGGTCGGCCGCGCGAGGACCGGGTGATCGCGAGGATCGCACCGGCGACGGCGGCGTAGTCGGGGTACGCGATCTTCTCCGGCGTTGGACACACGACCGCGGTGGTCTCCACCAGGCGACGTCGACGGCGCGGGCGCGCGTTCGCGGCAGCCGTACTCGACTCGATACGTCGGTAGAACTGCTCGAGTTCGTCGTCGTCGAAGAGCGCCACCCGCTTCATTATCCTCGCGCGCGGCCGACATGCGCGAGCGACGTCCATGCCGCGCGCGCCCGCGGGCCCTACAGGCGAGGGAGCACTCGATACACCGACAGTTCCTTCGGAACGCCTTTCGCACGGAACCGCCGCTTCTTCACCGCGTACCGATCGGCGTCGAGGTCTGCGAGAGTCGTCTCGCTGACGAAGATCTCGCCCGCGCCCGCGCCGTCGCACACGCGCGCCGCGATGTTCACGTCGACGCCGATGTAGTCGTCGCCGACCGCTCGCGGTTCGCCGGTGTGCAGACCGGCACGCAGGGCGGGCCGATGTCCGTCGACGGTGATCGCGGTGACGGCCTCCCCGCATTCGTAGGCGGCGTCGACTCCCTGTGCGGCGTCGACGAACACGGCCATCGTCCCGTCGCCGAGCGTCTTGACCACGTGTCCGCCGTGCCGGCGGATCACTTCGGCGCACACCCGGTTCACCTGCCCGATCAGTTCCAGGACGCGATCGTCCCCGGCGCGCAGCGCCCAGGAGGAGAAGCTGACGAGATCGGTGAACAGGATCGTGACGGCCACCGGCGCATCGGCGGTCGTCGGGCGACGACGTTCGACGAGATTCTGCCACACGGCGACCGACGCCAGACCGAGCTCGCGGACGGCACTCTGCCTGCCGGGCCGGGAGTCGCCGATCACGCGGGCGATGCGATCGGAGGTGCGTTCGGCCACGGGCGGGAAGACGTGGGTGTCGGCCGGTGCCAACCGTCGCGCGATCTGTGCGGCCTTCACGGCGGCGTCGGACGAGTCGGTGCGGGAGATCAGTTCACCCGCACGGTGCAGCGGCGACTGCGGTTCGTCGCCGTGGGGCGTCTCCGGACGCGGTCGAGTCACGGTGACGAGTGTACGGCGGCCCGGCGGGAACAGTGGAGTTCGAGCCCGGTGTCGTCACGACGGTCGTCGGCGGCCTCGGTCATCGGAGCCGTTCGGCGGCCGCGGCCAGGGCGACGAGTTCGTCCGTGAGCACGGTGAGCTCGGCGGCGTCGGCGTTCTCGGCGACCGCCGTGCGCACGTCTTCGGCGGCGCATCGGACGGCGAAGAGCCGGTCGCCCAGTGCCGCGGCCTCGTCGGTCGAGAGGATCACCGCGTCGGCGGGAATAGCGGTGCCCGCCAGAAGCGTTCTCTGTTCGTAGGCCCGCTGGCGGCACGACCGTTTACAGTATTTCCGCCGACGGCCCGCATCGGAGTCGACCATCTCCCGCCCGCACCAGGCGCAGGCGTACGGGCGCTTGTGGGGTGAGGTCGACGACACGCTGAGCACGTTACCCTCACCGACCCGCACGGTCTGCACGGCGACACGTCGCGACGCGTAGACTGGTGTGGATAATCTGCCAGAGAGAGGAACCATGAATGGCTGATCGAGTACTGCGCGGTAGCCGTCTCGGAGCGGTGAGCTACGAGACCGACCGCGACCACGACCTCGCGCCGCGGCGGATCGTCCAGTACCGCACCGACAATGGTGAGATCTTCGACATCCCCTTCGCCGACGACGCGGAGATCCCGTCGAAGTGGCCGTGCAAGAACGGTATGGAGGGGACGATCCTCGAAGGCGCCGAGCCCGAGGAGAAGAAGGGCAAGCCGCCGCGCACCCACTGGGACATGCTCCTGGAGCGCCGCTCCGAGGAGGAGCTCGAGGTTCTTCTCACCGAGCGGCTGGACCTGCTCAAGCAGCGTCGCCGCGGGGGAACCGCATAAGAGATCACGACGGCGGGGCCTCGACTCGATGAGTCGAGGCCCCGCTCGTTCTGTGTCGGCTCGTTCTATGTCGGCTCGTTCTGTGTCGGGCCGCCCGCGAATGCACCGGACGCGGGGTGGAATCGTCCGACCGGCCGGCGCGGGTCAGCGACGGAGCTTGGCCAGACGCCCCTGAACGCCCCACCGGGCCACGTTGATGAAGGATTCGGCGATGACGCCGCCGTCCATCTTCGATTCGCCGATGGCGCGCTCGGTGAACGTGATCGGGACCTCGCGGATGGTGAACCCGTTCTGCAGGGTGCGCCACGCGAGATCGATCTGGAAGCAGTATCCCGCCGACTCGACCCGGTCCAGGCCGATGGTCTCCAGGACCTCGCGGCGGAACGCGCGGTATCCGGCGGTGATGTCGTTGACCTTGACGCCCAATGCGATACGCGCATAGGTGTTGGCGCCCTTGGACAGGAGCTCACGTCGTTTGGGCCAGTTGACCAGGGCGCCGCCGGGAACGTAGCGGGAGCCGATCACCAGGTCCGCGCCGTCGTTGATCGCGGCCAGGAGTCGGTGCAGCTGTTCGGGGGCGTGCGAGCCGTCCGCGTCCATCTCCACGATAACCCGGTAGTCGCGGTCGAGTCCCCAGGCGAACCCGGCGAGGTAGGCCTTGCCCAGTCCGTCCTTGGCGGTCCGGTGCAGCACGTGGATCCGGTCCGCGGCGTCGTCGGCGGCGAGAGCGTCCGCGACCTCGCCGGTGCCGTCCGGACTCGAATCGTCGACGATGAGCAGATGCACGTCGCCGAGCGAGGTGAACAGGCGCTCGGTGATGAGCGGGAGGTTCTCGCGTTCGTTGAACGTCGGGACGACGACGAGCGCGCCCGCGCCCTGCTGCCCCACCACGCTCTGATCGCTACCGCTCATCGTGCTCCTTCGTCCCACCGGTCGGCGACCCATCGCGGGTCCTGCGAAGCCTAGATTCGCCGACGAACATTTCGAGGTTAGTCGTTGCCACGAGCGCGACCAAAAATGCGATCGCCATGACCAGGAGAACGACTCGCTCGGGCCAGGGGCCGAGCCGGACCGCGGGGGTGGCGCCCTCGCGCAGTTCCATGGCGCTCTGCAGCGCCGCGGGCTCGAACAGTTCGCTCGAGGAGATGATCGAGCCGTCGGGGCGGATGAGCGCGCTCAGTCCGCTGGTCGCGACGACCGCCGTCGACCGCCCGGTCTCGACCGCTCGCACCCGCGACATCGCCAACTGCTGGCTGCTCATGTCGGTGAGTCCGAACGTCGCGTTGTTGGTCGGCACGTACAGGAGCTGAGCGCCGTCGTCGACGGCCTGCCGGGGCGAACGGTCGAAGGCGACCTCCCAGCAGGTGGACACGCCGATTCGGACCGGCCCCTTGGCCGTCTGGGCGGTCAGGATCGCCGGACCGGTTCCGGGCTGGAAGTTGCCCGCCCGGTCGGCGTACGAGGAGAAGTGCCGGAAGAATCCGCGCCACGGCAGGTATTCGCCGAACGGCTGGATGATGTGCTTGTCGTAGCGGTCGGACGGCAGGTCGTCGGCCACCCCGTCATGCAGTCCCCACAGCAGGACGCTGTTGGTCGGGCCGTCGGCTCCGGGCATCAGCGTGCCGACGGTGATCGGGGCCCGCGAGACGGTCACCGCTCCGCGGATCTCGGAGGCGGCGTCGGCGTTCTGGAGCGGTGGGATGTCCGAGGCGTTCTCCGGCCAGAGCACGAGGTCGGGCTGTGTGCGCTCGCCGTCACGCACCTGACGGGCGACGTCGAGGGTCTCGCGGACGTGATTGTCCAGGACGGCGCGGCGTTGGGAGTTGAAGTCGAGCCCCAGTCGGGGCACATTGCCCTGGATCGCGGCCACCTCGATCGTCGAGGAGCCGTGGGTGCCGGGGGCCCCGGTCGCGGCCAGTACGCCGCCCGCGATCAGCGGGACGATCAGCGCGGCGGTCGGCGCGAGCAGTCGACGCCACGAGGCGACGCCGTCGCGCAACGCGATCGCCGACAGGACCAGCGATGCGCCGCCTGCGCCGACGAGCGCGACGAGCAGCGAGACGCCGGGGGCGCCGACGACCGATGCGGTCGGCAGCAACAGCCCCGAGGTCTGACTGAACACCGCTCGTCCCCAGGGGAATCCACCGAACGGGAAGGACGAGCGGATCGCCTCGACACCGGTCCACGCCACGGCGAACCACAGCGGGGCCCACCGCAGACGCATGGTGAGCGTCGCGATCGCGCCGAACGCCGCCAGGTACAGGGCCATCACGACGCTCAGCGCCAGCCAGGGCACCGCACCGACGTACTCGCCGATCCACGGCAGCAGCGGAACGAAGAACACGAGCCCGAACACGAACCCCGAGAGTGCGCCGACCCGGATCCGGGGTCGGCCCACACGCAGCACCGCGTACAGCAGCCCGAGCGAGACCGGTGCCAGGAACCAGAGGTCACGCGGCGGGAACGCCGCGAACATCAGTCCACCCGATGCGGCGGCGCCGAGGGGGCGCCACGCCCACGCGGGCATCCTCACGCAGTCGGCCGCTCGTACACGGTGACCCCGCCGATCACCGTTCGCACGCATTCGGGCAGTCGTGCGCCCGGTGCGACGTCGGGCAGTGCGGGCACCCGCGAGCGCGGGTCGGTGGACCAGCGTTGCACACCCGCGTGCGAGGCCGCGACGACGAGGGCGTCGACGTCCCACACCGCGTAGTGTGCGGGTGCGCCGGGAACCAGGGTCCCGGTGAGACCGTCGTTGACTCCCCCGGCACGCCAGCCGCCGCGGGTGCAGGCCGCGAAGGCCGCGCGCGGCGAGACCGCGTTGGTCGGAGCGTGGTGGTGCACGGCGGCGCGGATGCTCGCCCACGGATCGATGTCGCACACCGGTGCGTCACTGGAGAAGGCCAGCGCGACACCGGCTCTGGCGAGTCCGGCGAAGTCGTTGAGGGTGGGTGCCCGATCGCCGAGTCGACGGATGTAGAGGGCGTCGTCGCCGCCCCACTCATCGTCGAAGAGGGGCTGCATGCTGGCCACTACTCCGCATCGCGCGAAGAGTTCGGCCTGTTCGGGGGTCACCATCTCGGCGTGTTCGAGGCGATGCGCGCAGCGCGCCAGCGCCGGGGTGCCGAGTTCGTCGGCCACGGTGGACATCGCCGCGGCGACTGCGGCGACGGCGCCGTCCCCGATCACGTGGAAACCGGCCTGCACGCCTGCCAGGGTCGTCGCCCGCAGGTGATTCGCGATGGTCTCCTCGTCGAGGTAGGCCACGCCGAACTCGCCGGGCGCGTCGGTGTACTCCTCGGTGAGCCACGCGGTGCGCGAACCGATGGCGCCGTCGACGAACAGGTCGCCGCCGATCGCATCGGCGCCCATGGCCGAGACCACCGCGCGCGCCTCCTCCAGCGTGCTGACCGGCTGCCCCCAGTAGCGGCGGACCATCACCGGGTGATCGAGATCGGCGATCGAGCGGAAGTCGTCGACCCCGCTGATGTCGGGTCCGCCGTTCTCGTGGACGGCCACCACGCCGCGGGAGGCGGCGTGGTCGAGCGCGCGCAGCTGGGCGCGGCGGCGCGCTTCCGGAGTGATCAGCGCGCGGGCCGCGGCGCGCACGCGATGGTGCGCGTCGGCGACGAGGGGACCCTGAGGGTCGAATCCGGTCGCGGCTTCGATGCCGTGGACCATCTCGCGCAGCGCGCTCGACGCCGCCGCCGAATGCTCGTCGATGCGCGACAGGTAGATCGGCCGACCGCCGGCGACCGTGTCGAGGTCGGCGGTCGACGGCGGCATGTCGTCGGCGTCGTTCTCACCGGCCCACGTCGAGGAGTCCCAGCCCAGACCCCAGACGATCTCGGCGTCGTGGTCGGCGACGTAGGCGGCCAGGCGTGCCAGGCAGTCGGTCCGGCTGGTGGCCTCACTCAGGTCCAGGCCGATCAGGCGCAGTCCGGTGTCGGTGAGGTGGACATGCGAGTCGACGAACGCCGGTGCGACGAAGCGTCCTTCTAGGTCGACGATCTCGGCGTCGGGATGCAGGGCCCGACCGACGTCGTCGGTCCCCACCCAGACGACGGTCCCGTCGGTGATCGCGAGGGCGGTGGCATCGGGCACGGCCGGCGAGGAATAGACCATCCCGCCGAGAAGCAGCTGAGTCGTCACGGGTCGATTGTGTCAGGGCGCGCCGGATCAGCCGCGTGCGGGCGGCGGCTCGGGGAGGCCGGGCACGTCGATGTACACGGTGCCGTCGGGCCGACGCTTGGTGACGTCGACGACGTCGGAGGTCTCGTCGACCACGGAGCCCTCGACGGTCCCGTCCACGTATCGGCCGTTCCGGACACGGCCGCCGGGGACACCGCCGAGGATCGCGGTGGCACGCCGCAACATGCTCGCCTCCACGGCCGGGCGCAGCACCGCTCGGGCGGGCGGAGTCATGAGCAGCAGTCCGACGACGGTCGACACGACGCCGGGCAGGATCGTCAGGACCGCGGCGCCCGCGAAGAGCGCGCCGTCGCCGGCCGGGCGGAGATCCGTCGGGCCGCGCCGTGTCGCCGATCGCAGATCGGCGGTGAGCCCGCGCGCCCGTCTGCCGAGGACGGCGAACCCGAGCGCGGCCGCTCCGACGGTGATCAACAGCGCCCACCCGAATCCGAGGAAGTGGGTCAGCGCCCAGAACGCCGCGATCTCCACGACGAGGTAGGCCACGATTGCGAGCCTGATCATGTGTCGTCACTCTCCGATGCACGAGGTGTGTTCTAGAGGGTGTAACGCTCGAGACGACGGATTGGTTCCCGGCGGGAAGGCGACGCGCGTCCTACTCCTCGCCGCGCCCTTCGATGTCGCCTTCGGCCTCCAGGTACACCCGACGCAGCCGGTCGAGCAGTTCGGCGGGCGGCTCATGCCACATGTCGCGTTCGACGGCTTCCAGCAGACGTTCCGAGATACCGTGCAGCGCCCAGGGATTGGACTGTTCGAGGAACTCTCGGTTGGTCTCGTCGAGCACGTACTGCTCGGTGAGCTGCTCGTACATCCAGTCGGCGACGACGTCGGTCGTCGCGTCGTAACCGAACAGGTAGTCGACGGTCGCGGCCATCTCGAAGGCGCCCTTGTAGCCGTGACGGCGCATCGCGGCGAGCCAGCGGGGGTTCACCACCCGGGCGCGGAACACGCGGGAGGTCTCCTCGTGGAGGGTGCGGGTGCGCACCGAGTCGGGGCGCGTCGAGTCGCCGATGTAGGCCTCCGGGTTCTCCCCGGTCAGCGCGCGGACGGTCGCGACCATGCCGCCGTGGAACTGGAAGTAGTCGTCCGAGTCGGCGATGTCGTGCTCGCGGGTGTCGGTGTTCTTGGCGGCGACGGCGATCCGCCGGTACGCCGCACGCATGTCGTCGACCGCGGCGACGCCGTCGAGGTCACGGCCGTAGGCGTAGCCGCCCCATTCGGTGTACACGGCCGCGAGGTCGTCGTCGGTGCGCCACTGCTTCGAGTCGATCAACTGCAGCAGGCCCGCGCCGTAGGTGCCCGGCCGCGAGCCGAACACGCGTGTGCTGGCGCGGCGGGCGTCGCCGTGCTCGGCGAGGGCGGCACGGGCGTGCGCGGCGACGTAGTTCAGCTCATCGGGTTCGTCGGCGTCGGCGGCGAGTCGCACCGCGTCGTCGAGCATGGTCACCACATGCGAGAACGCGTCGCGGAAGAATCCGGAGATGCGGATCGTCACATCGATGCGCGGGCGGTCGAGTTCGTCGAGCGGAACCAGTTCCAGACCGGTGATGCGCCGCGACATCTCGTCCCACACCGGGGCGACGCCGAGGAGCGCGAGGATCTCGCCGACATCGTCGCCGGAGGTCCGCATGGCGCTGGTCCCCCACACCGACAGCCCGACCGACGCCGGGTACTGCCCGTGATCGGCGAGGTACCGTTCGACGAGCGAGTCGGCCATCGCGCGACCGGTCTCGAACGCCAGTTGCGAGGGAACGGCCTTCGGGTCGACGGAGTAGAAGTTCCGGCCGGTGGGCAGGACGTTGATCAGACCGCGCAGCGGCGATCCGCTCGGACCGGCCTCGATGAATCCGCCGTCGAGGGCGTGCAACACCTGGTCGATCTCCCGCGACGTCTCACGAAGGCGCGGAATCACCTCGTGGGCGGCGAATTCGAGGATCGCACGCACCTGGTCGGGGCGGCCGTCCGCGGCGGCGGCCACGGCCGCGTCGGACCAGTCCCCTGCCGCGCAGGCCGACACCAGATCGCGGGCGATCTGCTCCACGCGGTCGACGTCGCCGCGGGCGGATTCGTTCTCGACCAGGCCGAGCGCCTCGCGCAGTCCGGGAAGCGTCTGCGATCCGCCCCAGATCTGGCGGGCGCGCAGCATCGCGAGCACCAGGTCCACCTCGGTCTCGGCGTCCGGCGCCTGCCCCAGGACGTGCAGCCCGTCGCGGATCGCGGCGTCCTTGATCTCGCAGAGCCAGCCGTCGACGTGCAGCAGCATGTCGTCGAAGACCTCTTCGTCGGGCCGTTCGGCCAGCCCCAGATCGGAGTCCATCTTCGCCGCGGTCAGCAGCGTCCAGATCTGCTGGCGGATCGCGGGGAGTTTGGACGGATCGAGCGCGGAGATGTTCGCGTGCTCGTCGAGCAGTTGTTCGAGGCGTTCGATGTCGCCGTAGCTCTCCGCGCGCGCCATCGGCGGGATCAGGTGGTCGACGAGCACCGCGTGCGCGCGACGCTTGGCCTGCGTGCCCTCACCCGGATCGTTCACCAGGAACGGGTAGATCAGCGGGAGGTCGCCGACGGCGGCGTCGGTTCCGCAGTCCGCGGACATGCCGAGCGTCTTGCCGGGTAGCCACTCCAGGTTCCCGTGCTTGCCGATGTGGACGATGGCGTCGGCGCCGAAGCCCCAGCCGTCGACGTCGGTGCGCGAGGCGAGCCAGCGGTAGCTCGCCAGGTAGTGGTGGCTCGGCGGCAGGTCGGGGTCGTGGTAGATCGCGACGGGGTTCTCGCCGAATCCGCGGGGCGGCTGCACCAGCAGGACCACGTTGCCGAACGTCATCGCGGCGATCACGATGTCGCCGTCGGCGTTCACGGAGCGGTCGACGAACAGCTCGCCCGGGGGCGGACCCCAGTGTTCGACGACGGACGCGCGCAGTCCGTCGGACAGCGTCTCGAACCACGCGGTGTAGTCGGCCGCGGACACCCGGATCGGGTTGGCGGCGAGGGCCTCCTCGGTGAGCCAGTCCTGATCCTGCCCGCCGGCGTCGATGAGGGCGTGCATCAGGGCGTCGGGATCGTCGTCGGCCTCGGTCGCGCCGAGACCGGGGATCCCGGCGTCGATCGTGTAGCCCGCCGTATGGAGGGCGCGCAGGAGGTGGACGAGGCTGCGCGGGGTGTCCAGACCGACGGCGTTGCCGATCCGCGCGTGCTTGGTCGGATACGCCGACAGCAGCAGGGCGATCCTCCGGTCCGCGGCGGGCAGATGTCGCAGACGGGCGTGGCGCACGGCGATCCCGCCGACGCGCGCACAGCGCTCCTGGTCGGGCGCGTAGAAGGGCAGTCCGTTCTCGTCGAACTCCTTGAACGAGAACGGGACCGTGATGATCCGGCCGTCGAACTCGGGCACGGCGACCTGGCTGGCGACGTCGAGCGGTGAGACACCGTCGTCGGCGGCCTCCCAGTCGGCCCGCGACGACGTCAGGCACAGACCCTGCAGGATCGGGATGTCCAGGCCGGCGAGGCGTTCGACGTTCCAGGCCTCGTCGTCGCCGCCGGCGCCCGCGGTCGCCGGTGTGGTGCCACCGGCGGCGAGGACGGTGACGATCAGCGCGTCGAACGTGCCCAGGTGCGCGATCAGGTCGTCGTCGGCGGCCCGCAGCGACGCGCAGAAGACGGCTTCGGCCGCCGCACCGTGGGTCTCGATCGCGCCGCAGAGCGTGTCGACGTAGTCGGTGTTGCCCGCCAGGTGCTGGGCGCGGTAGTAGAGGACGCCGATGCGGGGCGCGTCTGCGGAGACGGCACCGGCGGCGCGTTCGAGCGTCCCCCACGCGGGCGTCTCGACCGGCGGGGCGAAACCCAGTCCGGTGAGAAGCACGGTGTCGGAGAGGAAGTCGTGCACAGCCTCGATGTTGGCGCGCCCGCCGGCGACGAAGTAGCTGTGCGCCTGCGCCGCGACGCCGGTCGGCACGGTCGAGAGCGCCATCAGATCCGGATCGGAATTGAGTTCACCGGAGAGCACGATCACCGGAACCGACTGCGCGAGGACGGCGTCGAGGCCCTCCTCCCAGGCTCGTCGACCGCCGAGGATCCGGACCACCACGAGGTCGGCGCCGTCGATCAGTCCCGGGATCTCGTCGAGGAGGATGCGGCTGGGGTTGGCCACCCGGTAGTCGGCGCCGCACGTGGCCGCGGTGCGCAGATCGGTGTCGGACGTGGACAGCAGTGTGATCACGGGGTCACTCCTCGCCGGGTTGGCGCGCCCGGCATCGTAGGGTCGACCGGGTGCACCCGGCCTGGGGTGCGACGAGGGGTCTGGCTCGGGGCCCGTGATGCGGCCCCTCACAGTGGCGCGTCCGCTCCGGCTTCTCACCGGCTTCTCTCGTCGCGTATGTGTGATCAGCGTAATTGATGGGTCCGCGGCGGCGGGCGGCGGATCCGCCGAGAGTCGGGCCTACCCTGGAGGGGTGAGTTCTGCGCCGTCGTCACCCGTCCCCGATCGCTGCCCGGGCGTGTTCCGCACGCACACCGCGGCCGACGGGGAGTTGGCGCGCATCCGCGTGCCGGGCGGGGTGATCGACGCCGCGGCTCTCGAGGCTCTCGCGCTGGCGGCCGACGAGTACGGCGACGGCGCGATCGAGATCACCGTCCGCGGCAACCTTCAGGTCCGCGGGATCAGCGACGTCGCCGGATTCGGTGCCGCCGTGACCGCCGCCGGACTGGCCGGCGACGCCGACCACGATCGGGTGCGGAACATCGCGACCTCGCCGCTGACCGGTCGGATCGGTGGGCTCGCCGATCTGCGTCCCGTCGCGGACGAGCTGGGCGCCCATCTCACCGCGCAGTCGTGGTCGAGCGGCCTGTCCGGTCGATTCTGGTTCGGCCTCGACGACGGGCGCGGCGACGTCCTGGCCCACCGCACCGATGTGACCGGTGTGGCGGTCGACGCCGACTCTGCGGTCGTCGTCGTCGACGGCCGTGCGGTGGGCGGTCCGATGCCGCTCGCCGACCTCCCCGCGACGATGGCGCACGCCGCGTCGACGTTCCACGATCTCGCCGACGGCGCGTGGCGTATCGGCGATCTCCCCGCGGCTCGTCTCGCCGAGCTCCACGAGCGGCTCGAGACCGTCGACCGTCGGATCCCCGATGCGGTGCACCCCGATCCGCGAGTCGGCTGGTTCGAGCAGTCGGACGGGCGGGTGGTGCTCGGCGCCGTGGTTCCGTTCGGGCGCCTCACCGCCGAGCAGGCGCGCTACGCCGCGGCGGTCGGGCGACCGGTCACGGTGACGGCCGAGCGCGAGATCCTCATCGGCGACCTCGACGAGGCCGTCGCCGAGACCGTCGTCCGCGTCCTCGCTCCCCTCGGCTTCGTCTTCGACGCGCGGTCGCCGTGGGTGTCGCTGACCGCGTGCACGGGATCACCCGGCTGCGTGAGATCGCTGGCGGATGTGCGCCACGACCTGCGCAGGCACGTCGCCGCCCGCCACCTCGACGACGATACGCCGTCCGCCGAGCACTGGGTGGGGTGCGCACGCGGGTGCGGATCCCCCGCCCGCCCGCACGTGCGCGTCGAGGCGTCCGGCGACGGATATCGGCGCGGCGCACGCTGACCGAACGCTCGGGCGCCCGCCTGTTCGGGACGGACTATCGGCTCGGTTTCGGGACGAACCATTGCCTCGGTTTCGGGACGAACCATCGCCTCAGTAGTCTCGAACGCACTATGACCGAGTACATCCGTGACGGCGCGGAGATCTACCGCCGTTCGTTCGCCATGATCCGCGAGGAGTCCGACCTCGCCCGCTTTCCCGCCGATGTGGAGCCCGTGGTGGTGCGGATGATCCACGCCTCCGGACAGACCGATCTGGCCGACGACGTCGTGGCGACCCCGGGCGTGGTGACGGCCGCGCGGGCCGCCCTGGCCGCGGGCGGACCGATCCTGTGCGACACGAACATGGTGGCCTCGGGTGTGACGCGCACGCGACTTCCCGCCGACAACGACGTCCGCTGCCACCTGCGTGAACCGGGCGTCGCCGAGCTCGCCGAGAAGATCGGCAACACGCGTACGGCCGCCGCACTGCACTATTGGCGCGAGGACCTCGACCGTGCGGTGGTCGCCATCGGCAACGCACCGACCGCACTGTTCGCGCTGCTCGATCTGATCGACGAGGGCTGGCCGCGGCCGGCCGCGATCATCGGCGCCCCGGTCGGCTTCATCGGGGCGGCCGAGTCGTGCGAGGCGCTCGCCGCCCGCACCGACCTCGAGTTCGTCACCGTCCGTGGACGACGCGGCGGCTCGGCGATCACCGCCGCCGCACTCAACGCCCTCGCGAGCGTGGTCGAGTGAGCGGCAAACTGTGGGGTGTGGGACTCGGTCCCGGCGACTCCGAGCTGGTCACGGTCAAGGCCGCGCGGATCATCGGCGAGGCCGACGTGATCGCCTTCCACTCGGCTCGGCACGGGAACTCGATCGCACTCGGCGTCGCCGGGCCGTACCTGCGCGACGGCCAGATCCACGAGCGGCTCATGTATCCCCTCACCGTCGAGACCACCGACCACCCGGGCGGTTACGCCGGGGCGATGAGCGACTTCTACACCGCGAGCGCCGCGCGGCTCGCCGAGCATCTGGAGGCCGGACGCGATGTCGTCCTCCTCGCCGAGGGCGACCCGCTGTTCTTCAGTTCGTACATGCACATGCACAAGCGTCTGGTCGATCGTTTCGAGGCGGAGATCGTCCCCGGCGTCACCTCGGTGAGCGCGGCCGCGGCCGCCGTCGGCATCCCGCTCGTCGAGGGTGAGGAGACGCTCACCGTGGTGCCCGGCACCGCCGAACCCGGTGAGCTGGTCGCGAACTTCCGGTCGGGCAGGGCGCTGGCGGTGATGAAGCTCGGCCGGACCTTCGGGAAGGTTCGCGAGGCCCTGGAGACGGCGGGGCGGCTCGACGAGGCGTGGTATGTCGAACGCGCGTCGACCGACCGTCAGCGGGTGGAGCGCGTCGCGGACGTCGATCCGGCGACCGTGCCCTACTTCTCGCTGATCGTGGTACCCGGCGCGCGGAACAACCCGTACGCCGGCGAGCAGCGCGGCGCGGGTGAGGTGGTCGTGGTCGGCCTCGGTCCCGGCCCCGTGGACCAGACGACGCCGCAGGTGGCCGCCGAACTCGCCGCCGCGACCGATCTGATCGGCTACACCACCTATCTCAAGCGAGTCGCCGCGCGACCGGGGCAGCGCGTGCACGCCAGCGACAACCGGGTCGAGGCCGAGCGCGCCGAGTTCGCGCTCGATCTCGCCTCCCGCGGCGCCCGTGTCGCCGTGGTGTCTTCCGGCGATCCCGGTGTCTTCGCGATGGCCGCCGCCGTCTGCGAGGTCGCGTCCGAACCGGCCTGGCGAGACGTTCCGGTCCGCGTGGTGCCGGGCGTCAGCGCGGCGCACGCGGTCGCGGCGCGCGCCGGTGCGCCGATCGGTCACGACTTCGCGGTGATCTCACTGTCGGACCTGCTCAAGCCGGGTGCCGTGATCGAGGACCGGCTGCGGCACGCGATCGCCGCGGACCTCGCCGTCGCGATCTACAATCCGGCCTCGGCCAAGCGCACCGAGCAGATCGAGCGGCTCAAGGAACTGCTCACCGAACTGGTGCCCGCCGATCGTGTCGTGGTCCAGGGCCGCGATGTCGGCGGCCCGGGCGAACGGCTGCTCGTCACCACGGCGGGAGAGTTCGATCCGACAACCGTCGACATGCGGACCCTGCTGATCATCGGCTCGTCGACGACGGTCGCCGCGCGGCGGCCCGGCGGCGATCTGGCGTTCACCCCGCGGCATTACGGGCGCTGATCCGATCGGTCGGGACGTCGTTCTCGCGGGAGTGGTACGTGTGCTCGGAGCCGACCTCGTATACGCGGCGGCTCCGAGCACACGTACCGTTTGCGCGAGGATGCGATGACGACACGGTCAGATCGGTCCCCGGTCAGTGCTCAACCGAGCAGGCCGCGTACCCGTTCCATCGCCTCCTCGACGGTCGACACCGAGAGCGTCCCGGCGGGTTCGGGCGGCCGGTCGACGACGATCACCTCGATACCGCGTTCGGCGGCGACGTGCAACTTCGCCGAGGTCAGCGACCCGCCGCTGTTCTTGGTGACGATCAGATCGAGTCGGTGCTCATCGATCAGCGCACGCTCGTTCGCGAGCGTGTACGGTCCGCGGGAGCGGAGGACCAGATGGTGCGGAGGCAGCGCGGTGTCGGGCTCGTCGACCACGCGGATCAGGAACCACGCGTTGTCGACGCCCGCGAAAGCGGACACGTCCTGGCGGCCCGTGGTCAGGAACACCCGTCCGCCGCGGTCGGCGACGGCCCGCGCCGCCGCGGCGATGTCGGGCACGCGCGTCCAGCGGTCCCGCGGTCCCGGCTCCCACGCGGGTCTGGCGAGTCGGAGGTACGGCACATCGGCGTCATCGCACGCGTCGACGGCGTTCGGGGTGATCCGCGCGGCGAACGGGTGCGTGGCGTCGACGAGTGTGCCGACTCCGTTCTCGCGCAAGTAGTCCGCGAGACCTTCTCGGCCCCCGAAACCGCCGATCCGAACATCGCCCACCGGGAGGCGCGGATTCCTCACCCGTCCGGCGAGGGAGCTGATCACGTCGACGCCGTCGTCGGCCAGTCGCGCCGCCAACGCCCGGGCCTCGCCGGTGCCTCCTAGGATCAGGACCTCAGGCATCGGCGACGTTCCCTCGGAGCTTGGTCATGCGCGCCTGCGAGTACAGATAGCTGTCGACGAGGTCGGGGTGCGCGGCCCCGTCGAGCGCGCGCCCGACGAGGATCACCGCGGTCTTGGTGATGCCCGCGTCGGCGAGGGCCGCGGGCAGATCCGCGAGCGGTGCGCGCACGATCTGCTGATCGGCACGCGAGGCGAACGCGACGGTCGCCGTCGGAGCGTCGGCGCCGTAGTGCGGCGTCAGCTCCTCGACGATCTGCTCGGTGCGGTGCGCCGCGAGGTGCAGGGCGAGGGTCACGCCGGTGCGAGCCAGAGACGCCAGGTCCTCCCCCGGCGGCATATCGGTCGACAGCGTCGACACCCGTGTGATGAGCAGACTCTGCGCGACGCCGGGAACCGTGAGCTCGGCGTCGAGGGCGGCGGCGGCCGCGGCGAACGCGGGCACTCCCGGAACCAGCTCGTACGGGATGTCGAGCTCGCGCAGGTGCTTGAGCTGTTCGGTGAGCGCCGAGTAGAGGGCCAGATCGCCCGAGTGCAGGCGTGCGACGTCGTGCCCGGCCTCGTGTGCCTTCGCGATCTCGGCGATGATCCTGGTCAGCGGCATCCTCGCCGTGTCGATCGCGGCGGCGCCGGCGGGCAGTCGGTCGAGCAGTTCGCGGGGCACCAGGGACCCCGCGTAGAGGCAGGTGCGGCAACGCGTCAGGAGTTCGGCGCCGCGCACGGTGATGAGGTCGGCGGCGCCGGGTCCCGCGCCGATGAAGTAGACGGTCAAGCGTTGTCCTCAGTCTTGGTCGCGGTCCATTGGACGATCGGCAGCGAGGGTCGCCACGCCGTCGAACGGCCCAGCGGCGCAGCGTGTTCCACACTCAGACGCAGCAGGTCGCCACCGCGACGGTCGGCGGCGTCGGCGACGAGCCGCTCGGTCTCGCGGGTCACCGCGTTGGCGACGATCCGCCCGCCGACCCGCAGCGCGGACCACGCGTGCTCGAGCACCCGCGGCGTCATGCCGCCGCCGATGAAGACGGTGTCCGGAGTCGGCGCATCGGCCAGAGCGTCCGGTGCGCCGCCGCGGACCACGAGGCGATCGCCGACACCGTGGCGCTGCGCGTTCGCCGCGACGACGCGCGCCCGCTCAGGATCGGACTCGAACGCGTAGACGCGTCCGCCGTCGAGAAGGCGAAGCCACTCGATGCCGATGCTGCCCGATCCCGCGCCGATGTCCCACAGCGTCTGGCCTTCGGCGGGGCGCAGCGCGCTGACCGTGAGCGCCCGGATCGGCCGCTTGGTGAGCTGGCCGTCGTGGGTGTATTCGTCGTCGTCGAGTCCGGGGGCCCGACTCGACACCGGACCGACGCAGTCGAGTGCGACGATGTTCAGCGACGACGGCGCCCCGGTCCAGGTCGCGGCGGTGCCGGTGTGGTGTCGTTCGTGCGGTGCGCCCAGATCCGACAGCACCGCCATCGGCGAGGCGCCGAATCCCCGCCCGGTCGCGAAGTCCGCGACATCGGCGGGCGTCGTCGCGTCGCGAGACAGGATCAGGATCCGCGCACCGTCCGTGAGTCGGGACGCGAGCACGTCGACCGATGCGGTGACACAGCTGACGACGACGGTGCGCGCCAGATCCCATCCGAGGCGGGCGGCCGCCAGCGTGGCGCTCGACGGCGTCGGGATCACCTCGACGCGGTCGGCGCCGAGTACGCGGACCAGCGATGCCCCGACACCGTGGAACATCGGGTCACCGCTGGCGAGCACGTGCACCGGCGCGTCGGGTGCGGACTCGGCGAGTTCGGCGAGATGCTCGCTCATCGGGCTGCGCCAGACGATCCGTTCGGCGTCGACGACGGGAGGCAGCAGATCGAGTTGCCGCGCGGAGCCGTACACGATCCGGGCGGCCTCGAGTTCGCGATGCGCGTCCGGAGTCAGCCCGTTCCACCCGGCGGCACCGATGCCGACGACGACGAAGGATGCGCTCACCGCGACAGTCGCCTCCAGACGAACCGCGGGACCAGTCTCATCGCGAACGCCGCGGCGCGCAGCGGTCCGGGGATCCAGACCTCGCGGCGCCCCCTCCGATAGGCGGTCGCGACGGCGTCGGCCACCTGGTCGGCGGTCACGGACATGGGCGCGGGCTTCACCCCGGAGGCCATCAGGTCTCGGGTCATGGCGCCGACGACGAAGCCGGGCCGGGCCAGAAGCACCCGGACGCCGGTGTCGTGCAGTGCGTCGGAGAGGCCGCTGACGAACGCGTCGAGTCCGGCTTTGGTGGAGCCGTAGACGTAGTTGGCCTTGCGGGCGCGGACTCCGGCGATCGACGAGAACGCGATGATCGTCCCCGATCCCTGCGCCCGCAACGCCACCGCCAGCGGAGTGATCACACTGATCTGCGCGTAGTAGTCGGTGTGCGCGATCGCCAGAGCGTGCTCGACGTCCGTCTCGGCGCGGGCGCCGTCGCCGAGGACGCCGAAGGCGACGATCGCGGCCTCGATCGGTCCGTGGTCGGCCACGACGGCCTCGATGAGCCCGGGGTGCGAGGCGATGTCGTCGGCGTCGAACGCGACGGTGTGCACCGCCGTCGCTCCGGCGGCCTGCAGGACTCTGGTCTCGACCGCCAGGTCGTCGGGGCGTCTGGCCGCCAAGACCACTTCGCGGCCGGCGGCGAGTCTGGATGCGGTGGCGACGCCGATCTCACTGCGTCCGCCGAAGAGCACGATGGTTCCCACACCTGCAGTATTCCAGCCCGGCGTCCGCCGACTAGTGTCGGAGCATGCCGCGCACCCTCGCCGACCTCTCGCCCGCAGCTCACGCGATGCTCACCGAACGGCATCTGGGCTCCATCGCGACGCTCCGGCGCGACGGCACACCGCACGTGTGCCCGATCGGCTTCACCGTCGACCTCGATGCCGGCCTCGCGCGCGTGATCACCTCGGGCGGGAATCAGAAGGCCGTCAATGCGGCGCGCGGCGCCTATGCGTCGCTGTCGCACGTCGACGGCGCGCGGTGGATCACCGTCGAGGGGCCGGCGCGCGTGCTGACCGACGCGACGTCCGTGCGCGACGCCGAGGACCGCTATGCCGCGCGCTACAAGGCGCCGCGCGAGAATCCGAAGCGTGTGGTCATCGAAGTGACGATCACGCGGGTGATGGGTGCGCGGTCGATGTTCGTCGAGCGGTGACGGACCGGCGTCGGCCGTCACCCGCCGATGTGGCGGTCGTCGTCCGCCCCCTCACGGCGCCAACCGCACCAGGGAGTGCGGCCGGTTGTTGAGCGGCTCGCAGCCGTCGGCGGTCAGCACGACGATGTCCTCGATGCGGGCGCCCCAGTCGCCGCCGAAGTACACGCCCGGCTCGATGCTGAAGGCCATGCCCTCGCGGAGGATCTCGTCGTTGCCCGCGACGATGTACGGCTCCTCGTGGACCGACAGGCCGATGCCGTGGCCGGTGCGGTGGATGAACCGGTCGCCGTAGCCCGCCTCGGTGATCACCGACCGGGCGGCGGCGTCGACGGCCTCCGCCGTGACACCGGGTCTGGCCACCGCGACGGCGGCCGCCTGCGCCCGTTCGAGGACGTCGTAGGCGGCGGCGATGTCCGGACGCGGCGGCGCGAAGCAGTAGGTGCGCGTGGAGTCGGAGTTGTACCCGGGCTCCACCGGTCCGCCGATGTCGATCACGACGATGTCGTCCACGCCGATCACGCGGTCGGAGTGCTCGTGATGGGGATCGGCGCCGTTCGGCCCCGAACCGACGATGATGAACTCGGCGACGGTGTGGCCCTCGGCGAGGATCGCGGCGTCGATGTCGGCGGCCACCTGGCCCTCGGTGCGTCCGGGCCGCAGGAACTCGCCCATTCTCGCGTGCACGCGGTCGATCGCCGCACCGGCTCGCCGCAGCGCCTCGATCTCGGCGTCGTCCTTGATCATCCGGAGTTCGCGGAGCACCCCGGTCGCCAGCTCGGGGGCGTGCGAGAAGCGCTCGGACAGCGGAATCAGATGCAGTGCGGGCAGCGTGTCCGAGACGGCCAGGCGAGGATCGGCGAGCCCCGCGAGAGCCAATGCGTACGGGTCCTGACCGTCGACCCAGTCGACGACGTCGAGGTCGAGATCGCCGATCGCCGAATCGCGCAGCGACGCCAGTTCCAGTCGCGCGGTGACCACCCGCGCACGGCCGCGGGCCGGGATCACCAGGGCGGTCAGTCGCTCGAAGGTGTCCGCGTCGGAGCCGGTCAGATAGCGGAAGTCGGGGCCGGTACCGACCACGAGGGCGTCGAACCCCGCGTGGACGGTGAGGTCGGCGGCGCGCTCCAGGCGCCGGGCGTACACATCGGACTCGAATCGGGCTGCCATGGCACCCAGGGTATTGCACCGGTGTGGAAAGCTGATGGCATGACCGGATCAGTGATGCTCCTCGACGGCGCCAGCCTGTGGTTCCGTTCGTTCTACGCCCTGCCGGAGAAGATGACCTCCCCCGACGGGCGCCCGGTGAACGCGGTGCGCGGCTTCATCGACACGATCGCCGCACTCGTCACCGAGCATCGGCCCACCCGGCTCGTCGTGTGCCTCGACCTGGACTGGCGCCCGACGTTCCGCACCGATCTGATTCCGTCGTACAAGGCGCATCGCGTCGCGACCGTGGGCGACCACGCCGCAGGCGACGGCAGCGGTGACGTCGAAGAAGTGCCCGACACGCTGACCCCGCAGGTCGACATGATCCTCGAAGCGCTGCGCTGCGCCGGCATCGCCACGTCGGGGGCCGTCGGCTGCGAGGCCGACGACGTGATCGGCACGCTGGCCTTCACCGAGGCCGACGACGACGTCCTCGTCGTCTCCGGCGACCGCGATCTCCTCCAGGTGGTGGCCGACGATCCGGTGACCGTCCGCGTCCTGTACGTGGGCCGCGGCCTCAAGAACGCCGAGCTGATGGGTCCGGTCGAGGTCGCCGACAAGTACCACGTTCCGGCGGACCGGGCCGGCGCCGCGTACGCGGAGATGTCGATCCTGCGCGGCGACCCGTCGGACGGCCTGCCGGGCGTCCCCGGCATCGGCGACAAGACCGCTGCCAAGCTCATCACCGAGTACGGCGACCTCGACGCGCTCGAGGCCGCCGCGTACGACCCGTCGTCGTCGCTCGCCAAACGGGCCCGCAACTCGATCGTCGAATCGAAGGACTACCTGCGCGCGGCCCGGGTGGTCGTCGCCGTGCGCACGGATGCCGAGACCGTCCACAGCCTCGAGGACGACGTGCTGCCGACCGCCCCAGCCGACCTCGACGGTCTTCGCGCCCTCGTCGCCGAACTCGGCGTCGACAGCAGCGTCAACCGACTGTCCACGGCACTGGGCTGGGACGAGAGGTTCTAGTGCCCCGATCGGCGGACCGGCCTCAGTTCGTCGGGCGAGACACCTCGTAGGTGCCGTCCCCGTCCTTGACGGTCACGGTGACGTGCTTGTTGTCACCGTTGACGGTCACCGAGCAGGTGAAGGTAGTGCCCTGCTCGACCTTCTGGCCGCCGGGGCAGCTGACGTTCTTGACGTCCTTGAGCCCGTAGCCGTCGGGATCCGGTGACGTCAGGATCTTCTGCACGCCCTGTTCGACGGCGCTCTGGTTGAGCCCGCCCTTGGCCCAGTTCGGCCACACGAACGCGGTGATCAGCACGATCGCGGCGATCAGTACGACGACGCCGCCGATGATCGCGATCAGCTTGCCCTTGCCGCCGCTCGACGACGCGCCGTCGGCCGTCGGAGCGTACGGGTTGAGGGTCGGGTCGGCGGCGAACGGCTGCTGCCCGGCCTGCGGAGCCTGCTGACCGTACGCGGGTGCCCCGTACGGCTGCCGGCCGGGCTGCCCGGCCTGGGGGTATGCCGGCGCACCGTACTGGCCGGGAGCCGACTGCTGCCCCTGGTTCGGGTCGAACTGCGGCTGCCCGGTCGGACCGTAGGCGGGCGCCCCGTACTGGGGTGCCTGACCGTACGGACCGGGCTGGCCGTACTGGGGCGGCTGGCCTGACTGGGGCGGCTGGCCGGGCGCACCGTACTGCGGGGCGACACCTGGCTGGGGGTTCTGGCCGTACTGGGGGGCCTGCTGACCGTAGGCGGGCGGCTGACCGTACTGCGGAGCCTGCTGACCGTACTCGGGCGTCGGCTGCGGCGTCGTCGGTTCCGACGGAACTCCGGCCTGCGTGTAGGGTGCGGTACCGCCGACGGACGGCTGCTGCGGGCCGGGCGCGAAAGCGGTCTGCTCGTACGCGGCCTGCCCGTCTCCCGGATTCGGTGCGGTGGTCGACGCGTCCGGCTGCGGTGCCGGCGTCGCGGGCAGCTGCGAGATCGTGGTGGCGTCGGCATCGTCTCCGACGGTCGGCGCATCCGACACCGGGACGTCCGGCCGCTCCACGATCGACGTCTTGTCGTCGTCGGGCACGGGTGCACCCGGCTCGGTCGGCTCATTGCCAGTGGTCATCTAGACCTCTCCTCGTCAGTGTCGAATGCCCTGTCTGCGTCGGGTGTCAGGCTACCGCAGGACGACCCGCGCACCCGGCATGAACGACCGGTGTCGGCGGGTCAATCGAGCTCGGAGGCGACCACTCCTCGGCGCACTCCGGCGATCGCCCGCTTAGCCGCTCCGGCCAACGGCGCCGCCGGATCGAGGCTGCCTCGGATCTGCTCCAAGAGGTCGATGACCTGCCGGTTCCACCGGACGAAGTCGCCCGGGGACAGCAGGTTGCCCTGTTCGGACGCGGCGGCCAGCGCCTCCCGCAACGACCGCCCCGACGCCCATGCGAACACCGCCGCACAGAAGCCGGTGTCGGGTTCACGCGTTTGAACGACTCCGTGTCGATCCTGGACCCGATTGGTCGCCTCCCACACCTGGAGGGTGCCCGTCAGCGCCTCCCGCAGCGCCCGGTTCCCGGGCATCGAGTCGACGCCCGCGTTGTACGACTCGCGACGCGACTGGAACAGCACCGCGGACACCACCGCGGCGAGGTCCGGCGGCGTCAGCCGATCCCACACGCCCGCGCGAATGCACTCGGCGACGAGGAGATCGCTCTCGCTGTAGATCCGACGCAGGACCGTTCCCGTCGGGGTCACGCTCAACGCGCCCTGCCCGTCGTCCTCCAGGTAGTTCAACTCCAGCAGGACGGCGACGACGGCGTCGAAGTCGGTCTCGAGTTGGGAGGTCCGCTCGTGCACCGACTTCTCCAGGGCGCCGACCTCGCGTTGGATCCGCGCGCGCCGCTCGGCCAACCGGAACAGATCGTCCAGTCCGGCCGCCTTGTGCACCGGGTGTCGGCGCAGACGTCCGCGAAGCTCGTCGAGCTCGTGATCGGTCGGTGCCGCGTTCTTCTTGACACGGCCGCGCGGCCGCTCGATGCCGGAGTCCCGCAGACTCGCCGCGATCTCCCGGCGGGCGTGACGCGTCCTGGTGTCTTTCGGAACCCGGATGTTGCCGAGGACCTCCGGCGGATTGACGAACTCGGTGGTTCCGACACGACCGACCCAGCCGTCCTCGCTCAACACGAGCGGCTTCGGGTCGGCGCCCCGCCACGCGGGATCCAGGACCACGGCCAACCCTCGATGCCGACCGGCCTGCACCGCGACGACGTGACCGCGTTTGAGGGCGCCCAGGTCTTCGGCGATCGACTGCTCGCTGTCGTAACGGCGGATGAACCGCTGAGCGCGTTCGCGCTGCTTGATCGCCGCGCGCAGCTCGACGTACTCGACGAACGTCTCGGGATCGAGGGAGTGCCTGCCGGAGGCGGCGTCGAGCTCGCCGTCGATCTTGCGCAGGCTCCGCGTCGCCGAGTCGAGCTGGCGGGCCTGGCCGACCACCGAGCGGTCGGTCTGGAACTGGGCGAACGACTGCCGCAGCAGTTCCCGGGAACCGTCGAGTCCGAGCCGGTCGATGAGATTCATCGCCATGTTGTACTCGGGTGCGAACGAGCTCCGGAGCGGGAAGGTGCGCGCGCCCGCGAGCCCGGCGACCCGCTCGGGGATCACCTCGGGCGTCCACACCACCACGGCGTGGCCCTCGACGTCGATGCCCCGGCGACCGGCTCGGCCGGTCAGCTGCGTGTACTCCCCCGGCGTGAGGTCGACATGCGATTCGCCGTTGTACTTGACCAGACGCTCGAGCACGACGCTGCGCGCCGGCATGTTGATACCGAGGGCGAGGGTCTCCGTCGCGAAGACCGCCTTCACCAGACCCATCACGAACAGCTCCTCGACCGCCTGCCGGAACGTCGGCAGCATGCCCGCGTGATGCGCGGCGAAACCGCGGCGCAGCCCCGCGCGCCAATCGTCGACGCCGAGCACCGCCGCATCGCCGGGGGCGAGCTCGGTGAGATGACGGTCGACGACCTCGTCGACGCGGTCGGCCTCGGCGGGTTCGAGCAGATGCAGATCCGAACGCAGGCACTGGGCGAGGGCGCCCTCGCAACCGGCGCGGGAGAAGATGAAGGTGATCGCCGGGAGCAGGCCCTCGTCGGCGAGCATCGAGATCAGGCGAGGACGGGAGACGCCGGTCGATCGACTGCCCCGCCGTCCGCGCTCGCGCGCCATCGCGTTCCGATACTGACCGACCGCGTCGGCACCGAGGACCCGGTGCTTGATGTAGCGGCTCAGCTCGGGATTGACCTCCCGCTTGTCGCCGCCGCGCGGACGGCGGTCGAACAGTTCGAAGATCCGGTTGCCGACCAGCATGTGCTGGTGCAGCGGCACCGGTCGATGCTCGTCGACGACGACGGCGGTGTCGCCGCGGACCGCGGTGATCCAGTCGCCGAACTCCTCCGCGTTGCTGACGGTCGCCGACAGACTGACCACCCGCACGTCGGCGTCGAGTCCGAGGATCACCTCCTCCCACACCGCACCGCGGAAGCGATCGGCGAGGAAGTGGACTTCGTCCATCACCACGTGCGACAGGCCGACCAGCGCGGGCGAGTCGGCGTAGATCATGTTGCGCAACACCTCGGTGGTCATGACGACCACCGGCGCCGACGAGTTGATCGAGTTGTCGCCCGTCAACAGACCCACGTTCTCGTCGCCGTGCGCCGTCACCAGATCGTGGTACTTCTGATTGCTCAACGCCTTGATCGGCGTCGTATAGAAGCACTTGCCGCCGCGCGCCAACGCGAGGTGGACGGCGAACTCGCCGACGATCGTCTTGCCCGCACCGGTCGGCGCGCACACGAGGACCCCGAGTCCGTCCTCCAGTGCGGTGCACGCCTGGATCTGGAAGGGATCGATCGCGAAGTCCAGCCGCTCGGTGAAGGCGGACAGCTGTTCACCGGTGATCACAGGGTTCGTACTCATCCCCTACAGGATGTCATCGAATGTGTCGGCCGCGCGCACCGAACTCCGCTTCGGGGCACCGCCCAGAGTCGACGCGGGAGCCACCGGGGCGGGTCGCTCCACCGCGGAGGCCTGTTCCGAGCCGACCCGGTGATCGAGCGGAGAGGCCTCGTCGTCGGAGATGTCCATCCAGTCCGGACTCCGCTTGGCCTTGCGTCGATCGTGCAGCCGCGCGAACTGGATCGCGAACTCGAGCAGAACCGTCAGCGCCAGCGCGAGCGCGAGCATGGTGAACGGATCCTGACCGGGGGTGACCACCGCCGCGAACACGAACATGGTGAAGATCAGTCCCCGACGCCACACCTTGAGCTTGGCGTATTTGAGGACGCCGACCAGGTTCAACGCGACGATCAGCAGGGGCAGTTCGAAACTGATGCCGAAGATGATCAGCAGATGCAGCATGAAGCTGAAGTACTGGTCGCCGGAGAGCGCGGTCACCTGGACGTCGTTGCCGACGGTCAGCAGGAACTTGAAGGCCTTCGAGACGATGAAGTACGCGAGCACCGCGCCGCCGACGAACAGGACGGCCGATGCGGAGACGAAGCTCCCCGCGTACTTGCGTTCGTTCGTGTGCAGGCCGGGCGTGATGAAACGCCACAGTTGGTAGAACCAGATCGGACACGCCAGCACGATGCCCGCGGTCAACGCGACCTGCAGACGCAGCATGAACTGGTCGAACGGCCCGGTCGCCAGCAGTCGGCACTCCCCGTCGGGAGTCAGTGTGGCCCGCGTGTCGGCGGGCAGATCACAGTACGGTCGGCGCAGGAGCTCACCGAGCGATTCGATGCGCCACGGTCCGTAGCTGTACCAGATGAAGCCGACGATCGTCGTCAGGACGATGGCCGCGAGCGCGACGAGCAGACGGTACCGGAGTTCGTACAGGTGCTCCCGAAGAGGCATCGAGCCGTCGGGATTGACCTTGCTGCGTCGTTGTCGAGGGTCGAGTCGGCGGAGGTTGATGCGCACGCGAGACAGTCAGGTGCGCGGCTACGCCGACTTCTTGGTCTCGTCGCTGACGGTGACGTTCACATCGACGTCCGGATCGCTCGTGGTCAGTTCGTGCGGAGCCTGGACGTCGACGTGCGTCTTGTCCTTGTCGCCGTCCTTCGTCATCTCCGCCATCTCCGACTTGAAGATGCGCATCGAGCGTCCCAGGCCGCGTGCGGCCTCGGGCAGCTTCTTGGAGCCGAAGAGTACGACGAGCACGACGAGCACGATTGCCCAGTGCCACCAGGAGAGGGCGCCCATGAAGAAACCTCCGTTAGTTCTTTCGTGATGTCTGTGCTCACTCTACTCGTTCGGCGAGGGTCCGGCCGGACACCGGCGGAACACAGTCTGTTGAGTTGTATCATCACCCGATTCGGGCGATCAGTATCTCGACCGCGCCGCCGACGCGGTCGCGGCGACGGCCCGGGCCACATCGTGTTCGTCCGGCGCATCGACCAGACGCACGCGGCCGCCGAATCCGAGGAGGAACCGCACGAGCCACTGCGGCGATCCGTACCGAAGCCTAGCGGTGATCGGACCGTCTGTCTCGGCGGACAACTCGACCTCCGGCTCGGCCGGGTAGTACTCGAGCAGCCACCGCGCGTCCGGATCGATCTCGATGCGCGCGGTGGGCAGATCGTGGGGCAGCGTCGAACCCGTCGAGAACTCCTGGACGGGTGTGTCGGCGGGCGGCGACGACGGCTCGCCGGTCGGCTCGGCGGCCAGCACCCGGTCGAATCGGAACAGGCGCACCGCATCCGACGAGCGGCACCACGCCTCCAGGTAGCTCTGCCCGTCGACGGCCTTGATCCCGATCGGATCGACGATCCGGTCGGTCACCTCGTCGCGGCTGGGCGTGTAGTACTGGATCGCCAGCGCGGCGCGGTCGTTGACCGCCGCACGGATCGTCCGGCGCACCGGGTCGTCGGCGTCGACGGCCATCGGCGCCGCCGAGACCGCCGCATGCGACTCCCCGACCGCCTCCTCGATCTTCGCCATGGTCCGGCGCACCGCATCGGCGTCGACGGCGCCGGTGTCGACCAGCATGCGCAGCGCGATCAGCAGGACGTTGGCCTCCGTGCCGGTCAGCCGCAGCGGCCGATCCATGCCCGCGGTGAACCCGACGTGCACGTATCCGCTGGAGAACTCGATGTCGATGAGATCGTCGGGCATGTAGCCGGGCAGACCGCAGACGAACAGCTGCTCCAGGTCCTTGGTGAGCTGTCGTTCGGTGAGCCCGAGGTCGACGGCCGCCGTCGAGAGTTTGATGCCCGGGCGCGCCAGGAAGTACGGGACCATCGCCAGCAGCCGGGACAGCCTCGTGGGCGCCGCGCTCATCGGTTCGCCCCCTCCGGCGCGGCGACGAGCCGATCGAGCTCGTCGATCACCGTCTCCCGCAGATCCGCGGGTTCGAGGACGACGGCGTCGGCCCCCGCGCTGAGCACCGCTCGAACGACGCCGACGCGTGAACGCAGCTCGATCTCGGCGACGTCGCCCGGCTCGGATCCGAGCGGTTCGGACGTCAGCGACGTCGCCATGCGGCGCAGTCCCTGCGCACGCCCGTCGGCGAGCCAGATCCGCGCGGTGCCGCCCGTCGCGTCGTCGGTCCGCGAGACCGCCTCGTCGACCAGAGTGTTGAGATCGAGTCCGGCCGGCACGTGCACGGTGCCCCGGTCCGACGCGACCGCGACGTCCTCCACGCGAGACAGCCGGAACGTCCGGGTGGCGCCGCGGTCGAGATCGTGACCGATCACGTACCAGCGGCCGCGGTTCCCGACGACGCCCCACGGCTCGAGTCGGCGGACCGCCCGGCCTCGGGTCGAGCGGTGGGTGAACGTCACCGACTGGGCAGCCTCGACCGCTTCGATCAGGCCTCGGATCACACGCTCGGACCCCAACGACCGCGGTCCCCCGGCCTGGGTGACGCCCAGTTCGTCCGGGGCGACGACCTCGACGCCCGCCGCGCGGAGCTTCAGCACGGCGCTCTGCGACACGGCCGCGACCTCGGGCTCGTGCCACACGGCCGCGGCGGCCGCCAGCGCCGCGGCCTCGTCGGTCTCCAGGCTGATGTCGGGCAGCGCGTAATCGTCCGGCTTGATCCGATACCCTTCGTCGCCGACGCCGTTCCGCCCGGTCACGACGGGGATGCCGAGTTCACGCAGCTCGTTCTTGTCTCGTTCGAGCATGCGCTTGAAGGTGTCCTCGCTCTGATCGCCGTCGTATCCGGCGACGTTGGTCCGAAGATACTCCGCACTCACGAACTGACTCGTCGACATCAGGCAGATGACCAGATTGAGCAGCCGTTCCGGTTTCGAGGTGGATGCCACGCCGTGATCCTATGTCCTACAGGGACGCGATCAGGCGATCGACGCGCTCGTCGACGCTGCGGAACGGATCCTTGCACAGCACCGTCCGCTGGGCCTGATCGTTGAGTTTGAGATGAACCCAGTCGACGGTGAAGTCGCGCTCGGCCTTGGTCGCCGCGGCGATGAAGTCGCCGCGCAGCTTGGCGCGCGTGGTCTGCGGCGGCGTGGACACCGCGGCGTCGATCTCGGCGTCGGTCACGGTCCGGGCGGCGAGCCCCTTGCGTTGGAGCAGATCGAACACGCCGCGCCCGCGACGGATGTCGTGGTAGGCGAGGTCGAGTTGAGCGATCTTCGGATCGGACAGGTCGATGCCGTAACGGTCCTGGTACCGGCGGAACAGCTTCTGCTTGATCACCCAGTCGACCTCGGTGTCGACCGCGCTGAAGTCACCGGATTCGACGGCGTCGAGCATGCGGCCCCACAGGTCGACCACCCGGTCCATCGTCTCGTCCGGTGTGCGGTTCTCCAGATGCTTCACCGCGCGGGCATGGTATTCGCGCTGGATCGCCAGCGCGTTCGCCGTTCGGCCGCCCGCCAGGCGGACCTCCCGCCGCCCGCTCACATCGTGGCTGATGTCGCGGATGGCGCGGATCGGGTTGTCCAGGGCGAAGTCGTGGAACGAGATCCCCGACTCGATCATCTCCAGCACGAGCAGGGCCGAACCGACCTTGAGCATGGTGGTGGTCTCCGACATGTTCGAGTCGCCGACGATCACATGCATGCGTCGGTACTTCTCCGCGTCGGCGTGCGGCTCGTCGCGCGTGTTGATGATCGGCCGCGACCGCGTGGTGGCCGAGGACACGCCCTCCCAGATGTGGTCGGCGCGCTGGGACAGGCACAGCGTCGCGTCCTGTCCGACGGTCAGCACCTTGCCCGCGCCGCAGATGAGCTGGCGGGTCACCAGGAACGGCAACAGGACGTCGGAGACCCGACCGAACTCCCCCATCCGACTCACCAGGTAGTTCTCGTGGCAGCCGTACGAGTTGCCCGCCGAATCGGTGTTGTTCTTGAACAGGTAGATGTCGCCGCCGATGCCCTCGTCGGCGAGCCGCTGTTCGGCGTCGACGACCAGATCTTCCAGGATGCGCTCACCCGAGCGGTCGTGGGCGATCAGCTGTGCGATCGAATCGCATTCGGCGGTCGCGTACTCGGGATGCGAGCCGACGTCCAGGTACAGTCGGGCGCCGTTCTCCAGAAACACGTTCGACGACCGCCCCCACGCCACCACTCGCCGGAACAGGTAGCGCGCCACCTCGTCCGGGCTAAGCCTGCGCTGTCCGTGGGAGGTGCAGGTGACACCGAACTCGGTCTCGATGCCCATGATGCGGCGTTCCACGTCAGTCCTCTCCCAACAGTTCGGCGACCCGCTCGTCGGTGAGCCGCCGGAATGCGCGCCGGGTGCGCGTGCGGTCGAGGACCGCGGCCTCGATCTCGGCGACCGGAAGGGTCGGCGACGCCGTCGACTGCTCGGTCTTGTCGTTCTTCTCCGCGGGCGTCGCGAGTGCGCGTGCGGCCGCGCGCAGTGCCTCCTCGAGCGGCATGTCCGAGCGATAGGACTCCGTCATCGACGTGACGATCGGCTCGGTGGCACCGCCCATCACCAGGAACGACTGCTCGTCGACGATGGACCCGTCGTATCCGATGCGGTACAGCTGCGACGGGGTCCGCGTGTCGTAGCGCCCGACCTCGGCGACGCACAACTCGACCTCGAACGGCTTGGCCTGCTCGGTGAAGACGGTGCCGAGCGTGTTCGCGTATGCGCTGGCCAGCGACAGCCCGGTCACATCGGCGCGGTCGTACGAGTATCCGCGCAGATCGGCGAGCTGAATCCCGGCCTTGCGCAGACTCTCGAACTCGTTGTACTTGCCGACCGCGGCGAATCCGATCCGATCGTAGATCTCGCTGATCTTGCGGAGCGTGTTGGACGGATTGTGCGCGACGAACAGCACGCCCTCGTCGTAGGTCAGGGCGATGACGCTGCGTCCGCGAGCGATGCCCTTGCGCGCCAGTTCCGAGCGGTCGCGCATGATCTGCTCGGCACTCGCGTAGTACGGAAAGGTCATCGCGCGCCCTCTCGGTTCTCGGCGGCGCGTCGGTCGACCACGGCCTGCGCCGCATCGGCGATCTCCGCCTCGGGCACCTCGCGTGCACCGTCGTCGTCGATCCGCACGGCGGTGGGGAAGATCCGACGGATCAGATCCGGACCGCCGGTCGCCGAATCGTCGTCGGCCGCGTCGTAGAGCGCCTCGACGGCGAGTGCGAGCGCGTCGTCGCCGGTGATGTCGGCGCGGTAGAGCTTCTTGAGCGATGAGCGAGCGAACACCGATCCGGATCCGATGGCGTCGTACCCGCCGCGTTCCTCGTGCCGCGACCCGGCGACGTCGAAGGAGAAGATCCGCCCGTGCGTCGGCTCCGCCGACGGCTCGTAGCCCACGAGCAGCGGGATCGCGGCCAGTCCCTGCATGGCCGCGCCGAGGTTGCCACGGACCATGGACGCGAGTCGAGAGGCCTTGCCGTCGAGGGTGAGCCGAACGCCTTCGATCTTCTCGTAGTGCTCGAGTTCGACGGCGAACAGCTTGACCATCTCGATGGCGATGCCCGCGGTGCCTGCGATGCCCGCGGCCGAGTACTCGTCGGTGAGGTACACCTTCTGCACGTCGCGGGTGGCGATGACGTTGCCCATGGTGGACCGCCGGTCTCCGGCGAGGATCACTCCCCCGCGGTAGCCGACGGCGACGATCGTGGTGCCGTGCGGAATCTGTTCGGCCGCATCGAGGGGCAGACCGACTCCCGCCGACGCCCCCGGAAGACGGTCCGGGGCGTTGGCACGGAGGAATTCGGTGAACGAGGAGATGTCGTGCCTGCCGATGCCGCCGGAACGGGCGGTCACTGCCCGCCCTTCTGAACGTATGCGCGGACGAAGTCCTCGGCGTTCTCCTCCAGCACGTCGTCGATCTCGTCGAGCAGATCGTCGGTCTCGACTGCGAGCTTCTCCCGGCGCTCCTGACCTGCGCCGTCGCCGCCGATCGCCTCGTCGTCGCCCGAACCGCCGCCCCGCTTGGTCTGCTCCTGCGCCATCATCGCCTCCTGAAGAGTGGTTGTCCTTCAACACTACCGGTGCGCCGCACCCGGGGATGCGGCGAATCGCCGGTCAGTTCGCCGTCAGCTGATCTACCAGCTCGACGGCCGAGGTCGCGGTGTCGAGCAGGTCGCCGACATGAGAGCGCGTGCCGCGCAACGGTTCCGGCATCGGGATGCGGACCAGCGAGTCCGCCCCGACGTCGAAGATCACCGAGTCCCAGCTCGCGGCCGCGATGTCGGCGCCGAAGCGTCGCACCGATTCGCCACGGAAGTACGCGCGCGTGGACTCCGGCGGCGTCGACACCGCCGCCACGACCTGCTCCTCGGTCACCAGCCGCTGCATGGAGCCGCGGGCGACGAGCCGGTTGTACAGCCCCTTGTCGAGTCGGACGTCCGAGTACTGCAGGTCGATGAGCTGCAGCCGCGAGGCCGCCCAGCCCAGCCCCTCCCGGGTGCGGAATCCGTCGAGGAGCCGCAGTTTGGCGGGCCAGTCGAGGAGGTCGGCGCACTCCATCGGATCCCGTTCGAGCTTGTCGAGGACGTCGGCCCAGGTCGCGATGACATGGGCGGCGCGCTCGTCGTCGGAGGCGTGCTCATCGTGGTGTGCGCTCACGCGGGCGAGGTACTCGCGCTGCAGTGCCAGGCCGGTCAGCTCCCGGCCGTCGGCCAGGGCCACGGTGGCCCGCAGGGTCGGGTCGTGACTGATGGCGTGTACGGCCTCGACGGGGCGGGCCAGTGCGAGATCGGTCAGGTCGACACCGGCCTCGATGAGGTCCAGGACCAACGCGGTGGTGCCGACCTTGAGGTAGGTTGCGGTCTCGGCGAGGTTCGCGTCGCCGATGATCACGTGCAGGCGACGGTACTTGTCCGGGTCGGCGTGCGGCTCGTCGCGAGTGTTGATCAGCCCCCGCTTGAGGGTGGTCTCCAGGCCGACCTCGACCTCGATGTAGTCGGCGCGCTGGGACAGCTGGTAGCCGGGCTCCTCGCCGCGCTGCCCGATGCCGACGCGGCCGGATCCGCAGATCACCTGGCGGGAGGCGAAGAACGGCATGAGGCCGACGATGATCGACTCGAACGGGGTGTCGCGGCGCATCAGATAGTTCTCGTGGGTGCCGTATGAGGCGCCCTTGCCGTCGATGTTGTTCTTGTACAGCTGCAGCCGCGGTGCTCCCGGGACACTGGCGACGTAGCGTGCCGCCTCCTCCATCACGCGCTCGCCCGCCTTGTCCCAGATCACCGCGTCGAGCGGATCGGTCACCTCGGGCGCCGAATACTCCGGATGCGCGTGGTCGACGTAGAGTCGGGCGCCGTTGGTGAGGATCATGTTGGCGGCGCCGATCTCGTCGGCGTCGATGATCGGTGCGGGGCCGGTGTGACGACCGAGGTCGAATCCCCGTGCGTCGCGCAGCGGCGACTCCTCCTCGTAGTCCCAGCGAGTGCGCCGATCACGTCGCGGCACACTGGCCGCCGCCGCGTACGCGAGGACGGCCTGCGTCGAGGTCATGATGGGATTCGCGGTGGGGTCCGACGGTGCCGAGATGCCGTACTCGACTTCGGTGCCGATGATGCGCTGCATGTCACCCAGGGTAACCGGGCGCGGGGACGGTGCCGGGCGCGGGCGATCGGCCGCCGAAGCGGTCAGCGTTTGCGCAGGCGCAGCCGCGAGTAGATCAGGGCGAGGAGCAGCACGGCCATCACCGCCAGGACTCCGTAGGCGAGCACCGTGTGCGCGGTGGTCGGCTCCCACCACGGGTATTCGACCGCCTTGCCCGGCACCTGCCGGACCTGAGTGGCCTCCGGGTTGACCCGCGGGACGTCGACCGACTGCGCGGCGGCGGTGAAGCCCCAGTACGCCGGGAAGATCCAGCCGAGCTGGGCGGCGCCGGTCGCGGTGATCGGGAACAGGCCGCCGCAGAACACGAGCTGAACCATCACGACGATCACCAGCGGCGGCATCGTCTGCTCGTTGGACCGCACGAGCGAGGAGATCGCCAACCCGACCAGGGTGCTCACACACGCCAGGGCCGCGATCGCGACGAACAGCGACACCGGCGGAGGGAGGACCACGCCGCCGAACTCCGGGATGTCGCGCAGTCCGTAGGTGATGCCGAGCATGATGGCGCTCTGCATCGCCGTCAACGAGAAGAACACGACCGCCTTGGCGGCCAGATAGGCTCCGGGCCGCAGTCCCACGGCTCGTTCCCGTTCGAAGATCGGTCGCTCCCCGACCAGATCGCGGACGGTGAGCGCCGCGCCCATGAAGGCCGCGCCGATCACCAGCACCACCAGGAGCTGGATCGCCTCCGGACTCGACGGTATCGACGACCCGGGTGCCAGACCGGGTTCGGTCTCGATGAGCCCGAAGCCGTTCTCCCCCGGGATCACCAGGGTCAACGCCCCCAGCACGATCGGCAGGAGCAACAAGAACACGAGGTATCCGCGGTCGGCCAGGATCAGCCGCAGCTGGCGACGGAAGACGGTCGAGGCCTGCCTGCCCGCGCTGGCCTGGTGCACCTCGACCGATGGTCCGGTCGACGGTGCGGCGGGCGGCGACGACGAATGCGGATGCCGGTGCCGATAAGCCGCCCACGCCTGGTCCGGGTGATCGGCGGTGAAGGCGAATATCTCGGCCCAGTCGGTGGTGCCGAGCTCAGCGCCGACGTCCTTCGGCGCACCGCAGAACGCCGTCTTGCCGCCGGGCGCCAGGAGCAGCACCCGGTCGCACAGGCTCAGGTAGGTCAACGAGTGGGTCACGACGAGCACCACGCGACCCGCGTCGGCCAGCCGACGCAGGGTCTGCATCACTTGACGGTCGAGTGCCGGGTCCAGACCCGACGTCGGCTCGTCGAGGATCAGCAGCGACGGCCCGGTCAGCAGTTCCATCGCGACGGAGGCGCGTTTGCGCTGTCCGCCGGACAGTCTGTCGACCCGGGTGTCGACGTGCTCGGTGAGCTGGAGTTCGCTGAGCACACCGTCGATCACGTGGTCGCGGTCGGCGGTCGAGAGGTCGGCGGGCAGTCGGAGTTCGGCGGCGTAGCGCAGCGCCTGCCGCAGTGTCAGCTTCCGATGCAGCACGTCGTCTTGCGGGACCATGCCGATGCGGGTGCGCAGCGCCTCGTACTCGGCGTGCACACCGCGACCCTCGAATGTGACGACGCCGACCGTCGGGTCGCCGAGTCCGGCCACGATCTTCGAGATCGTCGACTTTCCCGCACCCGACGGGCCGATGATCGCCGTGAGAGTTCCGGGCGCGGCGTCGAAGGAGATGTCGTTGAGCAGGGTCTTGCCGTCGATCGTCAGGCCGACCCCGTCCACCCGGACTCCGCCCGCCACCTCGGTCTGCGGGCGGCCGCGCACCAGCACGCCCCCGGTCATCACGAAGTCGGAGTTGCCGATGGTGACGACGTCGTTCTCGGACAGGCGGTGCGCCATGACGCGACGTCCGTTGACGAACGTGCCGTTGACACTGCCCAGGTCCTCCAGGAGCAGGCCCTGGGGCGTGGACGTGACCCTCGCGTGATGACGCGAGGCCAGGACGTCGCTGACGACGATGTCGTTGTCGGGGGTGCGACCGATGCGCTGAGTTCCCGACAGGACGATCGTCTCGCGGCCGACCCGCAGATCCGAGGGGACCTCGAAGACCGCCGACGCGTTCTGATGCAGAGCCGCCAGATGAGGCGCGTCCGCGAGCTCGCCGAACCGGGGCGCCCTACGCGGCGGGGTCGGACGAGGCCGACCGGGGCCGGACTGATTGGGGTCGGACGGGTTGGGACCGGACTGGTTGGGGCCGGACTGATTGGGACCGGACTGGGGCCGGGGTTGCGCGGGCATCGGCCGGGACCGTTGCTGCTGTTGTGCGCGAACCGGATTCGACGGCGGTGGCGTCTGCGGCCGCGGCGGTCGGGGTGCCTGCTGCGGTGGGACCCGCGACGACTGCGGCTCCGAGGGGGCCGGCGGGGACGGCGTCTGCGGCTGCGCGGGCGTGCGTCCGGACGCTGGGACGATCGTGGGCCGCGCGGGCGCCAGTGCGGTCAACTCCAGCACCGGGCCGCTCGTCGCGTCGCCGAGACGGACACGGGCCGACCCGACGACCGCCACCACGTTCTGCCGGATCCCGCCGACGAACATTCCGTTCGTACTGCCCGCGTCGATCACCTGCCAGCCGTCGACGGCCGACCACTCGATCGACAGCTGCCGCCGCGAGACCAGCGGATGGTCGACCACGATCTCGTTGTCCGGTGTGCGCCCCAACGACACCGGACTGGTTCGGATCGTCTGCGGGCCGCCCGGCCCGACCCGAACCTGCAGCGGGGTGATTCCGTGAGTGCTCATCGCAGAACACCATAGCCGGTTCGGCTCGCCAGTCCCGTTTACCGGAATGACGGCGCGAACCGGTCATTCACGTCGGCGGGTCGTCCCCCGAGCATCCGACAGGCCCGAGTGTCCGACAGGCCCCGAGCGTCCTACAGGTACTGGCCGGTGTTCGACTCGGTGTCGATGGCCCGGCTCGCACCACTGCCCTTTCCGGTGACCAGGGTGCGGATGTAGACGATCCGCTCGCCCTTCTTACCGGAGATCCGCGCCCAGTCGTCGGGGTTGGTGGTGTTCGGCAGATCCTCGTTCTCGGAGAACTCGTCGAGGATCGAATCGAGCAGATGCGAGATCCGCAGACCACGCTGTCCACTGTCGAGATGCGCCTTGATCGCGTACTTCTTGGCCCGGTCGACGATGTTCTGGATCATCGCGCCCGAGTTGAAATCCTTGAAGTACATGACCTCCTTGTCGCCGTTGGCGTAGGTGACCTCGAGGAACCGGTTGTCGTCGGTCTCGGCGTACATGCGCTCCACGACGCGCTGGATCATCGCGTCCACGCAGGCCTGCGCGTCGCCGCCGAACTCGGCGACGTCGTCCGGGTGCAACGGGAGCCCGGGCGTCAGGTACTTGGTGAAGATGTCGACGGCCGATTCGGCGTCGGGACGCTCGATCTTGATCTTCACGTCAAGTCGTCCCGGGCGCAGAATGGCCGGGTCGATCATGTCCTCGCGGTTGGAGGCGCCGATCACGATGACGTTCTCCAGCCCCTCGACACCGTCGATCTCGCTCAGCAGCTGCGGGACCACGGTGGTCTCGACGTCGGACGACACACCGGATCCGCGGGTGCGGAAGATCGAGTCCATCTCGTCGAAGAAGACGATGACCGGGGTGCCCTCGGAGGCCTTCTCGCGCGCCCGCTGGAAGATCAGACGGATGTGCCGTTCGGTCTCGCCGACGAACTTGTTGAGCAGCTCGGGACCCTTGATGTTCAGGAAGTAGCTCTTGGCCTCGGCCTGATCGTCGCCGCGGTGTTCGGCGATCTGCTTGGCCAGCGAGTTCGCGACGGCCTTGGCGATGAGCGTCTTGCCGTTTCCGGGCGGACCGTACAGCAGAACGCCCTTCGGCGGACGCAGCGAGTACTCGGCGAACAGGTCGTTGTGCAGGAACGGCAGTTCGACGGCGTCGCGGATCTGTTCGATCTGACGACGCAGGCCGCCGATGTCGGAGTAGTCGACGTCGGGGACCTCCTCGAGGACGAGGTCCTCGACCTCGGCCTTGGGGATGCGTTCGAGGGCGAATCCGGCCTTGCCGTCGATCATCAGCGAATCGCCCGGGCGCAGCTTGCGCTCGGATCCCCCGCCGTCGTCGGTGTGCACCAGGGTGTCGGCGAGCGAGACGATGCGCTCCTCGTCGGTGTGTCCGACGACCAGGGCGCGGCGACCGCCCGCGAGGACCTCGCGCAGGGTGGCGATCTCGCCGACCTCGTCGTAGCCGAGCGCCTCGACCACGGTGAGCGCCTCGTTGAGCCGCAACGACTGTCCGCGGGTGAGCGTCTGGACGTCGATGTTCGGCGAGACCGTCAGGCGCATCTTCCGGCCGGAGGTGAACACGTCCACGTTGTCGTCGGATGCGACGCCCAGGAGCACCCCGTATCCGCTGGGCGGCTGCCCGAGGTTGTCGACTTCTTCACGCAGGGCGATGAGTTGCTGCCGCGCCTCTTTGAGCGTCTCCAGGAGCTTGGCGTTGCGCGCCGTCAGCTTCTCGATCCGCTCCTGCGGGTTGTCACCGTGTGCACCGGACTCCGTGGTCGGGGTCATCGGGCCCTCCTTCGTCGACAGTTCTCCCTCCTACGCTACCCGCGCGTGGGACGCCGCTTCACGCGGAGGGTTTCCGTGCCGTCGGCGAGTCGTCGCGCCGTGATCAGGAACGCCGTGTGCCCCTGCATGCGGTGTTCGGGGCGCACCGCCAGCCCCACCGCGCTCCAGTCGCGGACGAACGACTCCCAGGCGCGCGGTTCGGTCCAGCACTGGAGCTCGCGGAGACCTTCGACCACCTTGGAGAGCTGGGTGACGGTGGCGACGTACACAGTCAGGACGCCGCCGGGTCGCAGCGTCTTGGAGACGAGTTCGAGCTGTTCCCACGGGGCGAGCATGTCGAGGATGACGCGGTCGTACTGGTCGGCGGGATCGTGATTGGCCAGATCGTCGACGACGAGCGTCCAGTTGTCCGGGTGCTCGCCGAGGAACGTCTCCACGTTGCGGACGGCGTGCTCGGCGTGGTCGTCGCGGACCTCGTACGAGAGCACCGAGCCCTCCGGTCCCACGGCGCGCAGCAGCGACAGCGTCAGGGATCCCGATCCGGCGCCGGCCTCGAGGACCCGGGCGCCGGGGAAGATGTCGCCCTCGGCGACGATCTGCGCGGTGTCCTTCGGGTAGATCACCTGCGCCCCGCGGGGCATCGACAGGATGTAGTCGGTCAGCAGCGGACGGAGCGCGAGGTATTCGGTGCCGTTGACCGACTTCACGATGGAGCCCTCCGGGGCGCCGATCAGATCGTCGTGCTCGATTCCGCCCTTGTGGGTGTGGAACTGCTTACCGGGGTCGAGGACGACGGTGAACTTGCGCCCCTTGGAGTCGGTGAGCTGTACGCGGTCGCCCTCGGCGAACGGGCCGGTCGTCGGCATGCGAATGGGTGTCCTTCGGGTCGAGAGCGGAGGTGTCGGCTCCCCAAGCATAGAGTGACGCCCATGGCAGATGACGCACCGGCGGCCCCGAGCTATTACGAGCCGATCGCCGTCCCCGACGGGGCCGATCCCGACTACGACTACTTCCTTCCGACCGAGGCGACGGTGAGCGTCTGGTCGTCGGACATCCAGCACGGCGGTCCGCCCGCCGGGCTCATGATGCGCGCCATGCTGCGTGAGGCCGGGGACGACGGCAAGGTCGTGACCCGGGTGACCACGGAGATCCTCGGCGCGATGGGTCTGGGCGTGAACCGGGTCCGGGCCTGGACGCCGCGTCCGGGCAGGCGCATCGCACAGGTCGCCGCCGACCTGGAGGTCCAGACGCCCGGCGGCGAGTTCCGGACTGTCGGACGGACCGTCTCCTGGCGACTCGCGACGGCCGACTCCTCTCCGGTCGAGCACACTCCCCATCCCCCGCTGCCCGCCGGACCCGACGACCTGCCGCAGATCGTCGGCTTCCCCACCGACGGCGACGAGGCCGTGCCGTGGGGCAGGGTCGGTTTCATCGGGTCGACGGTGATCGCCCGCCAGCCCGGACGCAACGGCCGCACGCCGGCGGTATGGATCCGCCCGGCCATTCCCCTGATCGAGGGCGAGGAGATGTCACCGCTGGAATCGGTGTTCACCGTGCTCGACGTCGCGAACGGCGTCGGCACCCGACTGGATCCGACGAAGTGGTCGTGGATGAACGTGGACACCACCGTCCATCTGACGGCGCAGCCGACGACCGGATGGCTCGGTCTCGACGCGGACCTCGCGATCGGCGCCACCGGCTACGGCGCCACCTTCGCCGACCTGTACGACGTCACCGGGTTCATGGGACGCTCCGCCCAGGCCGACATGGTGGTTCCGACGTAGGCCCCTCCGCGCGTCCACCCGCGCCCGCGGCATTCGACGACGTCCGCGGCACGCCCGACTGCCGCCGATGTCGTCGGACGCCGCGTCTCAGAAGCGGCAGCTGCGGATGTCCGAGGCGAGGATGGCGCGGGCGCCTAGTTCGGACAGTCCGTCCATCAGCGACTGGTGCGTCTTGCGCGGCACCATGGCTCGCACGGCGAGCCATTCCGGATCGAGCATCGGCGAGACGGTCGGCGACTCGAGGCCAGGTGTCATCGCGACGGCGTCGTCGAGGAGGTTCTTGGGGCAGTCGTAGTCGATCATCACGTACTGCTGACCGAAGACGACGCCCTGCACGCGGGCGATGAGCTGCTTGGCGGCCTTCGACGGCTCGGCCGACTCCGGGTTGCGGATGAGGACCGCTTCGGAGTCGCAGATCGATTCTCCGAACGGGGCGAGACCGTGCTGGCGAAGTGTGCGCCCGGAGCTGACGACGTCGGCGATCGCATCGGCCACGCCGAGCTGGATCGAGATCTCGACGGCGCCGTCGAGGCGGATGATCTCCGCATCGATGCCGCGCTCGGTCAGGTGGCGGCGCACCAGGTTCGGGTACGACGTGGCGATCCGCTTGCCGTCGAGCGCGTCGACCGACCACTCCTGGTCGGTCGGGGCCGCGTAGCGGAACGTCGACGACCCGAACCCGAGTGCGACCTCCTCGATGACCTCGGCCCCGGAGTCGGCGGCCAGATCGCGACCGGTGATGCCCAGGTCGAGGGTGCCCGCGCCGACGTAGATGGCGACGTCCTTGGGACGGAGGAAATAGAACTCGACGTCGTTGTTGACGTCGATGACGGACAGATCCTTGGAGTCCGACCGCTTGCGGTATCCGGCCTCGGACAGGATCGCGGCGGCGGCTTCGGACAGTGCCCCCTTGTTGGGGACGGCGACACGCAACATGAGTGAGATATTCCTAGCGTTGGCGGGGTCGGCTCAGAGATACCGGTAGACGTCGGCCGGAGTGAGTCCGCGTTTGATCATCATGACCTGAAGCCAGTAGACGAGCTGACTGATCTCCTCGGAGAGCGACTCGTCGGACTCGTGCTCCGCGGCGAGCCACACCTCGCCCGCCTCCTCGATGATCTTCTTTCCGAGCGTATGGACGCCCTTGTCCAGTGCGGCGACGGTGCCGCTGCCTTCGGGGCGGGTCGCGGCCTTGTCGGTCAGCTCGGCGAAGAGTTCATCGAAGGTTTTCACGTGAGGTATTTTCGCATGACGTGCACCGCCTCGGCCGAGCGGGCCGAGGAAGATCACTCGTCGGCGGTGGCCGCGGTCGGGTCCGTGGCGGCCGCCGTCTCGGCCTCGGTCGCCGGGGCGCTCAACCGTCCCAGAGCGAAGGTCGCGATGCACATGAACGCCAGCGAGACCACGACGATGAAGTCGCCGGTCTTGGAGATGTGCAGCTGCTCCTGGTAGATCGACAGCCCCAGGGCCATCGCGACCATCGGCTTGAGGACGGTGACCGTCGGCAGCGAGGTCTGGACGTCGCCCGCCTGGTAGCTCGACTGCTGCCAGAGCGTGCCGAGGGTGGCGGTGACCGCCATCGCCCAGAACTCCCAGCTCGACAGCCCGTTCAGGAAACTCTCGCCGAACGCGTCGATGCCGGTCTTGGTGAACGGCGCCGAGAAGCCGAGCATGAGCCCCGCGCCGACGGCCAGCACCAGCGAACGGTTGGTGCCGTGCGGCAGACGCGAGCCTCCGACGATGCAGACCGCGACCACCACGACGAGGAAGATCAGCGGCACGATCCAGGAGTGGAAGGTCGGCGTCGTGATGCCCTCGGTCGGCTCCCCGAACACCGCGAATAGCACCAGCGAGATCATCAGCACCGTCGCCCACAGCCACTCGAACTTCGTGAGCATACGTCTCTCGCTGAAGGCGGCCAACGGGAGTGCGAACAGCAGCGTGCTCACCAGCAGCGGCTGCACCAGCAGGAGGCTGCCGACCGCGAGCGCACCGGCCTGCACGGCGAAGCCCGCGATGTCGGCGACGATCCCGGCGACCCACACCTTCCGCCGGATCAGTTTCGCGAAGAAGCCGATGCCGACGGCGTCGTCGTCCGACAGTCCCTCGGTGCCCTTCTCCTGCAGCACGGCGGCGAGCGCGAACAGCAGGGCGGCGACCAACGACAGTCCGATGGCGAGTACGGTCACGCTCTCTCCCAACATTCCTCAGACGGTCGAAACCGCCGATCAACGTGAATCAGACTACGCACCGCGCGCAAGGTCGAGCGCCCGGACACGACCGGACAGACCGAACCGTGCCGCGTCGACGCGCTATCGTGCCATCGCGTCGACGGCCGCCGGCTCCGGCGGAACGCTGAGCCTGCTGAGCGCGAAGGCGGCGACGACCATCACGCACAACGCGGCCACCACGGCGACATCGCCCGCACGATCGATCCGCAGATGCTCCTGATAGATCGTGAGACCGATCGCGGTCGCGACCATCGGCTTGAGGACGGTCACCGCCGGCAGCGACGTCTGCACGTCCCCCGCCTGAAAACTGGACTGCTGCCACATGGTGCCGACCGACGACGCGACGATCATCGCCCACAGCTCCCAACTGCACAGTCCGCGGACCAGACCGTCGCCGAGCGCGTCCATCGCCGTCTTGGTGAACGGCGCCGAATAGCCGAGGATGACGCCGGCGCCGAGCGCCAGGACCAGCGACCGCTGCGCACCGTGCGGCAGGCGCGCTCCCCGCGACATCGACAGGACCGCGCACGCCGCCAGGACCGCCAACGGCAGGATCCACGCGCGGAACGACGGCGCCGTGATGCCCGCGGCGGGTTCGCCGAGGACCGCGAAGACCACCAGCCCGACCACGAGTACGCCCGCCCACATCCATTCACGCCACTGCAGTCGCCGCTTCTGCGTCCACGCCGCGAGCGGCAGTGCGAACAGCAGGGTCGAGACGGTGAACGGTTGCACGAGAAGCAGACTCCCGATGGCCAGTGCGCCGGCCTGCAGCGCGAACCCGGCGAGGTTCGCAGCCAGCCCCGCAAGCCAGATCTTCCGCTGGAACAGGGCGATCACGAACCCGACGCCGATCGCGGCGTCGTCGGACATGCCCTCGGTGCCCTTCTGCTGGAGCACCGCGGCCACCGCGAAGAACGCGGCACTGAGCACCGCGAGGACGATCGATAGCGCGCTCACGCCACTTCTCACCGCTTCCGTCGACCCCCGGGTCATCGTCAAGAAGACTACGGGGGTCTCGCCGTCGCTCGACCGGCGGGACGCGACTCGACCGGGGCGGGAGGAGCCTCGACGCGAGAGCGGACTCGTCAGGCCAGAGCGGCGGCCAGGTCGTCGAGAGTGAGGCCGACGAGGGAGTCCCGATAGGTGTAGGTGGCGCGCGGCTGCACCTCGATCGCCGACGGGACGATGATCGCGCGCACCCCGGCGGCGAAGGTCGCGGCCGCACCGGCGGGCGAGTCCTCGATCGCCAGGCACCGGTGCGTCGGCGCGCCCACGAGTTCGGCCGCCCGCCGATAGATGTGCGGTTCCGGCTTGCCCGCCTCGACCTCGTCGCCGCACACGGTCGTGACGAACCGCTCCCGACCGATCGTCTCCAGGAGCACGTCGGTCACCTCGCGCATCGTATTCGTCACGAGCACCATCGGAATGTCCGCGGCGGCGACCAGGTCGAGGGCGTCGATCGCGCCCGGCCGCCACGGCGGGCCGCCCGCGAACTGCTCCAGCACACGCTGGACCATCCACTCCTCGTCACCCTCGAAATCCCGTCCCGCCTCGGGGACGAGGGCCGCCTCGTACACCTTCGTCATCGCGTCGACCGAGCTGTTGCCCATCGTCGAATCGCGCAACGCCGACGTCATCTCGGTGCCGAGCCGTTCGGCGAACTCGACGAGGACCTTCTCCCACAGCGGTTCGGTATCGAGCAGGGTGCCGTCCATGTCCCAGAACACGGCGTCGGGAAGTCGGGCGTCGAGCGGTCGAGCCTCGGGGGTCACTGGTGTCCTCCTGGTGGGGTCGGGCGCGAGCGGGTCCGCCCCCACCTTAGGCACACCGCGCGCTCACGTGTTGAAGTACTTGGCCTCCGGGTGGTGCAGGACGAACGCGTCGGTCGACTGCTCGGGATGCAGCTGCAGTTCCTCGGACAGTTCGACGCCGATACGACCGGGCTCCAGCAGATCGATCATCTTGGCGCGGTCCTCCAGATCCGGGCAGGCACCGTAGCCGAACGAATAGCGCGCACCGCGGTACTCCAGGTCGAAGAAGCCCTGCGGGCGGTCCGGATCGTCGTCGGCCATCACGCCCTTGGCGAACGCCAGCTCGCCGCGGACCCGCTGATGCCAGTACTCGGCCAGCGCCTCGGTCAGCTGCACGCCGATGCCGTGCACCTCGAGGTAGTCGCGGTACGAGTTGTCCGCGAACAGTCTGTTCGCGAAGTCGGCGATCGGCGCGCCCATCGTGACGAGTTGGAACGGCAGCACGTCGACGAGGCCGTCGGTCCGCGCCTGTTCACGCGAGCGGATGAAGTCCGCGATGCACAGGAACTTCGGTCGCTGCTGACGCGGGAAGGTGAAACTGTGCCGCACCGGCGACGACGGGTCCGGCGATTCGAGAACGTGCACGGTGTCGCCCTCGCTGACCGCCGGGAAGTAGCCGTAGACCACCGCCGCGTGCTGCAGAATGCCCTCGGTCGAGAGACGATCGATCCACTCGCGCAGACGCGGACGCCCCTCCGTCTCGACGAGTTCCTCGTAGCCCGGCCCCTCGTCGCCGCGCGTACCGCGCAGACCCCACTGCCCCAGGAACAGGGCGCGCTCGTCGAGCATCGTCATGTAGTCGGCCACCGGGATGCCCTTGACGATCCGGCTGCCCCAGAACGGCGGGGTCGGGACCTCGTTGTCGGCGGCGACATCCGAACGCGCGGGCACCTCGATCGGCACCTCCTCGGCCTTGCGCTTGGCCGCGATGCGCTGCGAACGCTCGCGGCGCGCCTTCCGCTCGGCGACCTTGGCCGCGGCGGCCTTCGCCTCCGGACTGTCCGGATCGGGTCCCTCGCCCCGCTTGATCGCCATGATCTCGTCCATCAGGGTCAGGCCCTCGAAGGCGTCACGGGCGTACCGGACGTCGCCGTCGTAGACCTCGGCGAGATCGCCCTCGACGTAGGTGCGCGTCAACGCGGCACCGCCGAGCAGGACCGGGAACTCGCTCTTGCCGCGGGCGTTGAGCTCCTCCAGGTTCTCCTTCATCACGACCGTCGACTTGACCAGCAGCCCGGACATGCCGATGACGTCGGCCCGGTGGTCCTCGGCGGCCGACAGGATGGTCGCGATCGGCTGTTTGATCCCGATGTTCACCACGTCGTAGCCGTTGTTGCTCAGGATGATGTCCACGAGGTTCTTGCCGATGTCGTGGACGTCGCCCTTGACCGTGGCGAGCACGATGCGTCCCTTGCCGTCCTCGTCGGTGGCCTCCATGAACTGCTCCAGGTGCGCCACCGCGATCTTCATCACCTCGGCCGACTGCAGCACGAACGGCAGCTGCATCTGACCGGAGCCGAAGAGTTCGCCGACGGTCTTCATACCCGCCAGCAGATGATCGTTGATGATCGCCAGGGGCGGAATCTGCGCGCGCGCCTCGTCGAGGTCCTCGATCAGTCCGTTGCGCTCGCCGTCGACGATGCGCTGCGCCAATCGCTCGAACAGCGGCTTCGCGGCGAGCTCGGCGGCGCGCGACTCGCGGGCCGAGGCGGCCGAGACGCCCTCGAACAGCTCCATGAGCTTGGCCAGCGGATCGTAGCCGGGATCGTCGGGGCCGTCGGTGCCGGGCTCGCGGCGACGGTTGTGCACCAGGTCGAGCGCGGTCTCGCGCTGCTCGTCCTCGATGCGCGCCATCGGCAGGATCTTCGACGCGTGCACGATGGCCGTGTCGAGGCCCGCCTGGACGCACTCGTGCAGGAACACCGAGTTCAGCACCTGGCGGGCGGCCGGGTTGAGTCCGAACGAGATGTTCGAGATGCCGAGCGTGAAGTGCACCTCCGGATGCGCCTGTTTGATCCGACGGATCGCCTCGATGGTCTCGACACCGTCGTTGCGGACCTCTGCCTGGCCCGTCGAGACGGGGAAGGTGAGGGCGTCGATGATGATGTCCTCTTCGGCCATCCCCCAGTTCGTGGTGAGGTCGGTGATGAGGCGTTCGGCGATCTCGACCTTGTGGTCGGCGGTGCGCGCCTGCCCCTGTTCATCGATGGTCAGTGCGACAACCGCCGCGCCGTGCTCGACGACGTGCGCCATGATCCGCGCGAACCGCGAGTCGGGTCCGTCCCCGTCCTCGTAGTTGACCGAGTTGACCGCGCAGCGCCCACCCAGATGCTCCAGACCCGCCTTGATGACGTCGGGCTCGGTGGAGTCGATCATGATCGGCAGCGTCGACGCGGTGGCGAAGCGGCCCGCCAGTTCGGTCATGTCGAGCGCACCGTCGCGGCCGACGTAGTCGATGTTCAGGTCGAGCATGTGCGCGCCATCGCGGGTCTGCTCCTTCGCGATCTCCAGGCACTTCTGGTAGTCGCCCGCGATCATCGCTTCGCGGAACGCCTTCGAGCCGTTGGAGTTGGTGCGTTCGGCGATCACCAGGAAGCTGGCGTCCTGATCGAAGGGCACGGCCGAATACAACGACGACGTCTCCGACACGTGCTCGGGAGTGCGTTTGCGCGCCTCGAGGACTTTGACCGCCTCGGCGACGCGACTGACGTGCTCGGGAGTGGTTCCGCAGCAGCCGCCGACGAACTGCAGCCCGTAGTCGGTCACGAACGACGACAGCGCGTCGGCCAGTTCGGGTGCGGTCAGCGGGTACTCGGCGCCGTGCTTGCCCAGGACCGGCAGTCCGGCGTTCGGCATCACCGACACCGGGATGCGCGAGTGCTTGGACAGGTAGCGCAGGTGCTCGCTCATCTCCGCCGGGCCGGTCGCACAGTTGAGACCGATCACGTCGACGCCGAGCGGCTCGACCGCGGCGAGCGCGGCGCCGATCTCGGAGCCGACCAGCATCGTGCCGGTGGTCTCCACGGTGATGTGGGCGATGATCGGCAGATGCCTGCCGAACTGGTCCATCGCACGCCGCGCGGCGACGACGGCCGCTTTGAGCTGCAGCAGGTCCTGGCAGGTCTCGACGAGGATCGCGTCGGCCCCGCCGTCGAGCATGCCCAGCACGCATTCGACGTACGCGTCGCGGATGGCCGCGAACGTGGTGTGGCCCAGGCTCGGCAGCTTGGTTCCCGGACCGATCGAGCCGAGCACGTAGCGGTCGGTGCCGTCGGCGGACGGGCCCATCTCGTCGGCGACGCCGCGAGCGATCGACGTGCCCTTGTAAGCGAGTTCGCGGATGCGGTCGGCGATGTCGTAGTCGCCGAGGTTCGACAGGTTGCAGCCGAAGGTGTTCGTTTCGACCGCGTCGGCGCCCGCCTCGAAGTACCGTCGATGGATGTCGGCGAGCACATCGGGTCGGGTGTCGTTGAGGATCTCGTTGCAGCCTTCGAGGCCCAGGAAGTCCGTGTCGAGGTCGAGGTCGGCGTTCTGCAGCATCGTGCCCATGGCCCCGTCGCCGATCAGTACACGACGGGACATCGCCTGCAGGAATGTCGAGTCGTAGTCGTCTGGTCGCGTTGAGGAGAAAGGCATGACCACTAGGGTAGTTCGCCGTCGTTCACACTCACCCGTAGGCTCTCCCCAGTGACCTCTCAGCGACCCTCCCGACTTCCCGCCCTGCGCCGACCGGTGATGATCGCCGCCTTCGGCGGATGGAACGACGCCGGCGACTCCGCATCGTCGGCGGCCGAACATCTCGCTCTGACCTGGGACGCGACGCAGCTGTGGGAGATCGACAGCGACGACTACTACGACTTCGCGGCCACGCGACCGAACATCACCCAGGCCGACGGTGTGACCAGGCGCATCGAGTGGCCGTCGACGTCGGTGTCGTATGCGCGGGTCCCGTCCGCGGGCCGCGACGTCGTCTTCGTGCTCGGTCCCGAACCGAATCTGCGGTGGCGCACGTACTGCGCGCAGCTGGTCGAACTGGCCGACGCTCTCGACGTGGAGCTGGTGGTGATGATGGGTGCGCTCTTGGCCGACACACCGCACACCCGCGACGTCCCGGTGTCCGGTTCGGCCGAGACCAGCGCCGCCGCGACCCGGTTCGGGCTGTCGCCGAGCAAGTACGAGGGCCCCACCGGGATCACCGGGGTGCTGCAGGACGCCTTCGTCCAGGCCGGGATACCGTCGGTGTCCCTGTGGGCGGCCGTCCCCCACTACATCGCCCATCCGCCCAATCCGAAGGCCACACTGGCACTGCTGCGCAGGCTCGAGCCGATCATCGAGATCCCGATCGACACCGATCTGCTCGCCGACCAGGCCGCCCAGTGGCAGGAGGCCGTCGACGAGATGATGTCCGAGGACGAGGATCTGGCCGGCTACGTCCGCGATCTCGAAGAGCAGGAGGACGCGGCCCGCGACGTCGACGACGCCATGACCGAGGTCGACGGCGACACCCTGGCCGCGGAGTTCGAGAAGTACCTGCGACGACGCGGCGACTCCTCGGCCGACTGAGCCTGCGGACGCGCGCCGAACGCCGCGGTCAGCCGATCCGCTCGATCTCGACGACGGGCGTGGTGATGCGCCAGGTGCGCACGTCGGGGTCGTCGGCGGCGGCGACCCAGAACTGGGCGGGCCGGCCCACCGTGCACTCCTTGACGCCCAGGAGCGGGATGTCCTCGGAGTCGCGACGGAGTTCGCTGACCTCCCAGTGCTCGTCGGAGTGCCGCCCCACGCCGGGTGCGCGGAGCAGCGTCATCTCCTCGAAGTCGAGAACGTAGGTCGAGGTGTGGGTGACGACCGTCCACACCCCTTCCCTCGTCCCGGCCGGAATCACGCTCGTGCGAGGCATGCGGTCACCGAGGTGCGATGTCGACGCCCAGCAGTGCGTCGACGGCGTCGGCGATCAGTCCCGGAGCCGTGGTCGACGAACCGATCCCGAGGATCGCGTCGGCCGCCCACGCGTCGACGGCGGCGAGCGCCTTCGGCGTGTCCAGGTCGTCGGCCAGGTGTTGGCGCAGCCGGGCGACGGTGTCGGTCGCATCCACCGCGGTGGCGACGGCGGCGGCACGGCGCCACGTCGCGAGGCGCCGTTCGCCCTCGGTGAGGACCTGATCGGTCCACATGCGGTCGCTCCGGTAGTGCTCGCTGAGCAGACCGAGACGGACCGCGCCCGCGTCGACGCCCTTGCTCCGCAGGACGGAGACCTTCACCAGGTTGCCCAGGCTCTTGGACATCTTCTCGCCGTCGAGGCCGATCATGCCGGTGTGCGTGTAATGGCGCGCGAACCGCCGCTCGCCGGTCGCGGCCTCGGCGTGTGCGGCGGAGAACTCGTGGTGCGGGAAGATCAGGTCGCTGCCGCCGCCCTGGACGTCGAACGCCATCCCGAGGCGGTTGAGCGCGATGGCCGAGCACTCGATGTGCCAGCCGGGGCGGCCCGCGCCGAACGGCGACGGCCAGGACGGCTCTCCCGGCCGTTCGGTCCGCCAGAGGAGGGCGTCGAGCGGGTTGCGCTTGCCGGGGCGATCCGGGTCGCCGCCGCGCTCGGCGAAGAAACGCGCCATCGTCTCCGCGTCGTAGTTCGACTCGTAGCCGAACTGCGGCGTCGCGTCGACGCTGAAGTAGACGTCCGGGTGCTCGGCGTCGTCGAGGACGTACGCCGCACCGGACTCGAGGAGTCTGCCGACGGCTTCGACCACCTCGTCGACCGATTCGACGGCGCCGATGTAGTCGCGCGGGGGCAGCACGCGCAGTGCGGTCATGTCCTCGCGGAACAGGTCGATCTCGCGGGAGCCGAGATCGCGCCAGTCGACGCCGTCGCGTTCGGCGCGCTCGAACAGCGGATCGTCGACGTCGGTGATGTTCTGCACGTAGTGGACGTCGTGTCCCTGATCGCGCAGGACGCGGTTGATCAGGTCGAAGGTCACGTAGGTCGCGGCGTGCCCGAGGTGTGTGGCGTCGTACGGGGTGATGCCGCAGACGTACATCGTGGCGACCGGTCCCGGCGCCACCGGCTTCACTTGCGCATCGGCGGTGTCGTACAGGCGAAGGGCCGGTGCGGTGCCGGGTACGGAGGGGATCTGGGGCGACGACCACGACTGCATGCGCACAACTCTATGTAAGCAGTCGAACCGTGTCAGAACGGGGGCCACGGGATGGCGCGCTCGGACGGCGGGAACGGCATCACGCCGTCGTCCCCGAGCAGCCGGGCGCGCCGCGCGAGTGCGGCGATCTCGTCGGAGGTGATGAGCGCCGCCAGCCGCACGGTGAGCGTGTCGTCCGGGTCGGCGAGACGGTCGGCCAGACGACGCAGATCCGAGGTGAGGTCCTCGGGCACCGGTCGACCGGCCCAGCCCCAGAGGATGGTCCGCAGCTTGTTCTCGGTGTGCAGGCAGATGCCGTGATCGATGCCGTACACGATGCCGTCGGCGTCGACGAGGATGTGTCCGGCCTTGCGGTCCGCGTTGTTGACGAGGGCGTCGAAGACCGCCATCCGCCACAGCTGCGGAGAGTCGGCGTGCACCAGGGCGACGAGGTGCCCCTCCTCGTCGTAGGCGCGCAGGATCGCGAGGCGATCGTCGGTCAGCTCGTCGACGGGAACGAGTTCGACGGGATCGGCGCCGGTCGGTTCGTCCGGCTCGTGGATCCACCGCTGCACCATCCCGGGACCGAGGTCGGCGTCGGGTGGACCGTCGTCGCGCAACACCGTCTCGGGCACCAGGTCCCAACCCAGCGCGTCGCTGACGAGGTAGGCGGCCACCTCGCGGCCGGCCAGGTCGCCGTCCGGGAAGTCCCAGAGCGGGGCCTCTCCGCGAATCGGCTTGTAGACGCACACGAACTCGTCGTCGCCGTCGCGCACACGGCAGGCCAGTGTCAGGTTGCTCGCGGTCGGGACGCGCCCCAGAAGCGTCAGGTCCCCGCCGGCGAGGACCTTCAGAACAGTCGAGTTCACTCGCGCGAATCGTCGTCGGGATCGGTCGGATCCTCGGCGTCGAAGTCCTCGTCGACCTCGAAGGCGGTATCGAATCCGGGCACGATGCGACCGAGAGCGGCCAGGACGTCGGGATCGATGAACTCGACCGACCGCGAGAACTCGGCGTCGCGCTTGTACCCGTTGCTGCGCGCGCAGATGTGACCGGCGGCGTCGAGCGGCTGGTTGCACAGCGGGCACAGCGGCCGACCCGCGGAGATGACCCGCATCGACCGCGCGCTGAACTCGCGGGCGGCGTCGGCGGTCAGGAAGATCCGGACGGTGTCGGGCCCCTCCTCGGTGTCGTCGAGGATCACGCTCTCGTCGAGCGGCTGTTCGGTGATCGCGAGCAGTTCGACGACCACCGCGGCAGCCTCGGCGTCCCAGCCCAGGCCCATGGATCCGACGCGGAACTCGGCGTCTATCGGCATCGCGAGCGGTGCGGCGTCGACCACCCGGTCGGTCTCCGGCGGCACGTCCGCGCCGAAACGCCGAGCCACCTCGTCCAGGAGGTAGCCGAGACGGTCGGCGAGGATCAGCACCTGCTGCTTCTCGAGCTCGACGCTCATCAACCGCTGTTCCTGGACCACTTGGAGAAAGAACGTGCGATCGCCGGGCTCGCCGACGGTCCCCGCCACGAAACGGCTCGGCGTGCGGAATTCATGAATGGTGCGCGACACGTCTACTTCGCCTCCCTGCTCATCGTCTTCACGGTACCCGGGTCCTGGGCTCCCGCGCCGCCGCCGACCTCGGCGTCGGTGGAGTGGCGCGGCGGCGGCAGCGCGAGCGCTCCATTGTTGTTCAGGGTGAGCACGTACGGTCGGTCCCTGGTGTAGCGGATCACGGTGATCGACGCCGGATCGACGACGATGCGCTGGAACCCGTCCAGGTGCATGCCGAGGGCGTCGGCGACGATCGACTTGATGACGTCGCCGTGCGAGCACGCCAGCCACAGGCCCTCACCGTCGTCGCCCCCGTGCTCGCGGTCGAGTTCGCGGACCGCGGCGCTCGCGCGGCGGGACACGTCGGCCAGCCCTTCGCCGCCGGGGAACACGGCGTGCGACGGATGCCGCTGCACGGTCTTCCACAACGGTTCGCCGACGAGTTCGGTGAGCTTGCGACCGCTCCAATCGCCGTAGTCCACCTCGGCGAGATCGTCCGCGGTGATCTCCCGGCAGCCGTCCAGACCCGCGACGAGCGGTGCGACGGTCTCGGCGCAGCGCTGCAACGGCGACCGGACGACGGCCCGCAGCCGGCCGGCCGCGTCGCCGAGACGGTCGACGAGCCCGTCGGCCTGACTGCGTCCGAGGTCGTCGAGCCCGACGCCCGGGGTGCGCCCGGCGAGGACTCCGGAGGTGTTGGCCGTCGATCGTCCGTGGCGGACCAGGATCACCGTCATGGGCATCAGATTACGGCGTGCCGGGCGCACGCGCGCCGATCAGGTGGTGATGACGCCCGCGGTCAGCAGGATCAGGACGAGCAGGCCCAGGGCGATGCGGTACCCGGCGAACCAACCGAGTGAATGGTGCGAGACGAATTTGAGGAGCCACGCGATGGAGGCGTAGCCGAGGACGAAGGCGATGAACGTGGCGACGAGGATCTGCGCACCCGAGGCGCTGACGCCTTCCCCGTCGGGGTGGAAGGCGTCCGGCAGGCTGAACAGACCGGAGGCGAGGACCGCGGGAATCGCGATGAGGAAGGAGAATCGGAACGCGGCCTCACGCTTCATGCCGAAGAACAGTCCGGCACTGGCGGTGCCGCCCGATCGCGAGACGCCCGGGATCAACGCGAGGCACTGGGCCACGCCCATGGCGAGGGCGTCCCTCGGTCGCATCTCCTCGAGCGATTTGCCGGGCCGCTGGGCGGCCGTCATCTCGGCTGCGATGAACACGAACGAGAAGGCGATCAACATGATCGCCACCAGCCAGAGGTTGCGCCCCGCCGTGCGGATCTCGTCTTTCAGGAGGTAACCGAGCAGCCCGATCGGAATGGTGGCGAGAATCACGTACCAACCGATCCGGTAGTCGAGGTTCCGCCGGTCCGGGTTCCGCAGTCCGCCGAACCACGCGAGGACGATCCGCCAGATGTCTTTGGCGAAGAAGATCAACACCGCGAGCTCGGTGCCCAGCTGCGTGACCGCGGTGAACGAGGCCCCCGCGTCCTGACCGAACCAGATCTGCGAGACGATCCGCAGATGGCCGGACGAGGAGATGGGCAGGAATTCGGTCAGTCCCTGGACTGCTCCGAGCACTATGGCCTGCAGCCAGTTCATCGAATCGATCACGAGCGACGATGCTACCCATCGATTCTTGAGTTTCGCTGATCGCGCAAGATGGAGGGCATGCGTGTGCGAACCAGATTGGCGGCCGGACTGCTCGTCGCGGCGACTGCCGTGTCCTTGACGGCGTGCGGCGACTCCGGTGACGGAGGCGCCGACGGAGTCGAGACCCTTCCGCCCGCCACCGCCGCGGTGTCGCCGACCGGTACCGCGCAGCCCGCGGGCACGGTCGTCCCGCAGGGTGCGGGCACGGCGGTCGCGGTCTCCGGATCGACCGCCGCGGTGCTCGGTGCGGACGGACGCACCGTGACTCTCCACGTCGAGCCGGGCGCGACGGGCGCCCCCGCACCGAAGACCGTCGTCTCGCCGTCGGACGGTCTGGTCGATCTGATCGCCGTCGACGATCACTTCCTGGCGGTCGGACCGAACGGACTGGTGCGCATCGAGACCGACGGCCGCACGTCGGTGACCGACGAGAAGATCGACTCACCGTTGACGCTCGCCGCGTACAAGGACCAGACGCTCGTCGGCACCGGAAAGGGCCAGATCGTGGTCCTCGACCACGACGGCAGACGGGACAAGGTGATCGGCGGCTTCGTCCGCGTCGACGACATCCTCGTGGCGCCGCCGACCGCGACCGAGGTCGAAGGCCAGGTCAGCGTGCTCGACCAGGCGCAGTCGGCCATCCTGCCGGTCGACATCGAGACCGGGGAGCACAAGGCCGCGCTGCGGGCGGGCAACGGCGCCACGAACGCCGTGGTCGACAAGGTGGGGCGCATCCTGGTGACCGGCACCCGCGACGACCAGTTCTACGCGTTCTTCGGTTCGCCGATCGTCATGCGGATGCGCGCGCCCGCCCCGGCGAGCCCGTTCGCTCTCGCCTACGACGATCAGCGCGATCTGCTCTGGGTGAGTTCGACCACCGAGAACGAGGCGGTCGCCTATGACATCTCCCACGGCGACGCCCGTGAACGCGACCGGGTGCCGACCGTCGGTCAGGTGACCGCGATGACCGTCGATCGCACGAGCGGCCGTCTGCTGATGGTGTCCGGTCGCGGCGACGGACTCCAGGCCGTCCCGCCGCTCGACGCCAAGCCCTGACCCTCTGCGACACCCGAAAGCACCCCATGCTGAGCACTCTGAATCGACTGGCCTATCCCCTGCTGCTCAAGGCGATGTTCCTCGTGCCGCCCGAGCGCATCCACCGGCTGATCGCGACGCTGATCAGACTCGCCGGGCGCACCCCGGTGGTGCGTTCGCTGCTGGCGCGGTTGTTCGCACAGCCCGATCCGGTGGTGGCGAGCACGGTCTTCGGCGTCGACTTCCCCGCCCCGATCGGGCTGGCCGCGGGCTTCGACAAGTCGGCCGAGTGCGTCAACGCGTGGGGGCAGCTCGGGTTCGGCTACGCCGAGATCGGGACGATCACCGGTCAGGGGCAGCCGGGCAACCCCGGACCGCGACTGTTCCGTCTACCCGCCGACCGCGCGTTGATCAACCGGATGGGCTTCAACAATCCGGGCGCGGCCGCGGCCGCGAAGAAGCTGCGGGAGCCGCGCCCGGGACCGGTGCGGACACCGATCGGCGCCAACATCGGCAAGACCAAGGCGGTCCCGCTCGACGGCGCCGTCGACGACTACCGTCTCTCGGCAGGTCTACTCGGGCCGCTCGCCGACTTCGTGGTGGTGAACGTCAGCTCGCCGAACACCCCGGGGCTGCGGGACCTGCAGGCGGTCGAGTCGCTGCGCCCCGTGCTGGCCGCCGTCATGGACGTCGCGGCGGCGCCCGTGCTGGTGAAGATCGCTCCGGACCTGTCCGACGAGGACGTCGACGCCGTCGCCGATCTCGCCGTGGAGCTGGGTCTGGCGGGCATCGTCGCCACGAACACGACCATCGGCCGCGACGGGCTGTCGACTCCGGCGGCGCGCGTCGAGGAGATGGGGGCGGGCGGCCTGTCCGGCCCACCGGTGGCCGATCGATCGTTGGAGGTGCTGCGGCGCCTGTACGCGCGCGTCGGCGGCCGGATCGCCCTGGTGAGCGTCGGCGGCATCGAGACCGTCGATCAGGCGTGGGAGCGCATCCGGGCGGGCGCCGACCTCCTGCAGGTCTACACCGGATTCATCTACGGCGGCCCGGTCTGGCTGCGCGGACTCAACGACGGCATCGCCGGACGCCTCCGAGCCCACGGCTTCGCCTCGCTGAGCGAGGCCGTGGGCTCGGAGAACGGGTAGGCGAGGAGGTGTCGACTCCGCTCGACCGGCGGAGTCGACACCTCTTACTCCCCCGGCAGCTCGAATACGGCGGTCAGCGTGCCGCGTGCGATGGCGTGGGAGTAGAGGTTGAAACCGAGGAACGCGGGCGTCGCGCCCTCGGGCAGTTCCAGCGACTCCACGTCGACGGCGTGCACGACGAAGATGTACCGGTGCGGGCCGTGGCCGGGAGGCGGTCCCGCACCGACGAACTGCGCCAGGCCCGCATCGTTGCCGAGGGTCACGGCGCCGGCGGGCAGATCGGCCGAGTCGGGCGAGCCCGCGCCCGCGGGCAGCGAGGTGACCGACGCCGGGATGTCGGCGACGGCCCAGTGCCAGAAGCCCGACGCGGTCGGGGCGTCCGGGTCGAAGCAGGTCACCGCGAAGCTCTTGGTGCCGGACGGGGAGCCGGACCAGCTCAACTGCGGGGAGACGTCCTCGCCGCCCGCGCCGAAGATCGCCGACACCTGCGGCATGGGGAGCGTCTGTCCCTCACTGAAATCGGTCGACGTCACGGTGAGGTCGGGCAGTCTCGGCAGGACCGAGTACGGATCGAATGCGGTCACGATCTGTTCCTTTCACCCTCTGGCGGCGACGCCGCCGTCCGGGTCAGCAGTGGTGGAGGAAATGCTCAAGAACCTTGGTACCGAACAGGATCGACTCTACCGGGACGCGCTCGTCGACTCCGTGGAACAGAGCGGCGAAGTCCAGATCCGGCGGCAGTTGCAGCGGCGCGAACCCGAAACAGCGGATGCCGAGCTTGGCGAACGCCTTCGCATCGGTGCCGCCGGACAGCATGTACGGCACGGTGCGCCCGTTCTCGTCGTGAGCGACGACCGCGTCGTTCATCGCATCGACGAGGTGACCGTCGAACGTCGTCTCGTAGGCGTCGAGGTGGGTGATCCACTCGCGCGTGATGTTCGGGCCGATGAGTTCGTCGATCGTCGCCTCGAACTCCTTCTGGCGGCCGGGCAGCACCCGGCAGTCGATGACCGCCTCGGCCTGCTGTGGAATGACGTTGGCCTTGTACCCGGCCGACAGCATCGTCGGATTGGCGGTGTCGCGCAGCGTGGCTCCGACGATGCGCGCCAGGTTGCCGATCTTGAACAGCGCGGTCTCCAGGTCCGGTGTCTCCGGGCTGAAGTCGAGACCCGTCTCCTCCGACAGCGCCGCGAGGAACTCGCGGACCGACTCGGTCATCACGAGCGGGAACGTGTGGGCGCCGATCCGGGCGACGGCGGCCGCGATCTCGGTGACCGCGTTGTCGGCGTGCAGGAACGAACCGTGCCCGGCGGTGGCGTCGCAGGTGAGCTTCATCCACGACAGGCCCTTCTCGGCCGTCTCCACCAGGTACAGACGGCGGGTGGTGCCGTCCGGGCGGTCGACGGTCAACGAGAAGCCGCCGACCTCGCCCACGGCCTCGGTGATCCCGTCGAACAGCTCCGGGCGGTTCGCGACGAGCCACTGTGATCCCCAGGCGCCGCCCGCCTCCTCGTCGGCGAGGAACGCGAACACGATGTCGCGCGGGGGCACCGTGCCGTCGCGTTTGAACTGGCGGGCCAATGCCAGGACCATGCCCGCCATGTCCTTCATGTCGACGGCTCCGCGGCCCCACACGTATCCGTCGCGGACGGCGCCGGAGAACGGATGCACGCTCCAGTCCTCGGCCTGTGCGGGCACCACGTCGAGGTGCACGTGGACCAGCAGCGCGCCGCGCTCGCGGTCGGCGCCCTCGAGACGGGTGAACACGTTGGCCCGTCCGGGCATCCCGGATTCGACGTACTCGGTCTGGTAGCCCACCTCTTCCAGCTGCTGCTGGACCCAGCGGGCGCATTCGGCTTCGCCGACCGTGGTCTCCGGCGCTCCGGTGTTCGACGTGTCGAACTGGATCAGACGGCTGACGAGGTCGACTACTTCTTCGGTTGCTCTAGAGGACGTCACACCCTCAATTACTAGGCGATTTGGGATACCGGGGCAAGCATGGTTATTGTTTACGGGCACGAGCGAAACGGCCCGCGCGGCAACTGAATACTGATCGAGTCCGAGTGGCGGAATGGCAGACGCGCTAGCTTGAGGTGCTAGTGTCCTATTAACGGACGTGGGGGTTCAAGTCCCCCCTCGGACACTCGAGAGATCCCCGGAGCGAGCGCTTCGGGGATTCTTCATCTGTCCAGGTCGTAGACGCGGAGGCATCCGCGCCCGGCGGCGGATGCCTCCGTCCGTCAGTCGAGGACGCCCGGCAGGGAGGCGATCTCGACGACCGATGCGAGCACGTGGTCGGCGCCGTTGTCCGCCAGCGTCGACGCGGGCGTCTGGCCGGTCAGCACACCGACCGAGACGGCCCCCGCGTTGCGGGCGGCCCGGACGTCGACCGCGGTGTCGCCCGCGGCGAGAACGGCCGCGGTGTCGACGACGCCCGTCGCCTCCATCGCGCGGAAGATCATGTACGGAGCGGGTCGGCCGGCGGGCACGTCGTCCGTGGTGATCACCGCGTCGAGCACCACGCCCGCCCCCTCCCGCTCGCTCCAGCCGAGAGAGCGAAGGAGCGGGTCGACGACGGTTCGGTCGAACCCGGTCGTCAACGCCACTTCGACGCCCGCGGCACGGAGTCGGGCGAAGAGCTCCTCGGTGCCCGGGATCGGCCGCGGCGGCCGGCTGCGGTACTCGTCGGCGAGGATCTCCTGGAAGCGCGCGAACGCGGTGAGCGCCGCGGCGCGGTCGACGTCGACGCCGCCCAGCCGCGCGAGGTTCTCGATCGCGGTCACCTTGTCGGTGCCCATCCACTGCGCCAGGTCGGCGTCGGCGACGCCCGCCCCCAGCTCCTCGACGCAACGCCGTAGCGCGTCGTACACGGCGCCGCCGTCGTCGACGGTGGTGCCCGCGATGTCGAAGGCTGCCAGTCTTATCATTCCGGTCACTGCTCTCCCTGTGGTGAACGACTCATGCGAGCCGGATCTGAGACCGACCGCCGGCGGCGGTCAGACGGTTCGTGATGCTGATCGCGCACTGTCCCGGCACGTACCGGTCTGTCGCGCATTCGATGACGCGACCAGTCGAGTCCTCGGTGGTCCGTCGCACCCGCATCATCGGGGTCCCCTCGTCGACCCCGAGATGCTCGCGGTCCTGCACGGTCGCGGCGACCGCGTCGACGTGATGGGTCGAGCTGTACAGGTCGATGCCCTGATCGAGCATGAAACGGTTGATCGACCCCGAGTCGGGGTCGAACTCCATCAGGACACGTCCGACATCCCAGACGAACGACATCGTCTCCAGCAGGGCGGGCTCGCCGTCGAGGGTGCGGGCGCGAACGATGGTCAGCACCGGGTCGCCGACCTCGACGTCGAGCCGATCGGCGAGATCGGCGTCGGCGGCATGCCTCGACTGCAGAACGGTGCGCTGCCCGGGCGTGCGTCCCTGAGCGACGGCCCACGCGGTCAGCGATCCGAGGACACTCGCCTCGTGGATCGGCGCGGATCTGCGGACCAGCGAAGGCCGTCCCTGACCGCCGACGAGCAGTCCGTCGGCGCGCAGCGCCGCGATCGCCTGTCGAACAGGGCCGCGGGAGACGCTGAACTCTTTGCACAGTTCGGCCTCGCTCGGTGCACGGGACCCCTCGGGCCACCGTCCGGAGGCGATCCGGGATCGGAACTCGTCGGTGAGACGTCGATGTATGGGCACGGTCACAGACTTGAGTATACAAATGAATCGGCATATCGAGCGCTTCCCGAGCGAACCGTAGATGAACAACGATCTACCTGGTTTAACAAGAATCCAACTTGTACATACAACTATCGATCTCGTGTTGCCACGGGGATCCGCCCCGAGTGAACTGTCCACCATGAGCACCACAGAATGCGACGTCCTCGTCGTCGGCGCCGGGATCGTCGGTCTCGGCCACGCCCTCGCCGCCGCCGACGCGGGCCTGTCCGTCACGATCATCGACCGCGATCGGCGACCGGTCGGCGCGTCGATCCGCAACTTCGGCCACGTCTGCGCGACCGCGCAGACCGGGACGCTCCGCGACCTCGCGCTCGGCAGCCGACAGCGCTGGCTCGACGTCGCATCGCGCTCCGGGATCGGCGTGCGGACCGGCGCGGGCCTCGCCGTGGCGCGGCACATCGACGAACTCGCCGTTCTCGACGAACTCGCGCAGACCCGCGGCTCGGTGCGCCCGCTGACCGCCCTGGACGTTCGCGACGAGATCGGCGGCGCGGCCGACGGCGTCGTCGGCGGAGCGCGTCTGCTCGACGATCTGCGGATCGATCCGCGGACGGCCGTGCCGACGCTGGCCGCGTGGCTCGCCGAGCGCGACCGCGTCGAGATCCGATGGAACACCGCCTACCACGGAGTCGACGAGACGCAGACCCCCGACGTCGTGGTCCGCACCTCACGCGGCGCCGTCCGCGCCGGACGCGTCTACGTCTGCGTCGGCCACGACCTCGACACCGTGGCGCCGTCGGTGACCGACGAGGCCCGCGTCGCCCGCTGCGCGCTGTCGATGATGCTCACCGCCGATCCCGGAATACGCATCGATCCGGCCGTGCTGACCGGCACCTCGCTGCTGCGCTACGAGGCCTTCGCGCAGACCGCCGCCGCGACCGCGCTCGGCGAGCGGCTGCGCGCCCGCCGACCGGAGCTGATGGCCGCCGACACGAACATCATGTTCACCCAGCGACCCGACGGCGGTCTGCTCATCGGCGACTCCCACCACGTGGAGCCGACCGTCGATCCGTTCCTCGACGAAGACGTCGCCGACCTGATCCGCCGGGAGGTCTCGTCGGTCCTCGGCGTGGACCTCACCGTCGTCCAACGGTGGCAGGGCGTGTACGCGTCACGGCCGGACGGCCCCTACCTCACCGCCGAACTCGCGCCCGGCGTACGCGCCTGTTCGGTCACCACCGGAGTCGGCATGACCGTCGGCCTCGAACTCGGCGCCCGTCACGTCGCCGACGACCTCCCCTGACTCATCCACCCCTCCGCTCACTCCATGCCCAGAAAGGCCCCATCAGCCATGCGCAAGCGCACTCTGCCCGTCCGTCCCCTCCGCATCGCGGCCGCGACCGCCGCGGCGTTGTCCCTGACCGCCGTCGCCGCATGCGGCGGCACCGGCGGCGGATCGTCGTCCGCCGACTCCGTCACCGTCTACAGCGCCGACGGCCTCGGCGACTGGTTCACGACCCAGTTCAAAGCGTTCGAGGACGAGACCGGCATCTCGGTGGACTACGTCGAGGGCGGATCCGGCGAGGTGGTCTCCCGCGCCGACAAGGAGAAGTCCAACCCGCAGATGGACGTCCTGGTGACGCTCCCCCCGTTCATCCAGCAGGCCGATGAGAAGGGACTCATCGGCGACACCCGTCCCGCCGGGATCGACGCGCTGCCCGCCGAGGCGAAGGCCGACGACGGCCACTACGTCACTCTCGCCGACAACTACTTCACGATGATCCGCGGCACGCGAGTGTCCCCCGAACCGACCTCGTGGGACGATCTCCTCGCGCCGCGCTTCGCCCAGAGGATCCAGTACTCGACACCCGGTCAGGCCGGCGACGGCACCGCCCTGATGCTGCTCGTGCAGCATCTGTACGGCGAGCAGGGCGGCCTGGACTACCTGACCCGGCTGCAGGCGAACAACGTCGGACCGTCGGCGTCGACGGGCAAGCTCGGCCCCAAGGTCGGCACCGGCGAGCTCTCGGTCGCCAACAGCGACGTCCAGATGGCGCTGGCCGCGATCAAGAACGACAAGGCCGCATACGAGACGTTCATCCCGACGGGACCGCACGGCGAGCGGGTGACGCTCTCGCTCCCCTACGCCATGGCCGAGGCCGCCGACGCGCCCCACGGCGCGAACGCGCAGAAACTCATCGACTTCCTGATGTCCGTCGACGTGCAGAAGACACTGGCCGACGACGCCTTCGGAGTCTCGGCGCGCACCGACGTCCACGCGACCGGTTCCAACGCCGACGCGATCACGGCGGCCGTCGACGGAGCCCAGATCTGGCAGCCCGACTGGAACGACGTGAACGAGCGGTTCGACGCCCTGGTCGAGGCGTACGGGAAGGCGACGGGCCAGTGAGCACCGGACTGCGTCGACTGCGTCGGACGACCGACTCCGCCCCCGCGCGCGACCGTGCCTCGACCGCTCCCGCCGTGCGACTGGCCGGTGTGTCGGTCGCGTACGGCTCCACGCTCGCGCTGGCGGACTGCTCGTTCGAGGTGGCCCGCGGCGAGACGCTCGCGCTTCTCGGACCGTCCGGATCCGGGAAGTCGACCGCGCTCAAAGCCGTCGCCGGATTCGAGAACGTGGTCGCCGGGACCGTCGAGATCAACGGCCGCGACGTCACCCGATTCCCGCCCGCCGCCCGGGGCATCGGTTTCGTCGTCCAGCAGTATGCGCTCTTCCCTCATATGACCGTGCGCAGGAACGTCGCGTTCGGGCTCACCGCCCGACGCACTCCCCGATCGGAGGTCAAACCGCGCGTCGACGAGGTGCTCCGCATGGTCGGCATGTTCGGATTCGCCGACCGCCTCCCGCGCGAACTGTCCGGCGGACAGCAGCAGCGGGTGGCGATCGCGCGGGCCCTCGCGAGTCGCCCCGATCTGCTCCTGCTCGACGAGCCGTTGTCGGCTCTGGACACCAGGCTCCGACAGGAGATGCTGGTCGAACTGCAACAGTTGCGGCGTGACCTCCCGGACATCGCGATCGTCCACGTCACCCACGATCAATCGGAGGCGCTCGCACTCGCCGACCGGATCGCGCTGATGCGCAACGCACGCCTGGAGTCGATCGACACCGCCGACACCCTGTTCCATCGCCCGCCCAGCGAGTTCGCGGCGACCTTCCTCGGCGGCGCAGACATCCTCCCGGTCCGCGCCGTCGACGAGATCGCGCCCGGCGGCGTCGGCGTCCTCGATCACGGCGGCGTCCCGATCCGCGCGCGCAGCGTCGACGGTGTGCCGCGCGGCAGGCATCTGGCACTCGCGGTGCGGCCGTGGGCGTGGCGGTTCACCGGTGCGGAGCCGGCGAACGGGTTCGAGGTCGAGGTGCTCGACGTCCAGTGGCGCGGATCGACGCGGCACGTCAGGGTACGAGTCGTCGCGACCGACCAGCGGCTCGGCGTGGACGTCCCGGTCCTGCAACACGCGCCGCCGCCCGGCGAGAGGCTCTTCGTCGACGTGGCGCCGCACGACGTCCACATGGTGCCCGCGGAGAAGAGCGCATGACGCCCGTCGCCGCGCCACCGCGCACCGAACGGGCGTCCCGGCCCGCTCCGCCGTCGCGGCGCACCGGGCTCCCCGGCCGCCTCGGAACCCTGGCCCTGCTCCTCGGTCCTCTCGTCGTACTGGCCGCCGCACTCGGCTACCCCCTCGTCGTCGCCGTGTCCCGATCGTTCACCGATCGCGACGACCGGTACGTCGGGACGCAGACCTGGGCGTCGGCGCTCGGCGACCCCGCCGTACGCCGAGCGATCGGGCAGACCGTCGAGATCGCGGTGGCGTCGACCATCGGCTGCGTGGTGGTCGGCACGTTCATCGCCTTCGTCCTGTCGTTCGTCCCGTTTCCGGGGGCCGGCGTGATCGTGCGCATCATCGAGGCCGTCGTCTCGCTGCCGTCGTTCCTGATCCCGCTCGCGCTCGGCGTGATGTTCGGCCCGGTCGGCGTCGTCTCCGCCGTCACCGGCCACCGTCTGGCGTTCATGAGTTCGGTGACCGGAGTCGTGCTCGCCGAGGTCGCCTTCTACACGCCGTTCGTCGTCCGACCGCTGCTGGCCGCGTTCAGCCAGTTCCCCACCGCTCAGATCGACGTCGCGTCCTCACTCGGCGCGGGCCCCCTGCGCATCGCGATGCGCGTGATCGCCCCCGCCGTGTGGCCCGCGCTCGCCGCCGCGGCGTCGTTGACGTTCCTGCTCACCCTCAACGAGTTCGGCATCGTCCTGTTCACCGGTGCGAAGAGCGTGACGACGTTGCCGATCCTGATCTACACGAAGTCGATCGTGGGCTCCGACTTCGCGACCGCGGCCGTCCTGGCGACCGTTCAACTGTTCCTGTCCCTCGGCGCCTACCTGCTCTACCGCACGGTGGTCCGCCGCTTCGACACCACCGGAGGCTGACATGCTGATTCGCGACCGAACCTCGCGCGTCGTCGTCTGGACGGTGTTCGCCGTCGTCGTCGCCGTGCTGGTGATCGCGCCGATCCTCATCACCGCGATCACCGCGTTCGCCGGTTCGTGGACGTCGGTGTTGCCGTCCGACTTCACTCTCGACCACGCGAACGCCGTGCTGTCCGCGGAGAACCTGCAGTCGGTGTCGGTGTCGGTGCAGACCGCGGTCGTCGCATCGGCGATCGCGGTCGCCGTCGGCACCTGGGCCGCGCTCGCCGTGCGGAAGGCCCCGCCGCGGCTGCGCGGTCTGCTCGACGCCGCCTATCACCTCCCCGTGGCGATACCGTCCGTCGTCATCGGTCTGGCCGTGCTGATCGCGTTCTCTCGTCCACCGGTGATCCTCAACGGCACCGCGAGCATCGTGATCCTCGTCCAGGCCCTGCTGGTGCTGTCGTTCGCGTTCTCGATGGTGTCGGCCGCGGCGAGATCGCTCGATCCCGATCTGGATCGGGTCGCCGGATCGCTGGGCGCATCGCGGCTTCGGATCCTGACGACCGTCACACTGCCCTTGCTGGCGCCGTCGATCGCGGCGGCGGCCGGCCTGTCGATCGCGCTGTGCATGGGGGAGCTCGGTGCCACGATCATGGTCTACCCGGGCTCATGGCGGACGCTCCCGGTCACGGTCTTCACCCAGTCCGACCGCGGCGACCTGTTCGGCGCCGCCGCCAACACGCTCCTGCTGGTGCTGGTCACGGTCGTGATCCTCGGCGTCCTCGGCCGGGTGCGCTCGCGCGCCCAGGTCCGCTGAGCACCGATCCGGACCGCACGTCCCGGCCGTGTGGCCGGGACGTGCGGCCGAGACGTGCGGCGACGCCCTAGAACCCGGCCTGCTCCACGATCTGATCGGCGGCGAGCGTCGGGGTCAGCGAGCCGTCCAGGACGGCCTGTTCGACGTCGCGGCGGACCGCCCGCACGCCGGGGGCCTCCTCCAGACGGTTCAGGACGTTCTCGCGGACCATCGTCCACATCCAGTCCACCTGCTGCTGCGCACGACGGCGAGCGAACTCCCCCGCCTCGGTCAACACGCTGCGATGTTCGGTCACCGACTCCCAGAAGCGGTCGACGCCGGACTTCTCCATCGCACTCATGGTGAGCACCGGCGGAGTCCACAGCGCATCGTGCGGATAGATGAAGCCCAGTGCGTTCCGCAGTTCCCGAGCCGCCGCCCGTGCCTCGTTGACATGCTTGCCGTCGGCCTTGTTGACCACGACGATCTCGGCGAGCTCGAGGACGCCCTTCTTGATGCCCTGGAGCGAGTCGCCGGTGCGGGCCAGGGTGAGGAAGGTGAACGTGTCGACCATGTTGGCCACGCTCACCTCCGATTGCCCGACGCCGACGGTCTCGACCAGGACCACGTCGTATCCGGCGGCCTCGACGAGCACGATGGTCTCGCACGTGGCCTTCGTGACGCCACCGAGGGTGCCCGACGTGGGCGACGGACGCACGTAGGCGTCGGCGGCGGCCGACAGCTCGCCCATCCGCGTCTTGTCGCCGAGGATCGAGCCGCGCGTGCGTGTCGACGACGGGTCGACGGCCAGCACGGCCACCCGGTGGCCCTGCGCGATCAGGTACATGCCGAGCGCCTCGATGGTCGTCGACTTGCCGACGCCCGGGACGCCGGTGATGCCGACGCGGAACGACTTCCCGGCATGCGGGGTCACCTGCAGGAGCAGCTTCTGCGCCGCTTCCCGGTGGTCCGGACGCGTCGATTCGACGAGGGTGATCGCCTTGGCCAGATCGGCGCGACGCCCCGCCAGCACTCCGGCTGCCAGGGCGTCGACGTCGATCGGGCGGCGGTTGGCCGCACTCATAGGATCTCCAGACTCACTTGTTGCGAGACGCCAGTTCCAGGTCCAGCTGATCGGCGAGCTTGCCGATCAACTCGACCGCCGAGTCGGCGATGACGGTGCCCGGCGGGAAGATCGCCGCCGCACCGGCCTCGTACAACTCGTCGAAGTCGCCCGGAGGAATCACACCGCCCACGACGATCATGATGTCCTCGCGGCCGACGGCCGCCAGCGCCTCGCGGAGTGCGGGCACCAGCGTGAGGTGGCCCGCCGCCAGCGACGACACGCCCACCACGTGGACGTCGTTGTCGGCGGCCTGCGCCGCCACCTCTTCGGGCGTGGCGAACAGCGGGCCCACGTCGACGTCGAAGCCGAGGTCGGCGAACGCCGTGGCGATCACCTTCTGGCCTCGGTCGTGGCCGTCCTGACCCATCTTCGCGACCAGGACGCGGGGACGCCGGCCTTCGGCCTCGGCGAACTCGTCGACCACGGCCAGCGCGTCGTCGATGTTCGACACAGCCTCTCCCGCCTCGTTCTTGTAGACGCCGGTGATCGTCTTGATCTCGGCCTGGTGGCGGCCGAAGACCTTCTCCATAGCGTCGGAGATCTCACCGCCGGTCGCACCGGCGCGCGCGGCGTTGATCGCCAGCGCCATCAGGTTGTCGTCGAGGTCGCTGCCGCCCGGCGCGGCCGCCGCCCGGGTGAGGTCGGCCAGTGCGGCGTCGACCGCCGACTGGTCGCGCTCGGCGCGCAGCTTCTCGAGTTTGGCGATCTGCTCGGCGCGGACCTTAGAGTTCTCGACCTTGAGGACCTCGATCTCCTCGTCCTGCTCCGGCCGGTACTTGTTGACGCCGATCAGCGGCTGACGACCCGAGTCGATGCGCGCCTGGGTGCGTGCCGCGGCCTCCTCGATCCGGAGCTTGGGCAGCCCCTCCTCGATCGCCTTGGTCATGCCGCCCGCGGCCTCGACCTCTTCGATGTGGGCGCGTGCCTTCTCCGCCAGCTGGTGGGTGAGCCACTCGACGTAGTTCGAACCGGCCCACGGGTCGATCGGTCGCGTGGTGCCCGACTCCTGCTGTAGGAGCAGCTGGGTGTTGCGGGCGATGCGCGCGGAGAAGTCGGTCGGCAGGGCGATCGCCTCGTCGAGCGCGTTGGTGTGCAGCGACTGGGTGTGCCCCTGGGTCGCCGCCATCGCCTCGACGCAGGTGCGTGCGACGTTGTTGTAGACGTCCTGTGCGGTCAGCGACCAGCCCGAGGTCTGCGAGTGGGTGCGCAGCGACAGGCTCTTGGCGTTGCGGGGCTCGAACTTCGCGACCAGTTCGCTCCACAGCAGACGCGCAGCGCGGAGCTTGGCGACCTCCATGAAGAAGTTCATGCCGATGCCCCAGAAGAACGACAGTCGCGGCGCGAACTTGTCGATGTCCAGTCCCGCCTCGAGACCGGCACGGATGTACTCGACGCCGTCGGCGAGCGTGTACGCCAGCTCCAGGTCGGCCGTCGCTCCGGCCTCCTGGATGTGGTAGCCGGAGATCGAGATGGAGTTGAACTTCGGCATCTTCTGGCTGGTGTAGGCGAAGATGTCCGAGATGATCCGCATCGACGGGGTCGGCGGATAGATGTAGGTGTTGCGGACCATGAACTCCTTCAGAATGTCGTTCTGAATCGTTCCGGCCAGCTTCTCCGGCGGCACGCCCTGCTCCTCGGCGGCCACGACGTACAGCGCCAGGATCGGCAGCACGGCGCCGTTCATGGTCATCGACACCGAGACGTTGCCCAGGTCGATGCCGTCGAACAGCTGACGCATGTCCAGGATCGAGTCGATCGCCACACCGGCCATGCCGACGTCGCCCGCCACGCGCGGGTGATCGGAGTCGTAGCCGCGGTGGGTGGCGAGGTCGAAGGCCACGGACAGTCCCTTCTGACCGGCCGCGAGGTTGCGACGGTAGAAGGCGTTCGACTCGGCCGCGGTGGAGAATCCGGCGTACTGGCGGATGGTCCACGGCTGGTTGACGTACATCGTCGGGTACGGGCCGCGGATGAACGGCGCCTCACCCGGGATCGAGTCGAGCGGGTAACCGCCGTCGGCGGCCGCGGCGTCGCGGTCGGCCCGGGTGTACACCGGGCGCACGTCGATCTGCTCGGGGGTGCTCCAGGTGATCTGTTCGGCGGTGTAGCCGTGGGCGCCGGCGAGCGCGTCGGTCAACGCCTCCCCGCTGCCCGCGTCCGCGGCGGCCGCGGTCAGTTCGACGTCGGCGAAGTTCGGAATCGTCGTGTCTGTCATGTCACACTCCCGTCGATGCGGTAGGGGCGGTGGCCTCGAGCAGGTCGGTCAGGACCGCGACGGCGTCGATGCCGACCTTCAGGTGTCCGTCGACGGGCTCGTCGGCCGTCCACTCGCGTTCGGGACCCGCGACGAGGAGTCGACCGACGCCTGCCTCGCGGGCGGCCGCCGCAGCGGCTCCGCCGTCGTCGGCGTACCGGGCCTTGGTGCCGCACAGCACGGCGACGACGTGCGGATTGTTCGCGACGGCGTCGGCGACGTCGGCCGGGCTCAGCGGACCGGGGTTGATCGCGTCGATGCCGCCGGCGGCGAGCAGGTTGGCGATGAAGGTCGTCCGGCCGTTGTGTTCGGCGACCGGGCCGAGCGGCAGCATGAGGATCTGCGGACGGTTCTCGGCGGCGTCGGCGCGGTCGCGGAGTTCCTCGAAGCGGCGTGCCACACGAGCCAGTGCGGGCGAGGCGGTCGGCAGGTCGGTGGTCCGAGCCGATCCCTCGGAGCGGGTCGGCTCGCCCAGGTTCGGGAACTCGCTGACGCCGGTCACCGGTGCGGTGCGGTGCGCGACGGCCTCGTCGCGTGCGGCCAACGACTCGGCGACGATCGAGGCGACGGCGCCCCCGTCCAGGGCCGCGGAGTATCCGCCCTGACGCTCGACGTCGGTGAACACCGTCCATGCGGCGGCCGCGAGATCACTGGTGAGCGACTCCACGTACCAGGAGCCGCCCGCCGGGTCGAGGACACGACCCAGGTTCGACTCCTCGAGCAGCAGCAGCTGGGTGTTGCGCGCGATGCGGCGAGTGAACGGCGAGCGCGAGGTCCGCTGGTCCACGGGGATCGCGGCGTCGAAGGTGTGCACGGTGACCTGATCCGCGCCGCCGACCCCGGCGCCGAAGGCGGCCACGGTGCTGCGGAGCATGTTGACCCAGGGGTCGCGCTGGCTGAACATCGCCAGATCGGTCACCGCGTGAGTGATCGCGGCGCCTGCCTCGGATGCACCGAGGACGTCGGCGACCCGGGACCACAGGGTGCGCAGCGCGCGCAGTTTGGCGATGCCCGCGAACTGGTCGTCGGCGATGGACACGGCGAACGTCACCTGGTTCAGGGCGGCCGCGGTGTCCAGTCCGGCGGCGACGGCGTCGCGCACATGAGCGAGGGCGACCGCCACGATCAGGCCGAGCTCTTGGGCGTTCGATGCGCCGGCCTGGGCGAAGTCGGTGCCGTCGACGCGGAAGGCGCGCACGCCCGCCGGTGCCGCGACGGCGAGCTCGGTGGCCTGCGCCGCCGATGCGCTCGCACGGCCGGAGAAGGCCGCGGTGTACGGGGAGAGTCCGAGACTGTGCGTGGTCGCCGCCGTCGTCGGAGCCTGCTCCGGCGCCGCGGGTGCGGCGGCCAGAACGTCCAGGAACGCTCGGGCCGCGGCGGCGCCGTCGGCCCCGCCGTCGATGGTGACGGGCATCAGATCGAGGTAGACGCCCCGCAGGACCACCGCGAGATCGTCGGCGGCGAGGTTCGCCCCCACCGCCAGCCACAGTCCGCTGGTGCCATTCGCGGCGGCTTCGAGGATCGACTCGTTGATCGCGACCGCATCGGCGTCGTCGGCGAGGTCGCCGAAGCGCTCGGTGACCCGCCATCCCTGGGTGACGTCGCGTGCCGGGTCGGCGCCGCGGACGAACGGAAACTCGCCGGGGACGCCCTGCTCGGCGACCTCGTCCTTCCGCGTGTACAGCGGGCGGACGGTCACACCGTCGCGGGTGGGCGTCGCGAGCATCGCCTCTGGGGGCTCTGGCAGCTCCTCCGGGGTGGTGCGCGCCGATTTGGCGAGCACCCCCGCAGCCGCCTTCGTCCACCGGTCGTATGCCTGTGCCAGGCTCGGGTCCACCGGATTCTCACCTGCCGTCATCGATCAGCAGCCTTCCGTCATACGCGAATAGAAACATGCATTCGAACCTTAACCGATCGATCGCTCGGCCGTAGCATCGCGCTGCGACCGCCCCCGTAAGATAAGTCACGATGCGCCGTGACACACGAGACCGGAAGATCCTGGTCGAAGAAGCAGTCTCCCTCGACGGCGAGACCGCCGCCCCGATCGCGGCTCCCGAAGCGGAGGACCAGCGCTCGACGGCGGTGCGGCGGGCCCTCATCGGCCTCGTGGTCGTGGTGATCGTCGCCCTCGCCGCCTACCTCGTCCCGTTGCCGTCGGTGGCCTTGGCTCGTGAGTGGTCCGACGATCTGGGCCCCTGGTTCGCCTGGGCGTTCTTCGCGGTCTACACGGTGGCGACGATCGCACCGATCCCCCGCACCCCGTTCACAGTGGCCTCCGGCGTGTTGTTCGGACCCGCTCTCGGATTCACCGGAGCGATCGTGGCGGCCACGATCGCGGCCGTCGTCGCCTTCGCGCTGGCGCGCGGACTGGGTCGGCGCCGCGTGGCGCCCCTGCTGGCCAAACCCGTCGTCGCCACGGTCGAGGCCCGACTCGCGCGGCGCGGCTGGCTCGCGGTCGGGTCGCTCCGACTGATTCCGGTCTGCCCGTTCTCCCTGGTGAACTACCTGTCCGGGCTGTCGTCGGTACGACCGGTCCCCTATCTGATCGCCTCCGTTGTGGGAACGGCCCCGGGCACCGCCGCCGTGGTGTTTCTCGCCGATGCGCTGACGGGCGAGACGCATCCGGCGATGATCTTCGTCTCCGGTGGACTCTTCGCGATCGGACTGATCGGACTGATCGTGGACGCGCGAATGCCTGTCAATGATTGAACCTTGATTCCCACAGAATCAAGCCTTTAGACTTGATTTGAGATAAATCAAAGTATTCCGCTTGACGAGGAGGGGCATGTTCGTCGTCACCGTCGATCAACGCAGCAGCAGAACCGACCGCGACCGCGTTCCCGAGGTCCTGGCGCGCTATGCGTCCGCGCACACAGTCCGTCCGTTCGATCGGACGGCGGGCGACGAGGTGCAGGCCGTATTCGACTCCGCCGACGAGCTCGCCCCGATCGCCGTCGACCTCGCCGCCTCCGGCAACTGGAGTGTGGGCATCGGTGTCGGGCCCGTGGAGCTCCCCCTGCCGGCGACGACGCGGGCCGGGCGGGGCCGGGCGTTCGAGGCCGCCCGCGAGGCGGTCGAGGCCGCCAAGCTCGATCGCAGACGACTCCGCGTGGTCGGCGACTCTGCCGCCGCGACGCACGCCCAGACCGCCGCCGCCCTCCTGGTCGACGTCGTCGCCGGCCGATCGGAGGCCGGTCACGACGCGGTGGCCCTCATGCGGACCGGTGTCACGCAGACGCAGGCCGCCCGCGAGCTCGGCATCTCCCCGCAGGCCATGTCCTCTCGCCTGCAGGCCGCGGGCTGGGACGTGCAGACGTCGGGTGAGGCTCTCGTCTCCTATCTGCTGGCCGAGGCCGGAGATCGATCATGATCGCGACGATCCTCCTCGGCGTCTCCGTCCTCGCCGCGGCACTGGGCGCCTGGCGTCGGTCGCGGATGGCGGCCGATCCGGCCGTGTCCGACCGGTCCGTCCTCGTCGCCGATGCGACGACCGCGATCGGCATCGTCGTGCTGCTGGTCCCCGCGGCGGTCCTCGCCTGGCGCGCCGACCCGCTGACCGGCGGCGAGTATGCGACCGCGGCGGTGCTGGCCGTCGCCGTGGCCGCGTTCACCGGCAGCAGCGTGGTGCGGCTCGTGCTCACCGCGGGCGGGATCCCGACGCGCGCGGACAATCACGACGATCCCGGCGACGGTGAGACTCCACTGCGGGGCGGGCGCATCATCGGGGTGCTCGAGCGGGCGAGCGTCGCGGCGTGTCTGTTACTCGCCTGGCCGGCGGGACTCGCGGTGATCCTCGCGGTCAAGAGCCTGGCCCGCTTCTCCGAACTGCGCGCGCCCCGCGCCAGCGAACAGTTCATCCTCGGCACGTTCGCGTCGGTGATGTGGGCGTGTGCCGTCGCCGGAATCGGTTGGCTCCTGGGCGTCTGACGTCCCTCCGCGTACCCTCGTCGAACGTGAGCAACCAGATCCAGATCATCGGCCATTGGACGGCGACGCTGCCCGGCGGCCTGCGTGCACAGCTGGCGGTGGCCGCCCAGGACGGCCGCTACGCGCTGATCTACACCGACGCCGACGAGTGGGACGCGGTCGCCTTCGCCTACGACGAGGAGTCGGCCCGCCGCACCGCCGACCTCATCGGTCACCTCGTCACCATGCCCGAACACCTGCGGATCGGCGGCGACAGCATCGCGTCCACGCCGGACGGCGACCATCCCGGCGTGGAATGGGTGGTGCCGACCGAAGTGGTCGACGACCCCGATCCGGCCGTGCGCCTCACCGGCCCCGGAACCCGACGTCTGTGGGCGGTGCCCAGCACCGACGGCGAGGTCCTCGGACTGCTCAATCCGGACGGTGATCCGCGGGACATCGCCGAGTTCGTCTCCGTGGAGGCCGCCGACGCGTTCATCGCGTTCCTGGACGCGATGCTCGGCGATCGGGCGTACGGGGAGAGACAGGCTCGCGGGGAGAGATAGGCGCACGGGGAGCGACAGGAGTACGGGAAACAGGCTACGGAGCACCCGGGCCGACGGTCACGAAGTCGATCAGTTCCTCGACGCTCCGGAGCAGCGGCACCTCGATGTCGCGGAAGCTCGAGACACCCGCGAGCACCCGTCGCCAGCCGTCGCGGGGCGCGCCCCACCCGAGTTCGGTGCAGATGCCGGTCTTCCAGTCGGTCCCCATCGGGATCGTGGGCCACGCGGTGATGCCGACCGACGCCGGCTTCACCGCCTCCCACACGTCGATGTAGGGGTGGCCGCAGACCAGCACGTTCTCCCCGACCTCCGCGGTGAGCCTGGCCTCCTTCGTCCCAGCCACGAGATGGTCGACGAGCACGCCGGCACGACGGTGCGGTGCGGGCTGGAACTCGGCGAGGACGGCGTCCAGGTTGTCCAGTCCGTCGAGGCTCTCGACGACGACGCCCTCGGCGCGCAGATCGTCGCCCCAGACCCGCTCCAGCAGCGTCGCGTCGTGCACGCCTTCGACGAAGATCCGACTCGCCCGGGCGGTACGAGCACGCTGCTTCGGGGCGGCCCGCGAACCCGACGCCGTCCGGGCCTGTGCCTGCGCGACCGGTCCGCGGCCCTTCGGCCGGACGAGCGTCACGGGCCTGCCGTCGATGAGGAACGCCGCCGGATACATGTGGAACACCCGGACACGACCGCGTCGGTCCTCCAAACGCACCATATCGCCCGCGTAGCTGCGTTCCATGCCGACCACCGCACCGCAGAATCCGGTGGCCGCGTCCTCGACGACGAGGTCTTTCTCGGCCGCCACCTCGGGTGCCTTCGGCTTGGTCTTGCGGGGTGAGGCCAGCACGTCGCGGCCGTAACGATCGTCCATCACGGTCGCCAACCCTATGGCACGCCGACGGCCCCGTCGCGCAGGCGCTCCGCGCACCCCCGCACGAGGTGTCCGAGTATCGTGGTCAGGCGATGAGCACTCCCCCGATCACCACCATGCGCGCCTGGCCCGCCGCGTCGCTCGCCGTCTGGGCGGCGGCCCGCGACGCCGGACGCTGCGCTCCCGACGACGTCCTGCACACCCTCGGCGACTTCGCACAGGTCCACGAGGTCGACGCCGCCGAGACGAGCGGCGATGTGCTGTCGCTACTCGACATCGTCTCGCGGAACGCCCATCTCGCGGTGCGGATGCCCGCACCCGGCGACGCGCAGGGGCTGCCTCCCGGGGCGTTGACGCAGGCCGCGATGACGGCCGGAGAGGTGCTGCTGCTCGATCCGCGGCCGGTCGGCGCGGAGGGCGTCGTCGACGCGCTGGCGCTGATCCCGCGCGGCACGCCCGAACGCTGCCGCTGGACGGTGCTGCGGTCGGAGACGCCGATCGCCGTGGACCGTCTCTCGTCCGATCTGCCGCTCGGCGAACTCGAGTACGAGTTGCGCGACGCCGTCGGAGAGACCGCGCAGATCATCGCGGGCCTGTCCGGGGCGCGCGCGGCGTCGCCCGCCGACCTGCGGGACGCTCTCGGCGCACTCACCGAGGCTCGCCGGATCGATCTCCCCCCGCACGACAATCCGCGCGTCGACCGGGTCCTGGCCAGTGCCGCGCAGATCGATGCGATCGTGGCGCTGGCGGGGTCGGGAACGCTCGGGGTGACCGGTGCGCAGCACGACGTCGCCGACGAACGGCTGCGCGAGCTGGCGTCGCTGACCCGGGCGGCCCGCACCGCCGCGATCAACACGTGCATCGTCGACTATCGGCGGTGAAGGACTATCGGCGGTGTAGGCCGCCTACACGCGAGTGAACGCCGCCTACACGCGAGTGGAGGCCGGCCGCCGCACCGGGACACAGCAGTCCGGGCGGCAGATCCCGCCGTTGTCGCCGCAGCCCATCGCGGTGAGATCTCCCCCGCCGTCGACATAGCGTTCGACGAGGTCGGCGACGAGCGCGACGAAACGCCGAGACGGACCGGCCGTGGCGACCCGGACGTAGTCCATGCCGAGTTCCTCGGCGAGGTCGGCGGCCTCCGAGTCGAGGTCCCACACCACTTCGAGGTGATCGGAGACGAAGCCGATCGGGCAGACCGCGACCCGCTGCACCCCGTCGGCGTGCAGAGCGCGCAGATGGTCGCAGATGTCGGGGTCGAGCCATGGCACCTGCGGCGGCCCCGACCGCGACTGCCAGACCACGTCGAACTCGTCGACGCCGACCAGTCCGGCGACCGCGGCCGATGCCGCCCGCACCTGGCGGGAGTAGAGCCGACCGCCGTCGGCGGCGGGTCCCGCCGCGCGATCGGCCGACTCGGGGATCGAGTGCGCGGTGAACACCAGACGCGGCACCGGGCCGTCGGCGAAACGCGCCAGGCCGACGCGGACCGCGTCGGCGACGGCACCTCGGAACTCAGTCTCCTCGCTGAACTGCGGCAGCTTGCGGAGCACCACGTCGGCCGGCAGACCGTCGACGGAGCCCAGCGCCTTCTCGATGTCCTCGTGGTATTGCCTGCAGCCCGAGTATCCGCCCCACGCGGAGGTCGGGAACACCAGGATCCGACGGTGTCCGTCGGCGATCATCTCGGCGAGGGTGTCGCCGGCCAGCGGATGCCAGTTGCGGTTGCCGAAGTAGATCGGCAGCCCGTCGCGGCCCCGACTGTCGAGTTCGGCGCGCAGGGCGTCGATCATGTCGAGGTTGAGTCGGTTGATCGGCGACACCCCGCCGAAGTGCAGGTAGTGTTGCGCGACGTCGTCGAGGCGTTCGGGCGGCACACCCCGGCCGCGCGTCACGTTCTCCAGGAACGGACGCACGTCGGCGGGCTTGTCGGGGCCGCCGAACGAGAGGAACAGCACCGCGTCGAACGGTGCTCCAGCGGAAGCCACCTCAGGCCAGGAAGTCGTCCGGGAACCAGGTGTTGTGGCTCGCGCCGCCGTCGACGTAGACGATCGAGCCGGTGGTGGCGGGCAGGAAGTCCGACAGCAGGGTGCACACGCTGGTGCCGACCACACCGGGGTCGTCGACGTTCCAGCCGATCGGCGACGCGCCGTCCCAGTACTCGTTGAGCATGTTCAGCTTCTTGGCGTCGTCGGTCGCGGTCCCCGAGATCGCCTTGGCGGCGAGTGTCTTGATCGGGCCCGCGGCCACGAGGTTGGAGCGGATGCGCTTGGCCTCGCCGACCTCGCGGGCCACGTAGCGGTTCACCGACTCGAGCGCGGCCTTGGCCACACCCATCCAGTTGTAGTCCGGCAGCGCGGTGCGGGGGTCGAAGTCCATGCCGACGATGGCGCCGCCCTCGTTCATGACCGGGAGTGCGGCCCGCGCGAGCGAGGCGTAGCTCCACGCCGAGATCTCGAACGACTTCGCGACGTCGGGTCCCGGGCCCTCGAGGAACGGCACCGCGTCCGGCCCCATCAGGGTCTTCGGGGCGAAGGCGATCGAGTGCACCAGGCCGTCGATGCCCTGCGGTGCGAGTTCGCGGACCTTGTCGGCGAGCGCACCGAGGCTCTCCTCGTCGGTCACGTCGAGCGGAACGGCGGGCGGCACCTCCTGCGGCAGACGCTTGGCGATGCGGTCGATCAGGCGCAGGCGCTCGGGGATGCCGGTGATGATCACCGTCGCCCCCTGCTCCTGGGCGACCTTCGCGGTGTGGAATGCGATGGAGGCGTCGGTGATGATGCCGGTGACGAGGATCGTCTTGCCGTCGAGAATGCCGGTCACTGCTGTGCTCCTAGCTCGAAGTGGGAAATGATCGTCGCGGGCAGGCTCACTGGCCCATGCCCATGCCACCGTCGACGGGCAGCACGGCGCCCGTGATGTACGACGCCGCATCGGAGGCGAGGAAGCTGATGGCCGCGGCGACGTCCTCGGCCTTGCCGGTCTTGCCGAGCGGGATCGCCTGCTTGGCCATCTCGATGTAACGGTCCTCCATCGCCGCGGTCATGTCGGTCTCGATGAAGCCGGGGGCGACGACGTTCGCGGTGATGTTGCGCGAGCCGACCTCGCGGGCGATCGACCGCGCCAGACCGATCAGGCCGGCCTTCGACGCCGCGTAGTTCGTCTGGCCCGGGACGCCCGACGTGCCCACGACCGACCCGAGGAAGATCATGCGACCGAACTTGGCGCGCTGCATGCCCTTCGTGGCGACCTTGGCGCACCGGAAGGCGCCGGTGAGGTTCGCGTCGATCACCTTCACGAAGCTCTCCTCGGACAGACGCATCAGCAGCATGTTGTCGTCGATGCCCGCGTTGGCCACGAGCACCTCGACCGGTCCCTGGTGCTCGGCGACCTCGGCGAAGGCGCGCTCGACCGACGCCATGTCGGTCACGTCGCACTGGACGCCGAACAGGCCGTCGGGGGCGCCCGAGCCTCGGTGGGTCACCGCGACCTTGTGGCCGTCGGCGGACAGTCGGCGTGCGGTGGCGAGTCCGATGCCGCGGTTGCCGCCGGTCACCAGGACCGAACGCGAGGTCTGCTCAGGGATCTGTGAGGTCTCTGCCATGGTTGATCAACCTATCTCAGCGGGACGGCGACCGCGAAAGCGCGTCGCACGATGTCGGTGTCAGGGAAGTCGTCGGTTGAGCAGGAGCGCGCCGGCCGCGCCGATCAGGACGATGAACGTGCCCGCCAACAGCCACGGCCGCGAGTTGTCGCCGCGCTGACGTTCGTACCCGATCTGCTTCTGCAGCGTCTCGTACACCTTGTTCAACTCGTCGAGGCTCGACGCGGTGAAGAAGTCGCCCTTGGACAGGTTCGCGATGGTGTGCAACGAGTCGTCGTCGACGGGCACCGGGACGCGTTCGGCCCCGCCGCTCGGCGACTCGATGTCGACGGTGCCGTGCATGGTTCCGAACGAGATCGTCGACACCGGAACGTGCTTCTCGGCGGCCTTGCGCGCCGCGGTGAACGCGCCGCGCGGGTCGTCCGGATTCTCCGGGACCGTCTCCTTGCCGTCCGAGAGGAGCACGATGCGGGCGGGCGGTGCCGCGGCGTCGCCGCCGAGCGCCGCGTTGAGCGTCTGGATCAGTTGCAGCCCGGCGAAGATGCCCTCTCCGGTGGCGGTCTTCTCGGCCAGGCGGAGGTTGTCCATCGCCTTCTTCGTCGCATCGTGATCCGGCGTCGGCGAGACGAGGGTCGACGCGGTGCCCGCGAACGAGACCAGGCCGAGGTTGATGCCGTCGGTCAGATCGTCGGCGAACCGCTTGCCCGACGCCTGTGCGGCCTGCAGGCGCGACGGCTCGACGTCGGTGGCCTTCATCGACTGCGAGACGTCGACCACCAGGACGACCGTCGCTCGGTTGCGGGCCACATCGCGTTCGGCGATCGGTCCCGCCGCCGCGATCGTCAACAACAGGACGCCCACCGCGAGGATCGCGAACGGCACGTGCTTGAACCGGTCGGCCTTGGCCGGTGCCACCGATTTGAGGACATCCATGTTCGAGAACGCCAGCGCCCGCGCCTTCCGACGCCGCAGGACGTAGACGTACACGCCGACGAGGGCGACGACGAGCAGGATCGACAGCAGCCACCAGGGGTGGGCGAACCAGTTGCTCATCGGCCGACTCCCGCCGACAGTCCGCGGCGGCGCCGTCCGACGAAGCGCACGGTGTCGGCGATCCAGTCGCGGTCGGTCCGCAGCGGCAGCACCGAGCCGCCGCTGCCGCGGAATGCCTTGTACACCTGCTCCCGGTGTGCCGCCGCGGCGGCGGCGAAGTCGGCGCGCAGGGCCGGGGTGGCGTCGACGTCGAGCAGTTCACCCGATTCGGCGTCGCGCAGGGTGAGCGCGCCGACCTCGGGGATGTCGACGTCGCGTGGATCGAGCACCTCGACACCGAGCAGTTCGTGGTGGGCGCCGATGGCACGCAGTGATCGAGTCCAGTCGAGGGGACCGAGGAAGTCGCTGACGACGACGGCCAGCCCGCGTCGGCGCAACGGGCGACGCAGCGCCTCCAGGCCCGCGTCCAGGTCGCCGCGCACACCGGGCGCACTCCGCTGCGTGGTCGCGACCGCCTTGAGGAGGGCGCGGTCGTGTGCGGCGCCCGATCGGGCGGGGATCCGGACGATGTTGTCGCCGGTCACGATGACCGCACCGTGCCTGTTGCCGCCGCCCGCGGTCAGGTGCACCACCGCCGCGCAGGCGGCGACGGCGAGGTCGCGCTTGGTGCGTCCGCCGGACCCGAAGTCGAGGCTCGCCGAGGCGTCGACGACGAACCACGTCTCGAGCTCGCGGTCGGCGATCATCTGGCGCACATGCGGGGTGCCGGTCCGCGCGGTGACCGACCATTCCATCCGACGCACGTCGTCGCCGGGTTGGTAGGGCCGCGCCTCGCCCGGTTCGGATCCCGGTCCCGGGATCAGACCGAGATGTTCGCCCTGGAGCACTCCGTCGAGCTTGCGACGGACCGTGAGTTCCAGAGTCTTGAGCGCTGCGGTCAGCTGCGGGTCGTTGAGGGTGCCGTCGTGGAACGACGGGAGGCCGCTATCGACCGGCATGACCCTGCTGATCCGGCGATGCCGCCTGCGTCTGCTGCGGAGCCTGTTGCGGCGGCGTCTGCGGCGGTGCGGCGGGTGCCTGCTGCGGCATCTGCGGCTGGGCCTGCGCCTGCGGCTGTCCCGGCTGCGCGACCGGCGTCGCGCTGACCTGCGGAAGTCCGACGGTCTGCAGAATGCGGGTGATGATCGCGTCCGCGGTCACCTCGTCGGCCATGGCGTCGTAGCTGAGCACGAGGCGGTGGCGCAGTACGTCGGGGATCACCTCGACCACGTCCTGCGGGATCACGTAGTCGCGTCCGTGGATGAGCGCGAGGGCGCGTGCGGCGGCGACGATGCCGAGGGTCGCGCGCGGCGAGGCTCCGTAGGCGAGCCACTGCTCGACCTCGTGGAGACCGGCCTCGGCCGGGCGACGCGTCGCGTTGATGACGCGGACCACGTAGTCGACGAGGGCGTGGTGGACGAAGACGTTCGCGGCCTTGGCCTGCAGGCGCATCGTCGTCTCGGGGTCGAGGATCTGCGACGCCGACGGCGGAATGTTGCCCATCCGGTAGACGATCTCACGCTCTTCTTCGACGCTCGGGTAGTCGACGACCACCTTGAACAGGAAGCGGTCGCGCTGCGCCTCGGGCAGCGGGTACACGCCTTCGTTCTCGATCGGGTTCTGGGTCGCCATGACCAGGAACGGCTCGGGCATCGGGTAGGTGGTGCCGCCGATGGACACGTGCCGTTCGGCCATCACCTCGAGCAGCGCGGACTGCACCTTGGCCGGCGCGCGGTTGATCTCGTCGGCGAGCAGGAAGTTCGCGACCACCGGGCCGAGCTCGGTGTCGAACTCTTCGCGGCCCTGACGGTAGATGCGGGTGCCGATGAGGTCGGTCGGCACCAGGTCGGGGGTGAACTGCACGCGGGAGAAGCTCCCGCCGATCACCGTCGCGAACGTCTCGACGGCCAGCGTCTTCGCGACACCGGGGACGCCCTCCAGGAGGATGTGCCCCTTGGCGAGCAGTCCGACGAGGATGCGTTCGACGAGTTTGTCCTGTCCGACGATCACGCGCTTGACCTCGTACATCGCGCGTTCGAGGATCTTGGTGTCCTCAGCGGTGAGTGCCAGGTCCGGACTGTCCGTTGAAGTCAAGCGTTCGCTCCTGAAGATCGACATGGTCGTGCTACCTCAACCACCCTAGCGGTCCGGCCCCGATGCGCGCCGCCGCAGACACGCCGACGTCGTTCACCGCGCCGACGCGGCGGATCGTCGCGGCGCCGCCCGCGGACGCATCCGCGGCACCCACCGACAGTCGCGGCCGTCGGGAGCGCCGCGGCTGTCGTCGGATGCCGCGAGTGTGCCGGGGAGGTGAGTGTGTCGGAGAGGTGAGATCCGCCGGCTAGAGCAGCCGCACCACGTTCGGCATCGCACCGGCGGTCCGGACCGGCGAGATCTTCACCACGTCGCCCGACTGCGGGGCTTCGATCATCGTGCCGTCGCCGAGGATCAGGGCGACGTGCTGGCTCGCGCTGGGCCCGTAGAAGATCATGTCCCCGCGGCGCATCTCCGACAGCGGGACCTGGGGACCGGACGTGTACTGATATCCGGTGTAGTGCGGCAGATCGATGCCGACGCCGGCGAAGCCGTAGATCATCAGTCCGGAGCAGTCGAAGCCGACCTTCTGGTAGTCGCCGTAGCTGTCGGCGACGCCGCCGTCGCGGATGCCGAGCGTGGGACCGTTCGCATCGCCGCCGCCCCACGCGTAGGTCACGCCGAGCTGCGACTTCATCCGGTTGACGACGAGTTCGATCGCCTGCGGTCCGCGCAGTCCCGGGTTGACCGGGCCGGACGGGCCCTGAGTGCCGCCGAACATGTCGCCGAGAGAGCCGTTGCCGATGCGGGTGAAGGTGTTGTCGTCGCCCGGCGAGAACGGATTGGTTCCGCCGATGCCGAGTTCGTCGAGCAGTTGCGAGTGCGGGATCTGCTGGTTGCCGATGAGACTCGCCAGCAGTGCCTGACCGGTGTCGGCGGCGAGCTTGGCCGCGGCCTCGGCGGCCTGGGCGACGAGGTCGTCGCCCGCGACCGGCTTCGACGGGATCGAGTCGACGGCCTTGCCGAGCGTGTCGGTCACCTCGGTGGGCAGTGCGGGCGCACCGGGTCGGGTGGACGGCTGTGTCTCGGTGCTCTTCGCAGCGGGCTTACCGCGCAGTTTCGCGAGTCTCTCGGCGAGCGAATCGCGCTGGCGGATCAACTCGCCGCGCGCGGTCTGCTGTTCGGCGACGGCCTTCTGCGCGTCCTTGTAGGCGGTGACGGCGGCGTCGCGTCGGGAGGAGGCGTCCTCGGCGGCCGCCTGAGTCTGCCGTTTCGTGACCTCGGTGGCCGCGACACGGTTGGCCTGCTGGTTGCGCGCCACCTGCAGCTTACGGATGACCCCCTGCTGCTGGCGGGTCACCTGGTCGACGGCGGTCATCTGCTCGAGGACCTTCTCGGGGTCGTCGGAGGCGACGTACTTCGTCATCGCGCCACGATTGTCGCCCTGCCGATACACCGACCGGACGAACGCGTCGAAGTCGCGTTGCGCGCGTTCGACCTCGGCGCCGACCTTCTCCAACGAGGTCTTGGCTCCCTGGTTCGCCTGGACCGCGAGCTGCCGTGCCGCGACGGCGTTCTGGAAGTCGACGAGCGACTTGTTGACCGTCTCCTGCTTCGCGGCGACCGCGTCGGCCAGGTTCGAGAGGTTCTGATCGACGTCGGCGATCTGATTGATCAGTGCCGCGACCGGATTCGCAGAGTTGGGCGCGGCCACCGCCGGACCCGCCGCGAGTAGGCCCGCGAGCGCGAACGCTCCGACGACGCTACCGCGCCGAGCCCAGCGCGCGCCTGTGTCAGCTCGCATCAACCGTGCACTCCCTCAACAATCGTCCCCCGCACACCACAAGTGTCCTCTGCACCGTACGTCACTCAGACAACACACGAAACCGTAGTCACTGAATTACAAAGGGGTGATTACCTGCGTGAACGCGGCTGATCAGCAGAAAGGAGACGACAGTCGATGTCGTCACAGTTCGATAACATGAAACGCCGGCCCGCGGGAGTCCTTCATACGGACGCAAATGCGCCGGTCAGCGGGACTCAGACCTCGTCGGGAGACGAGCCGGCGTCGCCCGCATCGGGCGGCGCGTCGTCCGATGCGGCGGCCTTCGGGCGGCGCGCGAGCATCCGTGCGACGACGGCGCCGATCACCACGACGACGATGAGCACGATGGTCGTGAGCGTCCAGTCGACGTTCGGCTGGGTGGCCTTGTCGTAGATCTCCCGCGCCTGCTGCGGTATCGAGACGCCCTTGTGCATCTCCGACGTCGCATCCTCGATCTGAACTCGAGAGAAGTCGGTCGAGCTGGTGCCCAACCCCGTCGGCCCGAAGACCAGCACCGTGCCGCCGGTCGAGGTCTGGATCTCGTGCGCGATGTCGCGGTAGACGGTGAACGGACTGAACGACTCATCGATCACCACCAGGTACAAGTCGTGTCCGTCGGCCTCGGCGTCCTTGACCACCTTGGTCAGTTCGGGAACCTGATCCGCAGGCGCGGACACCCCCGTGGCCTTCAGATCCTTGATGATCGCGGGCATGTCGAGCTTGGACCACGCGTCCGCGGGTCGGCCGCCCACCGGATCGGGTGAGGCGACGGTGACCGTGACCGGTTCCGGACTCATGCGCGATGACCTCGTCTCTTGGGTGCCGCATCGGTTGACTGACCGCGCATCAGGATACGGCAGGACACCGACAGACCCGACGCGCAGGTGAATTCGGCGAGTCGTCTTGGAGGTTCGGCGCGAACCAGTACGAACGTACTGCTAGGATGGAGGGCGTAGCGATCCGGCCGCGACCCGGCCCGCTTCGCGAACTTCCGACGACGCAGCCCGTCGCCGGTCAGCCCGAACAGAGTGGAGCACACATGAGCGTCAATTCATTTGGAGCCCGCGGCACACTTGAGGTCGGTGAGAACTCCTACGAGATCTTCCGCCTCAACGCAGTTCCCGGCACCGAGAAGCTGCCCTACGCGCTGAAGGTTCTCGCCGAGAACCTCCTGCGCACCGAGGACGGCGCCAACATCACCACCGAGCACATCAACGCGCTCGCCCAGTGGGATCCCAGCGCCGACCCGAGCATCGAGATCCAGTTCACTCCGGCCCGCGTCCTCATGCAGGACTTCACCGGCGTCCCCTGTGTGGTCGACCTGGCCACCATGCGCGAGGCCATCACCGCGCTCGGCGGCGACCCGAACAAGGTGAACCCGCTCTCCCCCGCCGAGATGGTCATCGACCACTCCGTGATCCTCGACGTGTTCGGCACCGCCGACGCGTTCGAGCGGAACGTCGAGTTGGAGTACCAGCGCAACGGCGAGCGCTACCAGTTCCTCCGGTGGGGCCAGGGCGCGTTCGACGACTTCAAGGTCGTCCCCCCGGGCACCGGCATCGTGCACCAGGTCAACATCGAGTACCTGGCGCGTTCGATCATGGTCCGCGACGGCAAGGCCTACCCGGACACCTGCGTCGGCACCGACTCGCACACCACGATGGAGAACGGTCTGGGCGTCCTGGGCTGGGGCGTCGGCGGCATCGAGGCCGAGGCCGCGATGCTCGGTCAGCCGGTCTCCATGCTGATCCCGCGCGTGGTCGGCTTCAAGCTGACCGGTGAGATCCAGCCGGGCGTCACCGCGACCGACGTCGTCCTCACCGTGACGGACATGCTCCGCCAGCACGGTGTGGTCGGCAAGTTCGTCGAGTTCTACGGCAAGGGCGTCGCCGAGGTGCCGCTGGCCAACCGCGCCACCCTGGGCAACATGAGCCCCGAGTTCGGCTCGACCTGCGCGATCTTCCCGATCGACGGCGAGACCATCAACTACCTGCGCCTGACCGGTCGCGACGACGACCAGCTCGCGCTCGTCGAGGCATACGCCAAGGAACAGGGCATGTGGCACGACCCGGACCACGAGCCCGCCTACTCCGAGTACCTCGAACTCGACCTGAGCACCGTCGTCCCGTCGATCGCCGGCCCGAAGCGTCCGCAGGACCGCATCCTGCTGTCGGAGTCGAAGGTCGCCTTCCGCAAGGACATCCACAACTACGTGGAAGAGGGCAACACCGCCGCCCACACCCAGCTCGACGAGGCCGTCGAGGAGTCGTTCCCGGCGTCCGACCCGGCAGCTCTCTCGTTCGCCGACGACGGCGCGGTGAGGGTCCAGTCGGCCGCCAACGGCGCCGAGGGCCGTCCGACCAAGCCGATCAAGGTCAGCTCGGCCGAGCGCGGCGAGTTCATCCTCGACCACGGCGCCGTCGCGGTCGCGGGCATCACCTCGTGCACCAACACCTCGAACCCGTCGGTCATGATCGGCGCGGGTCTCCTCGCTCGCAACGCGGTCGAGAAGGGCCTGGTCAGCAAGCCCTGGGTCAAGACCAACATGGCTCCGGGCAGCCAGGTCGTCACCGACTACTACGAGAAGGCCGGCCTCTGGCCGTACCTGGAGAAGCTCGGCTTCTACCTGGGCGGCTACGGCTGCACCACCTGCATCGGCAACACCGGTCCGCTGCCGGACGAGATCAGCGCCGCGGTCAACGACAACGATCTGACCGTCACCGCCGTGCTGTCGGGCAACCGCAACTTCGAGGGACGCATCTCCCCCGACGTCAAGATGAACTACCTGGCGTCGCCTCCGCTGGTCATCGCCTACGCCCTCGCCGGCACCATGGACTTCGACTTCGAGACCCAGGCCCTCGGCCAGGACACCGACGGCAACGACGTCTTCTTGAAGGACATCTGGCCGTCGGCGCAGGAGATCGACGACACGATCAAGAACGCGATCAGCCAGGACATGTTCCGCAAGTCGTACGCCGACGTGTTCGCCGGTGACGAGCGCTGGCAGGGCCTGAGCACCCCGGAGGGCGACACCTTCGAGTGGGACGACAAGTCGACCTACGTCCGCAAGGCCCCGTACTTCGACGGCATGACCGCCGAGCCGGCTCCGGTCGAGGACATCAAGGGCGCTCGCGTCCTGGCTCTGCTGGGCGATTCGGTCACCACCGACCACATCAGCCCGGCCGGTCCGATCAAGCCGGGCACCCCGGCCGCGCAGTACCTCGACGCCAACGGTGTGGCCCGCAAGGACTACAACTCGCTGGGCAGCCGTCGCGGCAACCACGAGGTCATGATCCGCGGCACGTTCGCGAACATCCGCCTGCAGAACCAGCTGCTCGACGGCGTCTCGGGCGGGTACACCCGTGACTTCACGCAGGAGGGCGGCCCGCAGTCGTTCATCTACGACGCGTCGGTCAACTACAAGGCGGCAGGCATCCCGCTGGTCGTCCTGGGCGGCAAGGAGTACGGTTCGGGCTCCTCGCGCGACTGGGCCGCCAAGGGCACCGTCCTGCTGGGCGTCAAGGCCGTCATCACCGAGTCGTTCGAGCGCATCCACCGCTCCAACCTCATCGGCATGGGCGTCGTCCCGCTGCAGTTCCCGGAGGGCGAGAACGCCAAGACCCTGGGTCTGGACGGCACCGAGGTCTTCGACATCGAGGGCGTCACCGAACTCAACAACGGGGTCACCCCGTCGACGATGAAGGTCACCGCCACCCGCGAGAACGGCGAGAAGGTCGAGTTCGACGCCGTGGTCCGCATCGACACCCCGGGAGAGGCCGACTACTACCGCAACGGCGGCATCCTGCAGTACGTTCTGCGGAACATGATCAAGGCCTGACTCAGTGCCGAAGGTCAGCGATGACCGGCTCGCCGCGCGTCGTCGGGAGATTCTCGACGGCGCGCGGCACTGTTTCGCCGAGTTCGGCTACGAAGGCGCCACCGTGAAGCGGCTGGAGGAGACCACGGGCCTGTCCCGCGGTGCGATCTTCCACCACTTCAAAGACAAGGAGGCCTTGTTTCTGGCGCTCGCTCGGGAAGACGCCGAGCGGATGGCCGACGTGGCGGCACAGGAGGGCCTGGTCCAAGTGATGCGGGACATCCTCGCGCGGCCGAAGGACTTCGACTGGCTGAGCACGCGTCTGGAGATCGTGCGGAAGATGCGGAGCGATCCGAACTTCCGTCGTGCGTGGGAGGAGCAGTCCGCCGATCGGGAGCGGGCGACGTTCGCCCGCCTCGAGCGCAAACGTCAGGCCGGCAGTCTGCGCAGCGACGTTCCGCCCGAGGTCCTGGTGACCTACCTCGACGTGATCCTCGACGGCATCGTCACCCGCCTGGCCTCCGGCCAGTCGACCGACGATCTCCACGCCGTCCTCGACCTCGTCGAACAGTCCGTCCGGAAGCCGCGCGCCGAATCGTGAGGTCGTGTCGACGTCGTTCGCGCTCGCGCGGACGACGTCGACACGTCTCGTTCGGGGGCGAGGGCCCGTCGGGTCGTCGCGATGACGCGGTCGGGACGCCGTCTCCGCGCCCGCGTCCGCCGATCTCCCGCCGGTCGCGAAGAACGTCGACGGATCTCGTGGTCGGACCGGTACCGTCGGAGGCGACACCGACATAAGGAGCGTTACGTGTACCCAGGCACTCATGCGGCGACCACTCCGGACAAGCCCGCCATCGTGCGGCCGGCGAGCGGCGAGACGGTCACCTTCGGACAGCTCGACGACAGTTCGACGCGGATCGCCCACCTGTTGCGCGACGAGTTGGGGCTGGTGCCGGGCGACACGGTCGCGATCGTCTCGGACAACGACCTGCGAGTGTTCGACGTGTACTGGGCGGCGATCCGCAGCGGCATGTACGTGACGGCCGTCAACCACCATCTGACCCCGGCCGAGGTCAACTACATCCTCACCGACTGCGACGCCAAGGCGCTGTTCGCCGGGACCGCCGTCGCCGAGGCGGTGTCGAAGGCGGCCGAGATCCCGGCGCTGGCCGACGCGACGCGCCGGATCGCGTGGGGCGACGGCATCGACGGATTCAGCGACTACGAGACGGTGAAGGCCGCCGCATCGGCCGAGCCGCTGACCGATCAGCCGCGCGGCACCGACATGCTGTACTCGTCCGGTACGACGGGCCGTCCGAAGGGCATCAAGCCGCTTCTGCCGCAGGCCCAGGTCGACGAGGAGCCGGATCTGATGTCGCTGGTGTTCGGGCCCGTCTACGGATTCGACACCGACACCGTCTACCTGTCGCCCGCCCCGGTCTATCACGCCGCTCCCCTGCGATACTGCGCCATGGTCAACGCCCTCGGCGGCACCGTCGTCCTGATGGACCGCTTCGAACCGGAGGCCGCGCTCAAGCTCATCCAGGACTACCGGGTGACCCACAGCCAGTGGGTGCCGACGATGTTCGTCCGCATGCTCAAACTCGCCGACGAGGTCCGCGGCAAGTACGACGTGTCGAGTATGAAGGTCGCCATCCACGCCGCGGCCCCGTGCCCGGCCGAGGTGAAGAAGGCGATGATCGACTGGTGGGGTCCGGTCATCAACGAGTACTACGCGGCGACCGAGGCCGCCGGCGTCACCCTCATCGGCTCGCAGGACTCGCTCGACCGCCCCGGATCGGTGGGCCGGGCCGTGCTCGGCGTCGTCCACATCTGCGACGACGAAGGCGCCGATCTCCCCGTCGGCGAGGTCGGCACCGTCTACTTCGAGCGCGATGAGATGCCGTTCGCCTATCACAACGACCCGGACAAGACCGCCGCCGCACAGCACCCGAAGCACGACAACTGGGCGACCACCGGCGACCTCGGGTACCTCGACGACGACGGATTCCTCTATCTGACGGACCGGAAGGCCTTCGTCATCATCTCCGGCGGCGTCAACATCTACCCGCAGGAGGCCGAGAACGTCCTGATCAACCATCCGGCGGTGTACGACGTCGGCGTCATCGGCCTGCCCGACGACGACCTCGGCGAGGTCGCCACCGGATTCGTCCAACTCGTCGACGGCGTCGACGCCACCGACGAGCTCGCGGCCGAACTGATCGAGTTCGCCAAGGCCGACCTCGCCGCGTACAAGGTGCCGCGGGACATCCGGTTCATCGAGGAGCTTCCGCGGACTCCCACCGGCAAGCTCGTCAAGGGCGATCTGCGCAAACAGATACTCGGCGGCTGAGTGCGACGTCCCGCTCGGCCCGCGGGCGGGACGCGCCCCTCCTGTGCCGGACGCGTACCGCGCGGACGCACCCTCCCCGCGTCGACGGCTCCTACCGCTCGCCTCGTCATTCAATCGAACGACGACGTCGCGGGCGGTGCGTAACCGGCTGTCTCCACACCGCGACATACCCGGTGTCGGGAACCAACGCCGCGGTGCGTTCGTCACCCGGCTGTCCTCAGGAGACAGACATGATCAGAGCACATCGTCGAACGCTCGCCGTACTGGTCGCACTACTGGTCGCGACGGTCACCGCGATCGCCCTCGCGGCCCCTCCCGCATCGGCCGATCCCGACGGGGCGCCGCCGTCGAGCACCACCGAGCCCGCGGATACGACGACCGACGGACCCCCGACGACCGACGGACCGACGACGAGCAGCACGCCCGAACCCGGCACACCGTCGAGTACGTCGCCGACGTCGACGCAGACTCCGCCGACCACCGGTACGGTCACAGTGACCGCGATCGATTTGAAGACGCACATCCCGGTCACCGGTGTCGGTGTGGAGCTCAGATCGGGCGACGCCGTCGAGGCTGTGGGCTCCGGGTCGAGCGTCGAGATGCCCGCCGGAACGGTCGTCGCACACGTCACCTCGATTCCCGCGGGCTACAGCCGAGCATGGGTCGATCCGACGAGCACGACGCTGACACCGGGCGGCACCGCCACGTTCATCGTCTCGCTGACCCGGATCGGGCAGGTCGGCGCCGTGTCGATCACGAAACGGGACGCGATCACCGGGGCTCTGCTGCCGGGTGCGCGGTATCGCATCACGGCCTCGCACAGTGATCAGAGCGTCGTGCTCGTCACCGGTGCGTCGGGCACCGGATCGGTCCAGCTCGCACCCGGCGGCTACGACGTCGAGGAGATCACCGCCCCCGCCGACCATCTGCTGGACCCGACCGTCCGCTTCGTCGAGGTGACGCCGTCGCAGACCCGGTACCTGGAGCTGTACGACTCCCCGATCCAGCCGCCGGTCGTGGTCCGAGACCCGGGCGGACGCCATCCGTTGACGTCGATCCCCACCGGCCGGACGCACTGATGTCCCGCCTGCGTCGGGTGCTGATCGCGGCCGCCGCGGCAGCGCTGCTGGCCGCGAGCGCATGCGGCTCCCAGGACGCCACGTCGGCGCCGAGCGGTGCCCAGTCGGGTCTGCCGACGCCGGTCACCGCGGTGTCGCACGACGCCTCGGCGCCGCAGCGGCTGGTGATCGACGGCGCATCGGCGCCGATCGAACCGGTGGCGACCGACGCCCGGGGAACACTGCTGCCGCCCACCGACGTCGCGAAGCTCGGCTGGTGGGTCGACTCCGCGCTGCCCGGCTCCGGCGCGGGCACGATCGTCATCGCGGGCCACGTCGACGACGCCGACCAGGGCGTCGGATACGCCGCCGAGTTCGCCCACCTGGCGACGGGGGGCACCGTCACGGTCGAGACCGCTGACGGTCACGATCTGCCGTACCGCGTCACCAGAATCGTCGACGCGCAGAAGGAGGGCACCGGCGCCGACGCCGTGCCGTTCGGCGAACTCAACAGGCTCGACGGACCGGAGACGCTCGCACTGGTGACCTGCGGCGGCCCCTTCGTCGGGCCGCCGCTCGGTTACCGCGACAACATCGTCGTGTTCGCGGTGCCGACGGCCGACGCCGCGCCGACGCCGTCGTGATCGTCGCCGACCGGCACGGGGACGTCACGCCAGTTCGATGAGCTCCTGGTATTCGGCCGACCAGTGGTCCTCGGTGCCGTCGGGCAGCAGGATGACGCGCTGCGGCTCGAGCGCCTCGGCGGCGCCCGGGTCGTGCGTCACCAGGACGACGGCCCCCGTGTAGCTGCGCAGCGCCTCCAGGACCTGCTCGCGCGAGATCGGGTCGAGGTTGTTCGTCGGCTCGTCGAGCAGCAGCACGTTGGCGGCCGACGAGACCAGACCGGCCAACGCCAGGCGAGTCTTCTCACCGCCGGACAACGTGCCCGCGGGCTGTTCGAGCTGCGGTCCGGTGAACATGAACGCGCCGAGGAGCCCCCGCAGGTCCTGCTCGCCCGCGTCCGGTGCGGCGTGCCGGATGTTCTCCCACACCGTGGCGTCGTCGTCGAGCGTGTCGTGCTCCTGCGCGAAGTACCCGATCTTGAGTCCGCGACCCGGTTCGAGTCCCCCCAGGTCGGGCTTCTCGACACCGGCCAGCAGTTTGAGCAGCGTCGTCTTGCCCGCACCGTTGAGACCGAGGATCACCACGCGCGACCCCTTGTCGATGGCCAGATCGACACCGGTGAAGATCTCCAACGAGCCGTACACCTTGGTCAGGTTCGACGCCATGAGCGGCGTCTTGCCGCACGGTGCGGGCTCGGGGAACCGGATGTGCGCGGTCTTGTCGGCCACGCGCACCTCGTCGAGCTCGTCCATCATGCGCTCGGCGCGCTTGAGCATCTGTTGGGCGGCGGTGGCCTTGGTGGCCTTGGCGCCGAGCTTGGCCGCCTGCACGCGCAGCGCTCCGGCCTTCTTCTCCGCGTTGGCGCGCTCGCGCTTGCGACGCTGTTCATCGGTGGCGCGGGCGTCGAGATACCGCTTCCAGCCCATGTTGTAGACGTCGGCCTCGCCGCGGACCGCGTCGAGGAACCAGACGCGGTTCACCACGTCGGCCAGCAGGTCCACATCGTGGCTGATCACGACGAGCCCGCCGTCGTGGTTCTGCAGGAACGTCCGCAGCCAGGCGATGGAGTCGGCGTCGAGGTGGTTGGTCGGCTCGTCGAGCAGCAGCGTGGTGTCCGACTTCCCCGACCCGTCCGACGCCGCGAACAGGATGCGTGCCAGCTCGATGCGACGGCGCTGGCCGCCGGACAGGGTGCGCAGCGACTGTGCGAGGACGCGGTCGGGCAGGCCCAGGCTGTTGCAGATGCGCGCCGCGTCGGCCTCGGCGACGTAGCCGCCCAGATTCGAGAACCGCTCCTCCAGGCGCGCGTACTTGGCGATCGCCCGGTCGCGGACCTTGTCGTCGGCGGACTCCTCCATCAGCGTCTGCTGTTTGGCCATCGATGCGAGGATCTCGTCGAGGCCGCGCGCGGACAGCACTCGATCCTTGGCGAGGACGTCGAGGTCGCCCTCCTTGGGGTCCTGGGGCAGGTATCCGACGGGCCCGGAGGAGCGGACTGTGCCCGCATACGGCTGCGTCTCCCCCGCGAGGATGCGCAGAGACGTCGTCTTGCCCGCACCGTTGCGGCCGACGAGTCCGATCCGGTCGCCCGGCTGAATGCGCAGATGGTCTCCGGGCGCCGACAGGAGGGTCCTCGCGCCCGCTCGAACTTCCAGGTCGGTCGCGGTGATCACGAGGATCCATCGTACGGATCGCCCACCCGGATCGGCTAATCGACATCGGGTGGAACCGCACACGTCGCCGTCGGTCGACCCGCGGCGGATCCGGTGGTCACCGTCGTCGACGCCGCGCCGGCCCTCGGACGCACAGCGCCGTCAGCGATCCGATCGCGACTCCGATCACCGTGTCGGCGCCGCGCTGGACCAGCATGTCCAACGGCGGCCCCGGGGCGGTCAGCTCGGTCATGAGCATGATCAGCGGGGTGAAGAACCCGATCGCGACGGCGTAATGCCTGCCCATGAACAGTTCGGTCGGCCACAGCAGCAGAGCGGCGACGACGGCCGCGATCGCGGGCTCGGGGCCGAGCGCGAGGATTCCGGCGGCCAACAGGAGACCCGACAGCGTGCCGATCGTCCGGTGGGCGGCGCGCCGGAGCGTCGGCACCGCCGTGCGGACGGGCCGGTATCCGTCGGCCGCCGCCAACGGCACCGCCGCCGCGGCCATCGCCCAGTTCGCGTGGTCGAATCCGAGGAGCATGCCGATCGAGCCGCTGAGGAACACGGCGATGCCGTACCGGAGCGCGTGGACGCGCACGCCCGACGGCGGGGTCCGTAGAAGGACGCGCAGCCCCGTGGTCCACGGCGGCCCGTCGAACGGCCGCGGCATGCCGACCGTCCCGACTGCGATCGCCAGAACGGCCGTCGCCGCGCAGACGACGATCGCGACGATCGGTGCGACGACTCCCGCGGGCACGGTCGCCGCGGCTCCGAGCCCGAAGATGAAGAAGAACGGACCGACCGGGCGCAGCCGGGCGATGTCGGCGAGGACGGAGCCGACCACGGCGTAGCCCGTCTCGACGAGGATGAGGACGGTGGTCGAGGCGCCGGTCGCCGCCAGTGCGACGCCGATCGCCACCCCGCCGACCAGCAGTCCCGCGGCCTGCACCTGGCGGACGATCCGCTGACGTCCGGCGACGCGTCGCCCGTACATGCCCGCGAAGGATCCGAACGCGGCGTAGACCAGCAGTTCGGGCCGACCGGTCGCGACCATGATCGAGACGGGGACCGCGAGAGCGACCAGCACCCGGAGCGCCTGTCCGTGATCGTCGCGGCCGGGAACGACGGCCCGCAGACTGCGGACGAGCGCACCCCGGCCGTCTGTACTCACCGCGCAACCGTAACCGATCCGTTGCGGGCGACTCCCGACCCAACAGCATAAGTCGAGATATGCTCAGCACGGATCCGCCGACGATGAGAGGCCATCGATGCGCGCAGCTGTACTGGACGAGGTGGGCGGGACCCCGACGATCACCGAGGTCGGCACGAGCGACCTGCGCGCGGGCGAGGTCTTGATCGCCGTGCGCGGCGTCGGGATCTGCCACACCGACCTCACCGTGATCGACGGCGCTCTCCCCCAACGCACCCCGCTGGTCCTCGGCCACGAGGGTGCGGGCGTCGTCGAGGCGGTCGGCCCCGGAGTCACCGAGCGTGTCGTCGGCGATCACGTGATCTGCAGCTTCGACTCGTGCGGCGCGTGCGATCGCTGCCTCACCGGAGAGCCCGCCTACTGCCGACGGTTCCAGGAGTACAACTACGCGGGCGCACGGCCGGACGGCTCCACCACCCTGTTCCGGGACGGACGGCCGCTGCACGGCAGTTGGTTCGGCCAGTCGACGTGGGCGACACACGCCGTCGCGAGCGTACGCAACACGGTGTCCGTCGACCGGTCGTTGCCCATCGAGACCTTCGGTCCCCTGGGCTGCGGTCTGTTGACCGGCGCGGGCGCCGTGCTGAACGTGCACGCACCGTCGCCCGGTGAGAGCTACGGGGTGTGGGGGCTCGGTTCGGTGGGCCTGGCCGCGATCATGGCCGCGAAGGCGTCCGGGTGCACGACGATCGTCGGCGTCGACCCGAATCCGGCCCGCCGCGATCTCGCGCGGGAGCTGGGCGCCACCGCCGCGTACGAGCCTGCCGACGATCTCGCCAAGACTCTCGTCCGGGAGACCGGCGGCCTCGACTACACGCTCGACACGGTCGGCACCGGTCCGGTGATCGGGGCCGCGATGATGTCGCTCGCCTCGCCCGGATCGTGTGTCACCGTCGGGTTCCGCGGGCCGCGCAATCGGATCGAAGTGGAGCAGGGCCACCTCCTGCAGGGGCGTACGCTGCGCGGGGTCATCGAGGGCGACGCCGATCCGCACGAGCTGATCCCCCGACTGGTGCGGATGTGGTCGGCGGGCGAGTTCCCGTTCGATCGACTCGTCACCACCTATCCCTTCGACGACATCGCGGCCGCGATCGCCGACTTCCGCGCGGGCGCGGTGATCAAACCGGTGCTCGTGCCTGCGGTAGCGTCGCACGAGTGACCGCTCTCCCCGATCTCGCCGTGGTCGGAGCCGGCCCGGCGGGCCGCGCACTGGCGCACCGCGCCGTCGCCGCCGGACTGCGCGTGGTGATCGTCGACCCGGCTCCCGACCGGGTCTGGTCGGCGACGTACGGGCTGTACACCGCCGATCTTCCGGGCTGGTTCGATCCGGCGGTGATCGCCGCCTCCGCACCGTCGGTCACGGTGTTCACCCCGGACGAGCGGGTGTTGCCGCACGGGTACGCCGTCCTGGACACCCCGGCACTGCAGCGCTCGTTGACGGTCGACGGCGCCCGGGTCGTCGTCGACTCCGCGGTCGCACTCACCGCCACGACGGTGACCCGCTCGGACGGAGCGCTCATCCGCGCCCGCCACGTGGTGGACGCCCGCGGCGCCCGTACCGCCGAGCACCGCGACCGGCCGCGCCAGACCGCGGCAGGCGCCGTCATCGACTCCCCGGATCCGACGATGGTCCTGATGGACTGGCGCCGCGCACCCGACCGGTCGGCCGAGCGCGCACCGTCGTTCAGCTACCGGGTGGCCCTCGGCGACGGCCGACGACTGGTCGAGGAGACGTGCCTGGCGGGTGCGCCGCCCGTCGACGTCGATGAGCTCGCCGCCCGCAACCTGGCCCGCGGCGGGTCGGCCGACGTCGACGAGGCCGTCGACTTCCCGCTGCTGACCGGTGCCGCTCCGTGGCGGCGCGGCCACGACGAGGCTCTGCGTGTCGGCGCCGCCGGCGGCCTGATGAACCCGGCCACCGGGTACAGCGTCGGACAGTCCCTGACCGTCGCCGACACCGTGGCCGCCGCGATCGCGGCCGGACGCGATCCGCACGCGGCCGTCTGGCCGCGATCGGCGCGGACCGCGTTCGGTCTGCGCGCGACCGGGCTCGGCGTGCTCCTGCGTCTGGACCCCGACGACCTCGTCTGCTTCTTCGACGCGTTCTTCCGCATCGATCCGACTCTGCAGCGTCGATATCTCACCGCGCATGCCGACGCCCACGGCGTCGTACGGGCCATGGGCTCGGTGTTCGCGCGGCTGCCGATGCGCCTGCGCGCGACGGTGGCGGCGGCGACGGTCTACTGATCGAGCTTCGTCAGGAATGTGTACTGGGCGGAGATCTTCTCCTGCGCGGTGGTGAGGTCCTCACCGTAGGCCTCGCCGACGTACGGTCCGACGGCGATGAAGCAGCCCGCGCCCTGGTCGACCGTGACGCAACGAGCGGTGCTCAAGTCCTGCGGGCTCGCCGCCGACCTCCCGGTCTGTCCCTTGGTGTCCTTCTCCAGGAAGTCGAGCCAGCCCTCGGCCTGCTCGTGACTTCCCGCCTTGTAGGCCTGTGTGTCGTTCCACGCGAACTGTTCGATACCGGCCTTCTTGAGCGCCTCGTAGGCGGCCGCCTGGTCGGAGTAGAACAGCGCGGCCGCGCGCTGGGAGTACACCGCGCCGTGCAGCGGCGCGGTCTGACCGTCGGGGTCGGCCACGGTCCCGGTGATGAGGTGGTCGGGGTCGGGGTCGCGGTCCTGCGACTCGGGGCCGGCCTCGTCGAGCAGCGCCTTCTGCTTCTCGTATGCGTCCTTGACGATCCGCTCGGCCCAGGAGCGGTCCGGGGACTGCGCCCACGTGTAGATCATCCGGGCGCCGACTGCGGTGAACGCGACCACGGTGTGCGTGCCGCGTTCCTCGTCGTGAATGACCACCGCGCCCGTCGGCATCCCCGGGACCGCGGCGAGACGATAGTGCGAGTACTCGGTCGGGCGGAGCATCAGATCGGAGAACTGCTTGGTGGCCGCGGTGGCCGCCGTCGGCGACGAGAACGCGTAGACCGCATGGTTGAAGCCGATGTCGGTGTCCGTCTCGTTACCGCTCGACAGCGTGAATCCGTACTGGAAGTCGCGCATCACCGGCAGATCGGCCGAATCCGGAACGATCACGGCGCTGTTGCGCGGGACGGCGAGCGCTTGAGTCGGCATCTTCCCGTCGTCGAGCTTCGGATCGAGGTCGTGCGCGAAAATCATGTGCTCGGCGAGCCGCACACCCCTGAGCTTCCCCCAACTGGCGTCGGTGGTGGCTTCGGGAAGAGGCGACGACTGCATCCGGCCGTATTCGCCGGTGAGCAGTTGCACGGGGCCGCGGGTCGCCGTGCCGTCGACGGTGCAGCCCGCCAGAACGCACGCGAGTGCCGCCGCGACGGCGACGAATGACTTACGCATGCACGTGATACTAGCCAGTCGGCGTCGATCTCCACTCGTCCGAATGACGCGTGTCCGCGGGCTCGCCGCCCGGCGCGGAACTACTCGGCCTGGCCGCTCTCGCGCAGCGCCTTCTCGACGTCGAGTTCCTTGAGCTGCCCGATGAGGGAGTCGAGCGCCTGCGGTGGGAGCGCACCCGCCTCGTTGAACACCAGGTGACCGCCCTTGAACGCCATGATGGTCGGGATGGAGCGGATCTGCGCGGCGCCGGCGAGCTGCTGCTCGGCCTCGGTGTCGACCTTGCCGAAGACGACGTCGTCGTGCTTCTCCGATGCGGCCGAATAGGTGGGAGCGAACTGCTTGCAGGGTCCGCACCACTCGGCCCAGAAGTCGACGAGGACGATCTCGTTGTCGAGGACGGTCTGCTCGAAGTCGCTGCCGGTCAAATCAATGGTTGCCATGTGGGTATTCAACAGGACGTGACGGGACCGTATTCCGCGGCGCCCGATCCGGCTCGGCGAGGCGGTCGCGGACGTCGTCGGCGAGCAGATCGGCGTTCACCGCCGCGCCGACGGCGACACCCGATCCGGCCGACGACGCCACCATGGCGGCGAGATCGACGGCGTTGCCGACCGCCCACACGCCCTCGATCGGGGTCGCACCGCCGGGACCGGACGGAACGAACCGGCCCATCGGGTGATCGGCCAGCTCGCCGCCGAGCCGTTCGTAGAGGTCGCCGCGGGCCACCATCCTTGGTCCGACGACCACGGCGTCCACATCGTGCGTGCGGTCGGTCAGCACCACCGATCGCACCTGGATCCCGTCCATCTGGAGCCGTAACACCCGACCGTCGACGATCGTCACACCCATCACGGCCAGTTCGGCGCGCTGAGCGTCGTCGACGTCGACGCCGTCGGTGAACAACGTGGTCTGGGGCGAGAGTCGGGAGAACAGAAGCGACTGGTGCACGGCCTGCGGCGCCACCGATGCGATGACGCCGATCCGCTGTCCGCGCACTTCGTATCCGTGACAGTACGGGCAGTGCAGCACGCTGTGCCCCCATCCGTCGCGGACGCCGTCGATCGCGGGCAGCTCGTCCGTCAGGCCGGTGGCCAGCACCAGTCGGCGCGCCCTGACGCTCGAGCCGTGTTCGAGGTCGACGACGAATCCGCCGCCGTCCCGTCGCGCGTCGACCGCGCGGGTGTCGGCGAACGCGACGCCGTATCCGGCCGCCTCGCGCCGCCCGTCGGCGAGCAGTGCGGCGGGCGCGATCCCCTCGCGCCCCAGCACGTTGTGCGCGGCGTCGGACGGCAGGTTCCGTTGCTGCCCGGCGTCGACGAGGAGGACCGAGCGCAGGGATCGTCCGAGGGCCACGGCGGCGGCGAGTCCGCCCGGACCGCCGCCGACGATGACGACGTCGTAGTCGGTCGCGGTGTCGTAGTCGGTCGCGGTGATGTCTGCTGATGTGCTCATGGTCATCGACGCTAATCGCATATTGCGCCGACGGCATACACTCTTGCCTATGACGCAAGAACCTGTGGATTCAGACGTGGACGCTCTGGTCCGGCACCGGATTCGCGGCCTTCGGGTGGCGCAGGGGTGGACGCTCGACGCGTTGGCCAAGCGCTGCCATATGAGTCCGTCGACGCTGTCGAGGATAGAGACGGGGCACCGTCGGGTGGCCCTGGATCAGTTGGTGCCGATCGCGAAGGTGCTCGGCACCACACTCGATCAGCTGGTGGAGCCCGTCGGCGACGACGACGTCGTGATCCGTCCCGAGCCCGATCAGCGACCGGGCACCACGACGTGGTTGCTCTCGCGCGATCGCGCGGAGAACGGCCAGGTGGTGGCCAAGATGCGGCTGACGCCGACGCCCGGCGCCCCGGTCGAGCAGCGAGTGCATCCCGGCCACGACTGGTTCACCGTCCTGTCCGGCACGGTGCGCCTGCATCTCGGTGACCGCGTGATCGACGTCCAGGCCGGCGAGGCCGCCGAGTTCGACACCATGACGCCGCACTACTTCACCGCCTACCGCAGGGTCGCCGAGATCCTGACCATCTTCGACCGCGACGGCCAGAAGGCGCACCTGCACGAGTGACGGCGGGGACGGGCTAGACCGTGAATCCCAGCGCCCGCAGCTGCTCGCGGCCGTCGTCGGTGATCTTCTCCGGTCCCCACGCCGGGATCCAGACCCAATTGATCTCCATATCGGTGCAGAGTCCGCTGTTGACGAGGACGCCGCGGGTCTGATCTTCGATGACGTCGGTCAGCGGGCAGGCCGGCGAGGTCAGCGTCATGTCGATCTTGACGGCGGCGTCCTCGTTGACCTCCAGTCCGTAGACGAGGCCGAGGTCGACGACGTTGATGCCGAGCTCCGGGTCGACGACGTCGCGCATGGCCTCTTCGACGTCGTCGACGGAGGGCAGCGAGGTGGATACGGGTTCGGTCATGTCATGCTCCGGTCTGTGCTGGGAGAATTGTGGGCGTCGACGGTCTGCGAGACCGCGTCCTTGAATGCCATCCAGCCGAGCAGCGCGCATTTCACGCGTGCCGGGTACTTGCTGACTCCGGCGAAGGCGATGCCGTCGCCGATCACGTCCTCGTCGCCGTCGTCCTGACCGCGGGAGGTCATCATGGTGTTGAACGAGTCGAGGGCCGCCATGGCGTCGCCGACGGAGAGCCCGACGATCTGGTCGAACAGCACCGACGTGGACGCCTGCGAGATGGAGCAGCCCTGGCCGTCGTAGGAGATGTCGGCGACGGCGTCGTCGACGACGGACACGCGCAGCGTGATCTCGTCTCCGCAGGTCGGGTTGACGTGGTGGACTTCGGCGTCGTACGGGTCGCGCAGACCGCGACCGTGCGGATGCTTGTAGTGGTCCAGGATCACGTCCTGGTACATCTGTTCCATTCTCATCGGTCGGCTCCGAAGAACTTCTGGGCGACGCCGATCGCGTCGGCGAGCGCGTCGACCTCGGTGATCGTGTTGTAGAGGGCGAACGACGCGCGGGCGCTCGCCTGCACGCCGAAGCGCCGGTGCATCGGCCACGCGCAGTGGTGGCCGACGCGGATCGCGACGCCCTCGTCGTCGAGGACCTGCCCGAGGTCGTGGGCGTGGATGCCGGCGACGTCGAACGCCACCGCTCCGCCGCGCGCGACGGCGTCGGTCGGCCCGACGATGCGCAGCCCGTCGATCGCGGTGAGCCGATCGAGCGCGTGCACCACCAGATCGTGCTCGTGGGCGGCCACGGCGTCCATCCCGAGGGCGGTCAGATAGTCGACGGCGGCGCCGAGCCCGACGACCTGCGAGGTCATCGGGACGCCGGCCTCGAAGCGCTGCGGCGGCGCGGCGTACGTCGAGCCCTCCATGGTGACGGTCTCGATCATCGAGCCGCCGGTCAGGAACGGCGGAAGCTGCTGCAGGAGGTCGGCTTTGCCGTAGAGGACGCCGACCCCGGACGGACCGAGCATCTTGTGTCCGGAGAAGGCGGCGAAGTCGACGTCGAGCGCCGCGAAGTCGACGGCCATGTGCGGCACCGACTGGCAGGCGTCGAGAACGACGTACGCGCCGACGGCACGGGCCCGCCGCACGAGTTCGGGCACGTCGGCGACGGCGCCGGTGACGTTCGACTGGTGGGTGAACGCCACGATCCTCACGGTCTCGTCGAGGTCGAGCGAATCGAGATCGATGCGCCCGTCGTCGGTGATCCCGTACCACCGCAGGGTGGCGCCGGTGCGCCGCGCGAGCTCCTGCCAGGGCACGAGGTTCGCGTGGTGTTCGAGTTCGGTGACGACGATGGTGTCGCCCTCGCCGAGCGCCCGCCCGCCGAACAGACCGGCCGACCGGTCGTCGCCGAGGGTGTAGGCCACCAGGTTCAGCGATTCGGTCGCGTTCTTGGTGAACACGATCTCGTCGACCTTCGCACCGACGAAGCCCGCGATGGCGCTGCGGGCGTACTCGTAGGCGTCGGTCGCCTCCTCGGCGAGCTGGTGCGCTCCCCGATGGACGGCCGCGTTGCGGTTGAGCAGGAAGTCGCGCTCCGCGTCGAGCACCTGCAGCGGACGCTGCGAGGTCGCACCGGAGTCGAGATAGACCAGCGGCTTGTCGTCGCGCACCGTCCGCGCCAGGATCGGGAAGTCCGCGCGGACGGCGGCGACGTCGAAGCCCGTTGCCAGAGTCACGACAACTACTTCGCGACGGCGGCGGTGAAGCGCTCGTACCCGTCGCGCTCGAGCTCGTCGGCCAGTTCGGGACCGCCGGACTCGACGACGCGACCACTGACGAACACGTGCACGAAGTCGGGCTTGATGTAGTTGAGGATCCGCGTGTAGTGCGTGATCAGCAGGATTCCGCCGTTCTCGCGCTCGGCGTAGCGGTTGACGCCCGCGGAGACGATGCGCAGCGCGTCGACGTCCAGACCGGAGTCGGTCTCGTCGAGGACGGCGATCTTCGGCTTGAGCAGGCCGAGCTGGAGCACCTCGTGGCGCTTCTTCTCGCCGCCCGAGAAGCCTTCGTTGACGCTGCGGTCGCCGAACGCCGGATCGATGTCCAGCTCGTTCATCGCCTCGCGGGCCTCCTTGACCCAGTGGCGCAGCTTGGGCGCCTCACCGCGGACCGCGGTGGCCGCCGAGCGCAGGAAGTTCGACATCGAGACGCCGGGGACCTCGACCGGGTACTGCATGGCGAGGAAGATGCCCGCGCGAGCGCGTTCGTCGACGCTCATCGCCAGCACGTCTTCACCGTCGAGGGTCACGGTGCCCGAGGTGACCGTGTACTTGGGGTGACCGGCGATCGCGTACGAGAGCGTCGACTTGCCCGACCCGTTGGGGCCCATGATGGCGTGCTTCTCGCCCGAGGAGATCGTCAGGTCGACGCCCTTGAGGATGTGGATGGGCTCGGCGTCGGGGTCGCTCGGGGTGACGTCGACGTGGAGGTCGCGGATTTCGAGGGTAGTCATCGGAAGTGTTGTTCCTTCGTATCGGTGAGAGTGTCAGGCGCCCGCGGTCTCGAGTTCGGCCTCGATGGCCGCCTCGAGTCGTTCACGGAGCTCGGGCACGGAGATCTTGGCCAGGACCTCGCCGAAGAAGCCGCGGATCACCAGGCGGCGGGCGACGTCCTCGGGGATGCCGCGCGAGCACAGGTAGAACAGCTGCTCGTCGTCGAAGCGACCGGTGGCGCTGGCGTGGCCCGCTCCGACGATCTCGCCGGTCTCGATCTCCAGGTTCGGCACCGAGTCGGCGCGCGCGTTGTCGGTGAGCACCAGGTTGCGGTTGAGCTCGTAGGTGTCGGTGCCCTCGGCCTCCGGACGGATCAGCACGTCGCCGATCCACACCGTGTGCGCCTCGCCGCGCTTGTCACCGGAGGTGTCGCCCTGCAGGGCGCCCTTGTAGGTGACGTGCGAACGGCAGTGCGGCGCCGAGTGGTCGACGAGCAGACGCTGCTCCAGGTGCTGACCCGCGTCGGCGAAGTACAGACCCCACATCTCGGCGTCTCCGCCGGGCCCCCGGTACTGCACGTGCGGGGACAGGCGGACCAGGTCGCCGCCGAGGCTCACCGCGAAGTGGCGGATCGCCGCATCGCGTCCCACGGACACGTGGTGCGCGGTGACGTGGACGGCGTCGTCGGCCCAGTCGTGGACGTTGACGACGGTCAGGTGCGAGCGGTCGCCGACGACGAACTCCACGTTCTCGCCGATCGTGCCGCTGCCGCGCTGGTCGAGGACCACGACGGCCTTGCTGAACGGCTCAGTGCGGATCTGCAGGTGCGTGTAGGCGACCTCGCCCTCGCCGGGACCGTCGAGGGTCACGGTGATCGGGTCGGCGATCTGCGCGTCGCGGGCGACGGTCAGGATCCGGGCCTTGTCGAACGACGAGAAGGCCTGGGCCGCGATGCGGTCGAACGGCACACCGCCCTGTCCCAGTCGTTCGTCGCCGCGCTCGACCAGTTCGACGCTCACACCGTCGGTGACACCGTCGAACTCGTAGTCGACGACCGCAGTGGACGGAGCGGTCCCGTTGTGCAGGCCGCGAAGACGACGGAACGGGGTGAACCGCCACGCCTCCTCGCGCGAGCCGGGCACCTCGAACGCCTCGACGTCGAACGCACTGAACAGCTCGCCCTTGTTGACTGTCACGCCGGACCCGCTCGCGGGGCTCCCCGCGTCGACGACGTCCTTGGCAGCGGTGGTGTCCGCCATCAGCCGACCGATCCTTCCATCTGCAGTTCGATGAGCCGGTTGAGTTCGAGCGCGTACTCCATCGGCAGCTCCTTGGCGATCGGCTCGACGAAGCCGCGCACCACCATGGCCATGGCCTCCTCTTCGGTGAGGCCGCGGCTCATCAGGTAGAACAACTGGTCGTCGCTGACCTTGGAGACCGTCGCCTCGTGGCCCATCGTGACGTCGTCCTCGCGGATGTCGACGTACGGATAGGTGTCGCTGCGGCTGATCTGGTCGACGAGCAGCGCATCGCACTGCACCGTCGAACGGCTGCCGTGCGCGCCCGGGTTGACCTTGATCAGACCGCGATACGACGAGCGGCCGCCGCCGCGCGCCACCGACTTGGAGACGATGTTGCTCGAGGTGTGCGGCGCCAGGTGCACCATCTTGGAGCCGGTGTCCTGGTGCTGGCCCTCGCCCGCGAACGCGACCGAGAGGACCTCGCCCTTGGCGTGCTCTCCGGTGAGCCACACGGCCGGGTACTTCATGGTGACCTTGGAGCCGATGTTGCCGTCGACCCACTCCATGGTGGCGCCCGCTTCGGCCTTGGCACGCTTGGTGACCAGGTTGTAGACGTTGTTCGACCAGTTCTGAATGGTCGTGTAGCGGCAGCGGCCGCCCTTCTTCACGATGATCTCGACCACCGCGGAGTGCAGCGAGTCGGACTTGTAGATCGGTGCGGTGCAGCCCTCGACGTAGTGGACGTACGCGTCCTCGTCGACGATGATCAGGGTCCGCTCGAACTGCCCCATGTTCTCGGTGTTGATGCGGAAGTACGCCTGCAGCGGGATGTCGACGTGCACGCCCGGCGGGACGTAGATGAACGAACCGCCCGACCAGACGGCCGAGTTCAGCGACGAGAACTTGTTGTCGCCCGCGGGGATGACGCTGCCGAAGTACTCCTCGAAGATCTCCGGGTGCTCGCGCAGACCGCTGTCGGTGTCGAGGAAGATGACGCCCTTCTCCTCCAGGTCCTCACGGATCTGGTGGTAGACGACCTCCGACTCGTACTGCGCGGCGACACCGGCGACGAGACGCTGCTTCTCCGCCTCGGGGATGCCGAGCTTGTCGTAGGTGTTCTTGATGTCCTCGGGAAGCTCTTCCCAGCTCTCGGCCTGCTTCTCGGTGGAGCGCACGAAGTACTTGATGTTGTCGAAGTCGATGCCCGACAGGTCGCCGCCCCAACTCGGCATCGGCTGCCGATCGAAGATGCGCAGTGCCTTGAGCCGCTGTTCGAGCATCCACTCGGGCTCGTTCTTCTTGGCCGAGATGTCGCGGACGACATCCTCGGACAGGCCGCGCTTGGCGGACGCGCCTGCATCGTCGCTGTCGGACCAGCCGTAGCCGTAGCGGTCGAAGGAAGCGATGGTCTCTTCCTGGGACAGCTGCGGAGTGGCGGGATCGGTGACCGTCATCGGGGGACCTTTCCATCGGGGGTGTCGGCGACGGCGGGCTGCGGCGTCGCCTTCTTCTCGAGCTCGGTGCCTGATTCGTGCGACGCGGGACGCGCCGAAACGACCGGGACATGGGTGCTGCACACGCAGTCGCCGTTGGCGATCGTGGCGAGCCGTTGCACATGCGTGCCGAGGAGTTCGGTGAACACCGCGGTCTCGGCTTCGCACAGTTCGGGGAACTCGGCGGCGACGTGAGCCACCGGGCAGTGGTGCTGGCACATCTGGACGCCCGCACCGACTTCGCGGATGTCGGCCGAGTAGCCGGCACCGGTGAGCGCGTTCGCGATCTGCTCCACGGTCGCGATGACCGATCCGGACTGCGCGACCGGTTCCACGTCGGCGACGAGTCCGGAGACGCGCTCACGAGCGAACTTCTCGACAGCGGCCTGTCCGGCGACGTCGCGCAGCGACCGGATCGCCGCACCGGCGAGATCGTCGTACGCGTGTCGGAGCTTGCCGCGGCCGGCCGGAGTCAACTGGAACCATTTGGCGGGGCGGCCGCGGCCGCCCTTGTGGAAACCGGCGGGAGCCAGTTCGACGTCGCCGCCGTCGGTGAGGTTGTCGAGGTGACGTCGGACGCCCGCCGGGCTGATGCCCAGCCGTTCGGCGATGTCGCTCGCCGTCATCGGCCCCTCGTCGACCAGCAACGACACGACGGCGGCCCGAGTCTGGCCGTCGGGGCCAGACCCTTCCGCATGCTGTTGCCACAGCAGCCGTTTCGAATCGGTCATGCTTTTCACAACACAAGTGTGACGTAATTGATTCCACGGTTCCAGCAAGGGTGACCTAAGCGGCAGTCGCCCGCGGGCCCCTCCCGCGCGGGGTGCGCCCGCGGGCTGCCGGGACCGCTAGAGTGCTCGTGTGCCCGAACTCCCGCTGATGCGCCGCGGACTCGACTACCTCGGCGTGGCTCGCCCCACCGTCGATCGTGACATCGACCGCACCGGCGAATACGGCAGTTCCCTGGCCCGGATGCACGACGACGAGCCGGAGGTCGGCCCGCTCAACGCGCTCGAGACCGCGAGGCTGCGTCGTATCCAGCTGTTCGGAACCACCGGATCGGTCCTGATCCTGATCGGCTCGCTGGGCACCGGCATGCTCCCCGTCCTGCAGAATCCGATCGTCGGCACCCGGATCCTGTCGCTGCCCTCGCGGATGTACTCGACCGCGCTGACGGTCTCCATCGGCGGGATGATGACGCTGGTCCTCGCGTGGCTCCTGCTGGCCAGGTTCACCATCGGCCGCTTCGGCGTCGAGGTGGCGGAGGGACGCAGTCCGGCGCGCCGGATGTCGCGGAGCCAGCTCTATCAGACGATGGTCATGTGGACGGTTCCGCTGATCATCGCCCCGCCGATCCTGAGCAAGGACGTCTACTCGTACCTCGCCCAGAGCGCCATCGCCTATCGCGGGATGGACCCGTACACCTACAGCCCGATGCGCGGACTCGGCGTCGACCATCCGCTGACCCTGTCGGTACCGAACCTGTGGAAGGACACGCCGGCGCCGTACGGCCCGCTGTTCCTGTGGCTCGGCGAGCACATCACGGCGATCACCGGGGACAACATCACCGTCGCCGTGCTGCTGCACCGGGTGATCGCACTCTGCGGTGTCGCGATGATCGTCTGGGCGCTCCCCCGCCTCGCGCGCCGGTGCGGCGTGTCGAGCGTGGCCGCACTCTGGCTCGGTGCCCTCAACCCGCTGGTGATCCTGCATCTGATCGGCGGCGTCCACAACGAGGCCCTCATGCTCGGCATGATGCTGGTCGGCATGGAGTGGTGCTTCCACGCGATCGACTCGGCCGACCCGCTGCGCAGTCGCGATCGGCCGCTGCCGTCCAGAACCGGCTGGATCCTGCTCGCGGGCGTCGCGATCATCGCGGCGTCGTCGATGGTCAAGGTGTCCTCGATTCTGGCTCTCGGCTTCATCGGCATCCATCTCGCTCGACGGTGGGGCGCCACGCTTCCCGCCTTGCGCAACGCGCCGATACGACGGTGGTGGGAGCGGTCGAAGACCTCGTTCGTGGCCGTGGTGAAGTCGGCCGCGCTCATGTCGGCCGTGACGATCGTGGTGATCGTCGGCGTCTGCGCCGGAACGGGCCTCGGATTCGGATGGACGGGCACCCTGACTACCGGCGGCATCGTCCGCTCGTGGATGTCGATGCCGACCCTGCTCGGCGTCGTCTCGGGCCGGATCGGACTGTGGCTCGGTCTCGGCGAACAGACGCAGGCGATCCTCGACGTCGCACGACCCATCGGCCAACTGGTCGCGGCCGTGCTCGTGGTGCGCTGGCTGCTGGCCTGCCTGTCCGGGCGGGTGCACCCGCTCGGCGCGCTGGGCATCGCCATGACGACGTTCGTCGTCTTCTTCCCCTTCGTTCAGGCCTGGTATCTGCTGTGGGCGATCATCCCGCTCGCGGCCTGGGCCACCACCCGCTGGTTCCGCGTCGGCACCGTCGTGATCTCGGCCGTCATGTCGGTGGTCGTGATGCCGACCAGTTCGGACACTCCGCCGCTCGTCGTCGCCCAAGGCCTGGCGACCGGGATCGTCATGGTCGCGGTGATGGCGATGGTCTTCTTCTCGGGCAGCCCGCTGCGGCTGCGGATCGCGCGTCGACATCGTTCCCGGACCCGGTGACGCACCGGCCGATCCTCGGCGACGCCGCGGATGTGCGCCCCGGCACATCGGTCTCACCCGATGGCCGTTCACCGGCCGTCCTCGCCTAGGCTGATCATCGTGCACGACGCCTCAACCTCCCCGAACGGTTCGGCCGACCGCGCCGCGGGCGAGACCACGCTGAGCATTCAGGGTCTGATCAAGCGGTACGGCGACGTCGTCGCGGTCGACGGCCTCGACCTGCGGATGCGACGCGGCGAGGTCGTGGCCCTCCTCGGTCCCAACGGCGCCGGTAAAACGACGACCGTCGAGATCTGTGAGGGGTTCGCCGGACCCGACGCCGGGAGCGTCCGCGTCCTCGGTCTCGATCCGGTGGCCGACAACGACGAACTCCGCAGCCGCATCGGGGTGATGCTGCAGGGCGGCGGAGCCTATCCGGGCGCCAAGGCCGCCGAGATGCTTCGGCTGTGCGCCGCGTACAGCGCCGACCCGCTCGACCCGGACTGGTTGATGGACATCCTCGGGATCACCGACATCGCCAAGACTCCTTTCCGGCGACTGTCCGGCGGACAGCAGCAGCGACTGTCGCTGGCGTGCGCACTGGTCGGCAGGCCCGAACTCGTGTTCCTGGACGAGCCGACGGCCGGACTCGACGCTCACGCCCGGATCATGGTGTGGGAGCTCATCGCACGCCTCAAGTCCGACGGCGTCTCGGTGCTGTTGACCACGCACCACCTCGACGAGGCCGAAGAGCTCGCCGACCACATCGTCATCATCGACGCCGGACGCGCGGTCGCGTCGGGCACACCGGCCGACCTCGTCCGCAACGACGCCGAGGGGCAGCTCCGGCTCACCGCCGACGACGTCGACGACGCGGCGCTGTCCGCCGCGCTCCCCGACGGCTACACGAGCAGCCGGACGCCCGCGGGCGACCATGTGGTCCGCGGCGACATCGATCCGCGCATCGTCGCCGCCGTCGCCTCGTGGTGCGCCGACAACGACGTGCTCGTCACCTCGATGACCGTCGACACGAACTCGCTGCAGGACGTGTTCCTGGAACTGACCGGACGCGAGGTACGCGCATGACCGAATCCAGCGGCGCCGCCGTGCCGAACCGCTTCCCCGCGGGCACGTTCACCCCGCGGCCGTCCCCCGCTCCGCTGGTCAGGATGCTGGCCGCGCAGACCCGGATGGAACTGACCCTGCTCCTGCGCAACGGCGAGCAGCTCCTGCTGACCCTGTTCATTCCGATCACCCTGCTCATCGGACTCAGCGTGCTGCCGATCGACACCGGCTCCGGCGACACCGCGGCCGCCCGCGCGACGACCTTCGTCCCGGCGATCCTCGCCGTCGCCATCATGTCGACCGCGTTCACCGGCCAGGCCATCGCCGTCGGCTTCGACCGCCGGTACGGGGCGTTGAAGAGACTCGGCGCGACGCCGATCCCCCGGTGGGGGGTCATCGCGGGCAAATCCGGCGCCGTCGTCATCGTGGTGATCCTGCAGTCGCTGATCATCGGCGTCATCGGCTTGGCGCTCGGCTGGCGACCGTCGATCGTCGGACTGGCGCTCGGCGCGATCGTCATCGCCCTCGGAACCGTCGCCTTCGCGACCCTCGGCCTGCTCCTCGGCGGGACCATGAAGGCCGAGGTGGTCCTGGCGCTGGGCAATCTCATCTGGTTCGTCCTCCTCGGGCTCGCCGGCCTGGTGGTCTTCGACGAGCACGTCCCCGACGCCGTGCACTGGGCGGCGCGCTGCAGTCCGTCCGGTGCTCTCACCGAAGCGCTCGTCCGGGCACTCGACTCCTCGGTGGACTTTTTCGGTATCGGCGTCCTGGCGGCCTGGGCCGTCGTCGGCGGCGCCCTCGCAGTGAGGTGGTTCCGTTTCCAATGACCGACGCAGCAACGAGACCGTCCGTGCTCGGCTCGTGGGCCGGGTTCAAGAACCCGACCCAGCGGTTCCTGTACGGCTGGGCCGTCGCCGACCTCGCCGTCAACATCCTGCTCGTCGTGACCGGCGGCGCGGTGCGTGTCACCGATTCCGGGCTCGGTTGTCCCACCTGGCCGCAGTGCACGTCCGGCTCCCTCACCCCCCACGCCGCGATGGGCGTTCACGGAGTGATCGAGTTCGGCAACAGGATGCTGACGTGGGTCCTCGTGATCGTCGCAATCGCAGCGTTCGTCGCGGCCTGGCGGCGTCGACCGGTCGACCGGCTCTCTCGCCGACTCACCCTCGGCATCGGACTCGGCGTCCCCCTGCAGGCCGTGGTGGGCGGCGTCACCGTGCTCACGAGTCTGAACCCGTGGGTCGTCTCGTTCCACTTCCTGGCGACGATGCTGATCATCTCGCTGGCCTCGTGGCTGGTGGTCCACACACGTCCGGTTCTGCGGACGGACACCCCGGCACCGGCTCCCGAGCTCATCTCGCGAATCGTCGTCGTGGCGGCGTGGGTGGTGTACGCCGTCACCTGGGTCACCGTGTATCTCGGCACCGTGGTCACCGGCTCCGGTCCGCACGCCGGTGACATCGATTCCAAACGCAACGGTCTGCAGCCCACTCAGGCCACCCAGCTGCACGTCGACGCGGTGTGGACCCTCGTCGGCATCACTGCGGGCCTGATCCTCGTCGCCGTGGTCGCGAAGCTCGCGATGCGCCGCGCAGCGGTCGTCTTCGGCGGGATCATCGTGCTCCAGGGCCTGATCGGCTACATCCAGTACGCGACGAACCTGCCCGAGTGGATGGTGGTCCTGCACATGTTCGGCAGCGCGCTCCTCATGGTCGGCGCCACGTACCTGCTGGTGTCGGCGACGCGCGCCCACCGCGCCGCGAGCGTGAGCGGCGTCATCTGATCCCGAACACTCCGACGAACATCGGGGTGTCGACCAGTGTGTGCGGGGCTATCGCGTGGTAGGCCCACACATGCGTCCACGCGTTCGCCGTCCGCACGGTGATGAACGTCTTGAACATGCCGGGACCGGTGTAGAAGAGCAGGACGTACGCCACGGACAGCACCGCGTCCGACGGCGACGTGAAATCCGTCCATCCGTCCACCACGTGCAGGAGCGCGTACGTCACCCCGCCGAGGACCACGGTGGCGGGCACCGATCCGGTGACTCGGAGGAACCGGGGCACCAGGATGCAGTAGATGAACACCATCGCGGGCAGCACCGTGCCGGCGAACGAGAGCACGAAGGTCACCGGCGCCCCGATCAGCGCCTGCCGTGCGGTCAGGTCCAGAATCGTCGAATCGGACACCGCGAGCTGCACCGCCGACTCGACGACCAGCACGGCGACGATCAGCATCAGGTCCGCGCGCCGGTCGCTCGAGCGCAGGTTCAGCTGCTCGGCGCTGTAGCGGCGACCGAACACCACCAAGGGAATCACCGCGTAGGCGACCACGTTGTACGCCGCCCAGCAGATCGCCTCCGCGGGAGTCACCGGATCGCCGGACCGGATCACCATGTTGTCCAGGTGCAGCCCGAACGCGTGCCATCCGCAGAGGGCGCCGATGATCGACCCGACGACGAGTACCGCCGCCCCGTAGGCGACGACGGCGACGATCTCCCGTCCGGCCCGTGATCGGTCCGGTGCGCGCTCGGCGATGTCGGGGACCTCGCGTCGCCGGGTGAACAGGTACACCATCACCGCGAGGGCCGCGACCTCCAGATACATCAGATCCGCTCGGACGATCGCGTCCCCCGTCGGTGGGTCGACCAACGACGACGCGTGGAACGGCAGATGTCCGCCGGCGAATCCGTACAGGACGGCGTTGACGGCGATCAGGCCGACGACGGTGCCGACGACCACTGCTCGTGCGCTGATGCGAGCCGTCGACGGGCGATGCCGAGGTCGTGTGATTCTGCTCATACTCGGCACGCTACCCCTCTTTCATACGTTCGTATAGTACGAACGTATGAAAGAAGTCGGTAGTATGCGGTCATGCCCGATCCGTCGTCACGCGCCGCGGTACTGACCGCGATCCTCGAGATCGTCGACGACCGCGGCCTCGACTCGGTCAGCTTCCGCGAGGTGGCCGCGGCGGCGGGGGTGTCGATCGGAACCGTGCAGTACTACTGCCGCTCCAAGGACGAGATGCTGCGAGCCGCCTACGAGCACATCGCCGAACGGTTGGCCGCGCGTGTCGTCGCCGTCGCCGCGCCGACCGTCCGCGAGCACATCGACCTCGTCGCCCGCGAGTTGCTCCCCCTCGATCCGGAGCGGACCGCCGAGTCCCGCGTGTATCTCGCGTTCGCCGCGCGCGCCGCGACGTCGCCCTCGCTGCGCGCGGTGCAGCATCGGATCCTCGGCTCGTTACGAGACGGGCTCGTCGACGCGTTCGCCCACGCCGTGGCGGAGGGCTCGGCTCGGCCGGACCTCGACCCACGGGTGGCCGCCGTCACGACTGCGGCGCTCGTCGACGGTCTGCTGTTGCACCGACTCACCGACCCCGACGAGGTGACACCCGCGACGGTCACCGACGCGCTCGACGCGCACCTGTCCGGACTGCTGCCGATCGAGTGAGGCGGCGCCGTCGGGTCAGTCGACGATCTTGCGGTTGCGGGCCCGCGGGAAGTGCTTCTGTCCGGCCACCCAGCCGGCCATCCGGCGCCAGTGGCTCGGGGCCACCGTCGCGACCGAGGTGAGGTCGCGATCCCATTCGGCCGTCTCCAGGCCTTCGACGGCGTCGACGACGGCTTCGGCCGTGGCCATATCGGTGACGACGCGGTCGCCGAGGATGCCGTTCTCACCGACGAGGGTCACCCGGACACCCGCCTGACCGGCCGGCTGGAGCACGGCCTTGGCCGAACCGCCCTCGGCGGCGACGAAGCGACGGATGGAGGAGACCACGTCGGACGGTGCGGTCGCGGGCGTGCGCACTGCGGCATCTTCAGTCATGCGGGTCATCATACCGGCGTGCGAGAATGGATACGTGCGCGCGATACACGTCACCCGCCACGGCGGGCCCGAAGTCCTGGCCACCGTCGAGGTCGACGACCCCGTACCCGGTCCGGACGATCTGTCGGTCCGGGTCCGAGCGGCCGGCGTCAACTTCATCGACACCTACCTCCGCGAGGGACGGTATGCGTCGTCTCCCCCGTACATCCCCGGTGCAGAGGGTGCGGGCGAGGTGATCGGCGTCGGCGCGAATGTGACCGGATTCGCGGTCGGCGACCGGGTCGCCTGGCCGGACGCACCCGGCTCGTACGCCGAGCTGGTGACGCTTCCCGCGGCCAAGGCCCTGCACATCCCCGACGGCGTGAGCGACGAGGTGGCCGGCGGCGCCGTCCTGCGCGGGCTGACCGTGCACTACCTCCTCGACGGCAGCGCGCACCCGACGGCCGGCGACACGATCCTCGTCCACGCCGGGGCGGGCGGAATCGGCTCGATCCTCACCCAATGGGCGACGGCACGCGACATCACCGTGATCGCCACCGTGTCCTCCGATGAGAAGGAGTCCCTCGCGCGCGCGGCGGGCGCCGCTCACGTCCTGCGCTACGACGAGGACATCGCGGGCCGAGTCCGTGAGATCACCGGCGGCGCGGGCGTCGCCGTGGCCTACGACGGTGTCGGTGCCGCGACGTTCGACGCGTCGATCGCCGCCACCGCGGTCCGAGGCACCGTCGTCCTGTTCGGCGCGGCGAGCGGCCCGGTGCCGCCGTTCGACCTCCAGCGACTCAACGCGGCGGGATCGCTGTCGGTGACGCGGCCGACGCTCGCGCACTTCATCGCCGATCCGGACGAGTTCGCCCGGCGCGCCGCCGACTACTTCGGGGCCATCGCCGACGGCACCCTCCGCGTGACTGTCGGCCAGACGTTCCCGCTCGCCCGGGCCGCCGACGCGCACCGTGCACTCGAGGCGCGGGCGACCACCGGTGCGACGGCGTTGATCCCGTGAGCCGCGAGCTCCAGATCCGCGCGGGTGCCGGAGTCGCCGCCTCTGCAGGCGTCCTCGCCCTCGCCGTCGCACGCCCGATGCCGGCCGCGCCACTGCTCGTCTGCTTCGCTCTGCTGCTCGGCATCGTCTTACTCGCCGCGGTGTGGCCGCGGACCGAGGACATCGCCGTCGAAGCCGCCCAGATCAAACGCGACATCGATGCGAAGAGCACCGCGAGCGCCAACGCCTTCGACACCGGCGCGACCGGCGCTGGCGCGCACCGAGCTCCGCCTCGTACGCCGCCGACCGCATCGACCGGTCCGTCGCCGGAGACTCGGCGCCAGCAGTGGGTCCGTGCCACCGAGCATCACGACGCCGTGCTGGGCGCATACGGCTCGTACGAGCTCGATCCGGCGATGCTGCTGAGGTATCCGGCGATGTGGGATCTCAGCGCGCAGCCGGTCATGGACTTCCACGACGCCCTCGATCTCGCGGGCAGTCTGCGGACCGAGCAGTTCACCGACGGCCCCATCGCGTCCGACTACGTCGACGCCGTCTCGATTCTCCGCAGCGAGTGGCACAAGGTCGATCGCTTCGCCCGCAGCACCGGCACCGATCATCTGACCGACGACGACGCCCGCGACTGCCGCCGCGCGCTGAAACTCCTCGACCACGCGAACGGCACGGCGGGCGCCGAACGCGCGACCTACCTGCAGCAGGTCATGACGACCGTCGGGCGCCTCACCGACCGCGGGGTCGTCGCCGACGTTCCACGGATCCGCCTGGCGTTGGAGGCACAGGTCCGCCTGGCGCTGGAGGCGTGAGCCCCGCCCGGTGTCCCGTCCGACGCTCGTTGCCAGGCCGGCGGGCGCCCGACGACGAGCAGGAGCCGCTCGGTGAAGCGATCAGCCGTCTCAACTGGTCCCGTCGCGGACGAAGCGCCCGGCGAGAGTGTAGACGCCGCCCTCGACGTCTCTGACGGCGCCGACGTTCATCCGGATCGCAGTCACCCGATCGCCGTCGTCGTTCGAGACCGCCTCCACCTGGAAGCCGACGACCTCCTTGTCGTAGGCCGCCAGACCGCGGCGCCGGATCAGGTCGTCGCGGGCGCGTGACACCGCCCGCTGGGGCACGTCCTTCACAGTGAACGAATTCTCCTGCGGAGACGGCTCGGTGGTGCGCTCGCTGAGTTCTGGGAACTCCCCGGGCACGGCGACGATCTCCGAGAGGGGGCCGTCGTCGAACTCCATCGCGATGCCTCCACTGCTCTGGACCGCCGACGCTCCGGGGACGTCGGATCCCACCTCGATGGACTGGAAGTCGAATGTGTTCAGCTTCGTCGTCGCAGCGTCGAGTCCGGCCGCTTCCATGATCCGCGTCGCCGACGCCATCACCGTGTCGACCGACCCCGCGTCGAGAGTGTCGGGGAGTCTGCCGCGCGTATCCACCTGGATGTCGCGCATGATGTCGTCGCTGTCGAATGTCAGAAGGAGCTTCTTGTCGGAGTCGCGACGTTCGATCTGGATCGTGTCTGCCGTCTTCTCGGCCGTGTCTCCGAGCTTGCGCGCCCCGGCGACGGCGGTCTTCGCCGCCTCCGACAGCGACAGACCCGTCAGGTCGGCCCGTCGGTACACGTCGCGGCTCGTGGCTCGCGACGACGACGGGTCGCTCCACGTGTCGCCGGACCGGCTCGACGAGAGCCGATCGCCCGTCCGCCGATCGAGCACGTCGACACTGGTCGACGTCCCGAACTGCATGCTCAAGATCGACGACGACCCGTTCGCCGCGAGACGGTCGGCGTGGTCGAGCGCTTCGGCGAGCTGTGCGTCGAGATCCAGGTCGTCGATCGACGCGGCCGGGTCGTCCGAGGAGCCTCCCCCGGACTCCGACGCGAACGGCCCGGGCCCCTCAGACGCGATGACCGCGGCCACCGGCGTCCCGACTGCCAGGACGAGCGCCGGAAGCACCACGGCACCGACCAGCGCCGCTGTCCGTGAACGCCCGGTCGCCGCGCGTACGCCGACGACCGCGGCACCCAGACCGACGATCGCCGCGATCACCCGAAGCGCGACACCATCGAGTGTTCCGGCCGCGACGAACGCGGCCACGGCGACCGTCGCAGACCCGACGAGTGCGACCACCGGCGTCGGTTTGGATGACTCTGTCACCCGTTCAGTTTAGGCGGGAGCGGTCGGCGCCGCCTCACCCGACGTATCGTCCGCCGAAGGTGTACCGCCCTTCGACGTCCATGGGTCCGACGGACATCCGCATCTGTCGCGGCTCGCCGAACGGACCTCCCGCTTGGAAGCCGACGAGATCCCGATCTGCGTCCGACAACGAGTGTCTGCGGATCTGGTCCTCGCGCGCCCTGGTCAGGCCCGCTCGGGTGAGGTCGGTCAGCGTGAACGACCGGCCGCTCGAATACGTCGGACCCGTTCCAGCGATCGGGAACTCTCCCGGCCGGACCAGGATCTCATCGATCGGGCCGTCGTCGAACGCCATGATCACCCCGCCGCTGTTCATGATCTGCGACGCACCGGGGAAGTTCGCGCCGTCGCGCGTGGTACGGAAGTCGAACTCACTCATCGGAGTGGTCCGCGGATCGAGCCCGACGGCCCGCATGGCGCGGCCGGCGCCGGCCAGAACGGTGTCCATCGACGCCATGTCGAGGGTGTCGGGCAGACGACCCCGCGCGTCGACCTGGAGCTTGCGTCCGGGGTCGTCGCTGTCGAAGGACGCCAGGAGACGATGATCGGGGTCTCGCCGCTCGATCACGACGGTCCCGACGTATCCGACCCCGGAGTCGCCGATCGCCTTCGCGGCGCTCGCGATCAGCGGTTCGACCGCTCGGAACGAGAAGCTCGACAGGTCGACCGCGGCGAACGTGTCCCGGGTGCGGGCCACGTCGTGCGACGGCGAACCCCAACCGTCCTCGTCCCAGCTCGCCGACACCGCGCTCTGATCGCGCGGATCCAGCACCACCAGCTCCGACGCCCAGCCGAACCGGATCGACAGGATCGACGCGGATCCGCCCGGGGCGAGCACATCGGCGTGCTCGATCGCGGCGGCCAGCTGCTCGTCGAGAGTCTTAGGCGCAGGCGTCTGACGGACCGGAGGATCGTAGTGCCGCGTCGCGGTCGGCGGCGAGTCCGCGGCGTCGAGGATTCCGGCGACCGGGGCGCCGACGACGACGACCGCCAGCGGCACAGCGGCGACGGCGACCAGCCCCGCGGTGCGCGAGCTCCGCGCCGCGAGGCCCGCACCCGCTCCGGCCGCGGCCAGACCGAACAGCGCACCGACGACGCGCACAAGAGAGTGGTCCACGGTGCCTGCGACGACGAAGCCGATGATCGACACGACGGCCGCGCCGATGACGAGCAGTGTCGGATTCGTCCTGTGCGTCACCCGATCAGACTACGGGTTCGCGAAACGGCGATCAGAAGTAACTGGCGATGTCCGGCAGGTTGATGACCGCATCGACGGCCAGACCGCAGAACAGCAGAGCCAGGTACTCGTTGGAGACGAGGAAGATCTTGAGCGGCTTGAGTTCGACGCCCGCACGGGTCTGCGCGTACAGCTTGGCGACCCACCAGGTGAACCAGACACCCGATGCGAGCGTGACGACCAGGTAGATCCAACTGGTCACCGGAATCAGGAACAGCGACGTGATCACGGTCAGTACCGTGTACACGAGCATCTGAAACGTGACCTTCTCGTCGGAGGCGATCACCGGGAGCATCGGTACCCCGGCCGCGCGGTAGTCCTCGCGGTAACGCATCGCCAGCGCCCACGTGTGCGGCGGGGTCCAGAAGAACACGACCAGGAACAGCACGAACGGCTGCCAGCTGAGCGAATGCGTCACCGCCGCCCAGCCGACCAGCGCGGGCATACAACCCGCCGCTCCGCCCCAGATCACGTTCTGCCAGGTGCGACGCTTGAGGATCAGTGTGTACACGAAGACGTAGAAGCCGATCGTGATCAACACGAGGATCGACGGGAGGAACGACCGGTCGCCCTGGTCGTCGACGGTGCCGAAGTACAAGACCACGAACGACGCCGCCGCGAGCACGATCCCGTAGATCAGCACGTTCCGGATGGGCACGGCGCGGCGGGCGAGCGGACGCTTCTGCGTGCGCTTCATCTTCTGATCGATGTCGGCGTCGGCCACCATGTTGAGACTGTTGGCGCTCGCCGCGCCCAGCCAGCCGCCGATCACGGTGACGATGATCAGCCAGATGTCGATGTGACCGCGGTGCGCCTGCAGCATCACCGGGATCGTCGACACGAGCAGGAGCTCGATGACGCGGGGCTTGGTGAGTGCGATGTAGGCGAGGACCGTGGCCTTCACCCGCGACCAAGCGGTGGACTCAGTCACGTCGGCATCGGCGCTCTCGGCGAGTCCCACACATGCTCCTCACAATACGAACAGCCGTGTCTCGTGACGCGTCCGCGCCGACGGCTACTACAAGCGATGGTAGACCGGGCTCCGTCGGCGGGAGGAATCGGGCGGACGCCCGTGCGACGAGTGCCACACTCGTCGTTTGAGTACAGCCGCACGCGCACAGTATGGGCACGGCTAGGCTGGAAGGCGTCATTGTCCGCGGGGGCAAGTTGAGAAACGACGCACAGGAGACACCACGATCGTGCCCATCACCGATGAGATTCGCGCACTGACCCGACCCGTCCACCCGTCCGACTGGACCGAGGTGGACACCAAGTCCGTCGACACCGCCCGGATCCTCGCCGCCGACGCGGTGCAGAAGTGCGGCAGCGGACATCCCGGCACCGCGATGAGCCTCGCGCCCCTCGCCTACAGCCTGTACCAGCGCGTCATGCGCCACGATCCGACCGATCCGTCGTGGGTGGGCCGCGACCGCTTCGTGCTCTCGTGCGGGCACTCGAGTCTGACGCAGTACATCCAGCTGTACCTCGGCGGATTCGGTCTCGAACTCGGCGATCTGGAGGCACTGCGCACCTGGGGTTCGCTGACCCCGGGCCACCCGGAGTTCCGCCACACCAAGGGCGTCGAGATCACCACCGGTCCCCTCGGCCAGGGCCTGGCGTCCGCGGTCGGCATGGCGATGGCCGCGCGCCGCGAGCGCGGGTTGTTCGACCCCCAGGCCCCCGCCGGGGAGAGCCCGTTCGACCACCACATCTACGTCATCGCCTCCGACGGCGACATCGAGGAGGGGGTGACCTCCGAGGCCTCGTCGCTGGCGGGCACCCAGGAGCTCGGCAACCTGATCGTCTTCTACGACGCCAATGAGATCTCCATCGAGGACGACACCAAGATCGCCCTCACCGAGGACACCGCCAAGCGCTACGAGGCGTACGGCTGGCACGTGCAGCACGTCGACGGCGGCGAGAACGTCGCGGGGATCGAGGACGCGATCGCCGCGGCCAAGGCCGTGACCGACCGCCCGTCGATCATCGTGCTGCGCACCGTGATCGCGTTCCCGGCTCCCAGCAAGATGAACACCGGAGCCGCGCACGGCAGCGCGCTCGGCGCCGACGAGGTCGCCGCCACCAAGGAGGCCGTCGGCTTCGACCCGACCAAGAGCTTCGACGTCGCCGACGACGTGATCGCGCACACCCGCGGCCTCGCCGGTCGCGCGGCCGCCGTACGCGCCGAGTGGCAGAAGGGCTTCGACGCGTGGGCCGCGGCTAACCCGGAGAACAAGGCGCTGTTCGACCGCCTGCACGCGGGCGAGCTGCCGCAGGGTTGGACCGACGCACTCCCGACGTGGGAGGTCGGTGACAAGGCCGTCGCGACGCGTTCGGCGTCGGGCAAGGTCCTCGGCGCGCTGGCGCCGATCCTGCCCGAACTGTGGGGCGGCAGCGCCGATCTCGCGGGCTCGAACAACACGACGATGGCCGGTGAGCCGTCGTTCGGTCCCACCGCGATCGCGACGTCGACGTGGGATGCGCAGCCGTACGGCCGCACACTGCACTTCGGTGTGCGTGAGCACGCGATGGGGTCGATCCTCTCGGGAATCGTCCTGCACGGTCCCACCCGCGCGTACGGCGGCACGTTCCTGCAGTTCGCCGACTACATGCGTCCGGCCGTCCGTCTGGCCGCACTGATGGAGATCGACCCGATCTACGTGTGGACCCACGACTCGATCGGCCTCGGCGAGGACGGCCCGACCCACCAGCCGGTGGAGCACCTGGCCGCGCTCCGCGCGATCCCGAACCTCGACGTCGTCCGCCCGGCCGACGCCAACGAGACCGTGTACGCCTGGCGTCACGTGTTGGGCCGCCGGAACCATCCGGTCGGTCTGGCGCTGACCCGTCAGAACGTCCCGATCCTCGCTGGCACCTCGTACGAGGGCGTCTCCCGCGGCGGCTACGTGCTCGCCGACACCGACGGCGCCCCGGACGTCGTGCTGATCGGCACCGGCTCCGAAGTGGAGTTGGCCGTCGCCGCCCGCGAGACCCTCGCCGGTGAGGGCGTCGCCGCGCGCGTCGTGTCGATGCCGTGCCTCGAGTGGTTCGACGAGCAGGACGCCGACTACCGCGAGTCGGTTCTGCCGACCGGGGTCCCGCGCGTGTCCGTCGAAGCGGGCATCGCCATGCCGTGGCACGCCGTCGTCGCCGGCGGCGCGATCGTCTCGCTGGAGCACTACGGCGCCTCGGCCCCGTACGGCACGCTCTACGAGGAGTTCGGCATCACCGCCGACGCCGTGGCCGCCGCCGCGCGCGGACTCCTCGGACGCTGACCCAACCTCCCCACGACGTCTGGAGCACATCCCAATGACTCAGAACCCCAATCTCGTAGCGCTCTCCGAAGCCGGCGTGTCCGTCTGGCTCGACGACCTCTCACGCACCCTCATCGCATCGGGCGGTCTGCAGGAGCAGATCGACACCCGCAGCGTCGTCGGTGTCACCACCAATCCGGCGATCTTCCAGAACGCGATCTCCTCGGGCGGCGGCGCGTACGCCGACCAGATCGCCGACCTGGCCCGTTCCGGCGCCGACGTCGATCGGGCGATCACGGCGTTGACCACCGATGACGTCCGGTCCGCGTGCGATGTCCTGGCCCCGGTCTTCGAGGCCTCCGGCGGCGCCGACGGTCGCGTCTCCATCGAGGTGGACCCGCGTCTGGCGAACAAGACCGCCGAGACCGTCGAGCAGGCTGTCGAGCTGTGGAACCTCGTCGATCGGAAGAACCTGCTCATCAAGATCCCGGCCACCCCGGCCGGCGTCCCGGCGATCGCCGACGTCATCGCACAGGGCATCAGCGTCAACGTGACCCTGATCTTCTCGGTGGACCGCTACCGCGAGGTGATGGACGCCTACCTCGACGGTCTCGATCGTGCGCTGCGCAACGGCCACGACGCCGGTGCGATCGCGTCGGTCGCGTCGTTCTTCGTCTCGCGCGTGGACTCCGAGATCGACAAGCGTCTCGATGCGATCGGCACCCCGGAGGCGCTCGAGCTGCGCGGAAAGGCCGGTCTGGCCAACGCACGCCTGGCCTACGCCGCCTACCAGGAGGTCTTCGAGACCGAGACCCGGTTCCCGGATCTGCAGGCGCAGGGTGCGGTTCCGCAGCGACCGCTGTGGGCGTCGACCGGCGTCAAGAACCCGGAGTACCCCGACACGCTGTACGTCAGCGAGCTCGTCGCGCCGAACACCGTCAACACGGTGCCCGGCAAGACCCTGGAAGCGTACGCCGACCACGGCTGGGTGAACGCCGAGTCGATCATCGGTCAGGGCCCCGCCTCCCGCGAGGTCTTCGACGCGTTGACCGCTGTCGGCGTCGACCTCGGCGACGTGTTCGAGGTGCTCGAACGCGAGGGCGTCGAGAAGTTCGACCAGGCGTGGGCCGAACTGCTCACCGCCACGTCGGCACAGTTGGACGCCAACCGCTGACCCAGGTCACCTCCGCGGAGAATCGACAGGACTGAACAGTGCCACAATCGGCCGAGCCGGAATGGACCAATCCACTTCGTGATCCGCACGACCGGCGGCTCCCGCGCATCGCGGGGCCGTCGGCGTTGGTGATCTTCGGTGTGACGGGAGACCTCGCCCATCGCAAACTGATGCCGGCGATCTACGATCTGGCGAACCGGGGGCTGTTGCCGCCGAGCTTCGCGCTGGTAGGGTTCGCGCGCCGGGACTGGGATCACGACCAGTTCGCCGACGTCGTCCGCGAGGCCGTCGAGGCGGGCAGCCGCACCGGGTTCCGACCGGAGGTGTGGGATCGGCTCGCCGAGGGCATCCGCTTCGTACAGGGGACGTTCGAGGACGACGACGCGTTCGAGCGTCTGCGCGCGACCCTCGCCGACCTCGACTCCGAGCGCGGCACGGACGGCAATCACGCGTACTACCTGTCGATTCCGCCGAACGCCTTCCCCGTCGTGCTGTCCCAGCTGCGACGCACCGGTATGGCCGATCAGACCGGCGACTCGTGGCGGCGGGTCGTCATCGAGAAGCCGTTCGGCCACGACGAGTCGTCGGCCGTCGAACTGAACGAACTGGTCAACAGTGTCTTCGCCGAGGAGTCGGTGTTCCGCATCGATCACTACCTCGGCAAGGAGACGGTGCAGAACATTCTGGCGCTGCGCTTCGCCAACCAGCTCTTCGATCCGCTGTGGAGTTCGCACTACGTCGACCACGTGCAGATCACCATGGCCGAGGACATCGGTCTGGGCGGCCGCGCCGGCTACTACGACGGCATCGGGGCCGCCCGCGACGTGATCCAGAATCATCTGCTGCAGCTCCTCGCGCTCGTCGCGATGGAGGAGCCGGTGTCGTTCTCCCCGCACCATCTGCAGACCGAGAAGATCAAGGTGCTGCAGTCCACCCGCAACATCCTGCCGATCGCCGAGAACTCCGCCCGCGGCCAGTACGGGGCGGGTTGGCAGGGCTCCGAACCCGTCGTCGGACTCAAGGACGAGGACGGCTTCGCGGCCGATTCGACGACCGAGACGTTCGCCGCGATCGCCCTGGAGGTCGACACCCGCCGCTGGGCCGGAGTGCCGTTCTACCTGCGGACCGGCAAACGTCTGGGCCGACGCGTCACCGAGATCGCGTTGGTCTTCAAGCGAGCACCTCACCTGCCGTTCGACGACACGATGACCGCCGAACTCGGCCACAACGCGCTGGTGATCCGGGTGCAGCCCGACGAGGGCGTCACACTCCGCTTCGGGTCCAAGGTGCCCGGGTCGTCGATGGAGGTCCGCGACGTCAACATGGACTTCAGCTACGGCGGGGCGTTCACGGTGTCCTCGCCCGAGGCCTACGAGCGGCTCCTGCTGGACGTGCTGCTCGGCGAGCCGTCGTTGTTCCCGGTGAACGAGGAGGTCGAGCTCAGCTGGCAGATCCTCGATCCGGTCCTCGACGAGTGGGCGGCGGACGGTTCGCCGGACGAGTACGAGTCCGGCACTTGGGGCCCGCACTCGGCAGACGAGATGATGAGCCGCACCGGTCGCGTCTGGCGGCGACCGTGAGCGCGGCGCAGAACAGGAGCCGTCGATGATCGTCGACCTGCCCGACACCGACACCACCGAGATCAGCAAGAAGCTGGTCCGCATGCGCAGCAGCGGCGGGGTCACCACGCTCAGCCGCGTCCTGACTCTGATCATCGACGTCGACGCCGGTGAAGCCACCGAGGACGCCGTCGAGGCGTCGAACGCGGCCAGCCGCGAGCATCCGTGCCGTGTGATCGTCGTATCGCGCGGCAGTCGCGACGGGCAGGCCCGTCTCGACGCCCAGATCAGGGTCGGCGGCGACGCGGGCGCATCCGAGGTGGTGCTGCTGACCCTGTCGGGGCCGATCGCCGAGCATCCGCACGCCGTGGTGACCCCGTTCCTGCTCCCGGACACCCCGGTCGTCACCTGGTGGCCGGGACGGGCGCCGGAGACGCCGTCCGAGGACCGGCTGGGCCGTCTCGCGTCGCGGCGGATCACCGATGCGCGCAAGGCCTCCGATCCGCGCGGGTTCCTGGAGGCCCGCCGCACGGGCTACTCGCCCGGCGACACCGATCTGTCCTGGTCGGCCCTGACCCCGACGCGTGCTCTGCTCGTGTCGGCGCTCGACCGGCCGCCGCATCCGGCGGTGACCGGGGCCGAAGTGACCGGCCCACTCGACCGAACGGGTCTGGACATGATGGCGGGCTGGCTCGCAACAGCGTTGGGCGTGCCGGTCACCAGACGTTCCGGCGCGATCGGCGTCCGCATGCTGCGTGGTGACTCCGTGTTGTCGATGACGGTCGACGAGGCGGGCGACAGCGGCACCGTGTCGAGTACCGGACATCCGGACGGCCACGTGGCCTATGCGCGCCGCACCACCGCCGAATGTCTGGCCGAAGAACTCCGCAGCCTGGATGCGGACGAAGTGTACGAGGCGGCGCTGGCCGGTCTGCCCGCCGTCGACTATGAGGAGATGCCATGACGCCCGAGACCCTCGTCTTCGACTCGTCGGCCGATCTGATCGAGACCGCCCGCGCGCGTCTCGTCGACGCCGTGGTGCGTGCGCAGGAGGCGCGCGGTGTCGCGTCGGTCGCCCTGACCGGCGGTTCCAACGGTATCGGTCTGCTGCGGGCGCTCGCCGCCGACTCGGGCGACATCGCCTGGCAGCGCGTCGAGATCTACTGGGGCGACGACCGGTTCGTCCCCGCCACCCATCCCGAGCGGAACGCCGGTCAGGCGTTCGAGGCGCTGCTGTCGTCGGTGCCCGTCGATCCGGCCCGCGTGCACGTGATGGCGCCGTCCGACGGCGAGTTCGGCGACGACATCGAGGCCGCCGCCCGCGACTACGCGCGCCTGGTGGGCCCGGAGACCGTCTTCGACGTGCACCTGCTCGGAATGGGCGGCGAGGGGCATGTCAACTCGCTGTTCCCGCACACGCCCGCCACCGCCGAGGAGTCGGCGGCCGTCGTCGCCGTGACCGACTCGCCGAAGCCCCCGCCCGCACGTCTGACGTTGACCTTCCCGGTGATCAACCGCTCCCGCGAGGTCTGGTTCCTCGTCTCGGGTCCGGAGAAGGCCGAGGCCGTCGCCGCGGCGCACGACGGCGCCGACCGCGTCGACTGGCCGTGCGCGGGCGCGCACGGCACCGAGGCGACGGTGTGGTTCCTCGATCAGACGGCCGCGTCGCAGTTGGGCTGACTCCCCCGCTTCCGGCCCGCGCCGGTTGAACTCGCCCGCTCTCGCTGTCGTTCCCGCGCGCGGAGCGAGTCACAGTTCACGATCGCCCCGTTCGGACTCCGGTCCGGGCGGGGCGATCGGCGTCTGTCGCCGGCCTTATGCGCATGACGACGCCAACTGTCCGGTATGCGGCATCGTGCCGGGAATTGGCGTCACACTGCTCCGGAGGGTGGGCCGAACCCGGCCGCGCCCGTAACGTCGTCGGCGGTTATGAGCGTCAGCGTCAAGCCCTGGCTTGCTGGCCGGCAACCCTCCCTCGCGGCGGGGTGCTCCAGGTGAGAACCCGGCCGTGCGAGATCCGCACGGTAAGCGCGATCGTTGAAGGACGTCACCCCGTGACCGAAGTCTTTGCCCGCCCGCTCCGCGGACCGAGCGTCGTCGACCTGCCCGGCGACGCCGATCTGGTCGCCGCGCCGCTGGTGTCCGCCCGCAGACCCGCACAGTGGATCGGCACCGCTGTCGTGGTGCTCCTGCTCGCCATGGCGCTCCACGCGGTGGTGACCAACGAACGTTTCCAATGGCACGTCGTCGGCTCCTACTTCACCGACGACGCCATCCTTCGCGGGCTCGGCCTCACTCTGTGGCTGACGGCGGCGGTCCTGGTGGTCGGCTATCTGCTGGGCATCGTGCTCGCCGCGATGCGGCTGTCGACCAATCGACTCCTGTCCGGCATCGCCTTCGGCTACGTGTGGCTGTTCCGCTCGGTCCCGCCGCTGGTCCAGCTCCTGTTCTGGTACGAGCTGGCGTCGCTGTACCCACGACTGTCGATCGGCATCCCGTTCGGCCCGGAGTTCGCGACGGTCGAGACGGCGCACCTGTTCAGCGGCGTGTTCGCCGCCTTCGTCGCCCTGTCGTTGGACATCGCGGCCTTCGCCGCCGAGGTGGTGCGCGGCGGGCTGCTGTCGGTCGACCACGGCCAGACCGAGGCCGCCCAATCCCTCGGGTTGGGCCGGCTGCGGATCTTCCGCCGCATCGTGCTCCCGCAGGCCATGCCGTCGATCATCCCCGCATCGGGCAACATGCTGATCGGGCTGTTGAAGGCGACGTCGATCGTCAGTGTCATCGCCGTACAGGACCTCCTGTACTCCGCGGAACTCATCTATCAGCAGAACTACCTGATCATCCCACTGCTCCTGGTGGCGACCGTCTGGTATGTGATCCTCACGACCGTCCTGTCGATCGGGCAGCACTACGTCGAACGCCACTATGCGCGCGGCAACCGACGCGACACCGGCACGGGCTTCCGGGACACCCTCCGAGCCAACCTGCCGCTCCTCGGGTCGGCGTGGACGCAGCGCGGAGCGAGGGCATGAGCGCCCCCGCGGTCCGCATCCGGGGCCTCCGTAAGAGCTTCGGCTCCGCGACAGTCCTGCACGGAATCGACCTGGACATCGCCGAAGGCGAGGTGACCGTCGTCATCGGACCGTCCGGCTCCGGCAAGTCGACGCTCTTGCGCTGCGTCAACCACCTCGAGCGACCGGACTCCGGATTCGTCGAGGTCGACGGGGAGGTCATCGGCTATCACCCGACCGGCGGACGCCTGCGGGAGCGATCCCCGCGCGACGTCGCTCGCCAACGGTCGCGGATCGGCATGGTGTTCCAACAGTTCAACCTGTTCGGACATCGCACTGCCGCCCAGAACGTCGCCGAGGGGCCGATCTCGGCGGGGGCATCGCGCGCCGACGCCACGGCGACCGCGACGGCCCTACTCGATCGTGTCGGCCTGACGGGCAAGGACGACGCCTACCCGCGGCAGCTCTCGGGCGGGCAGCAACAGCGCGTCGCGATCGCCCGGGCACTCGCCCAGCAGCCGCGCCTGATCCTGTTCGACGAACCGACCAGCGCACTCGATCCCGAGCTCGTCGGCGAGGTCCTCGGCGTCATCAGAGACCTGGCGGCCGAACGGATGACCATGCTGATCGTCACGCACGAACTGGGCTTCGCCCGCGAGGTCGCCGACACCGTCGTCTTCGTCGACGACGGCCGGATCGTCGAATCCGGTCCCGCCGACGCCGTACTGACCTCTCCCGTACACGAACGCACCCGCGCGTTCCTCTCCGCCGTCCTCTAAAAGCCCTCTCCCGGGCGCGCAGTCGCGCTCGCATCCCCCAAGGATCATTCATGCCTGTTTCACGAATTTCGCGACGTCTCGTCGCAGCCGCCGTACTCATCACCGCCGCGGTCGCCTCACTGACCGCATGCGGGTCGAGCTCGTCGACGCCGACCGATCAGGCGGCCGTTCCGACCGCCGACGTCGTGTCGGCGATACACGCCGACCCGAGGATCCACGACCTGCTGCCCGCGGACATCCGCACCGCGGGTTCGGCCACGCTCGGCACCGTGCAGGCCGTCGGGCAGGCCGGGCTGCCCCATGCCGGTGTCGTCGACGGCAGGCAGGTCGGTCTCGACATCGACATCGCCGACGCTGTCGCACGGGTCCTCGGCATCGAATGGAAACGCGACTACGGCACGTTCGCCACGATCATCCCCGGCGTGCAGAACGGCCGGTACCAGGTCGGCGAGGCGAACTTCGGCGTCACCGAGGCGCGGACCCGAGTCCTCGACTTCGCCACGTACCTGAACGACGGCCAGGGCTTCCTCGGCGCGTCGACGGTCACCGCCGAGCACATCGCGTCGCTGACCGACGCATGCGGTTATCGGATCGCCACCTCGCCGGGTTCCACGTTCCAGACGCTCCTGGAGACCCACGCCGACGACTGCGCGAAAGCCGGAAAGAAGCCGTGGACGGTACAGTACTTCGCCGACCAGGGACCGATCGTCCTCGGCCTGCAGAACGGCAAGGTGGACCTGTACTTCGGCCCCACGCTGAGCCTGCGCTACGCCGAGAAGCACATCGCAGGCACCCGTTTCCTCGGTGAACTGACCACCACCCCGGTCGGTTTCGTCACGGCGAAGGGTTCGCCGCTCGCGCCGGCCCTGGTCGCCGCGGTGAACAAGCTCATCACGACCGGCGAGTACGGTGCGATCTTCGCCAAGTGGGGTGTACCGGCGTCGCAGGTGCACGAATCCCAGATCAATCCGTCGGCGACGTTCTGACGCGGGCGCGCACATGACCGACATCCTGCCCGGCGTCCGCGAGACCGCCGTGTCCCGCGCCGACACACAGCGCCGACCGCTGCCCACCGCGACCGAACGTGTCGTCCCGCTCCGTCATCCGGGTCGCTGGATCGCCACCGTCGCCGTCCTCGTCGTGGTCGCACAGCTCGTCCACGGATTCGCGACCAACGAGTTCTTCCAATGGGGACGTTTCGCGTACTGGTTCGCCCGCCCCACGATCCTCCACGGTCTGCTCATCACTCTCGAGGTGACCGCCCTCAGCGCGGTGCTCGGACTGATCGGCGGACTGGTCCTCGCGCTGATGCGGTCGTCGCAGAACCCGGTCCTGCGTGCGGTCTCCTGGGCGTACATCTGGTTCTTCCGCTCCATCCCGCTGATCGTGCTCTTGCTGATCCTGTTCAACTTCGGCGCGCTCTACGAGTCGCTGTCGCTCGGTGTGCCGTTCGGCCCGTCGTTCCTCACCGTCCCCAGCTCCACGTTCTCCAACGCGATGGTGATCGCGGTCGTCGGCATCAGCCTCACCGAGGCCGCGTTCGCCGCCGAAGTGGTGCGCGCAGGATTCCTCGCCGTCGATCACGGCCAGCACGAGGCCGCCGCCGCACTCGGCCTCCCCCGCCGGTACCAGTTGCGTCGCATCGTGCTGCCGCAGGCGCTGCGGTCCATCGTCCCCGCCTACGTCAACCAGTTGATCGGCCTGGTGAAGGCCACCTCGCTCGTCTACTACGTGTCCCTGCTCGACGTGTTCGGCGTCGTCGCCACCACCTCGGCGACCTTCTCCGGCGACATCGTCCCGCTGCTGCTGGTCGCGACCGCCTGGTACGTGATCCTCACCAGCGTCATCTCCGTCGTCCAGTTCTACGTCGAACGGCACTATGCGAAAGGCGCCACCCGATGACCGCTCTCGCCGCCCCCACCACCGACCCCGTCAGCGTCGAGATCGTCGACGTCCACAAGTGGTTCGGCCGCAACCACGTGCTGCGTGGCGTCGACCTGTCGATCGCCCCCGGCCAGGTCACCGTGATCCTCGGCCCGTCCGGCTCGGGCAAATCGACGCTGCTGCGAACGATCAATCACCTGGAGCGGCCGGAGATCGGGCACGTCGACGTCGGCGGCGAACTCATCGGCGTCCGCCCGCACGGCGACCGGCGCAAAGAACTCCCCGAACGCGAGATCCTGGCCCAGCGTCGACGGATCGGATTCGTCTTCCAGCAGTTCAACCTGTTCCCCAACCTCACCGCGGTCGAAAACGTCGCGGTCGGGCCGTATGCCACCGGGCGCGAGTCCCGCGAGTCCGCTGTGGAACGGGCGCGGGAACTCCTCACGCAGGTCGGACTGTCGGCGAAGGCCGACGCGTACCCGCGGCAGTTGTCCGGCGGCCAGCAGCAGCGCGTCGCGATCGCGCGTGCCCTCGCGTCCCGGCCCGGTCTGCTCCTGTTCGACGAACCCACCTCCGCACTCGATCCCGAACTCGTCCGCGACGTGCTCGACGTGATCCGTCGGCTCGTCGACTCCGGCACCACGATGGTCATCGTCACACACGAGATCGCGTTCGCCCGCGACGTCGCCGATCTCGTCTGCTTCATGGACGACGGAGTGATCGTCGACAACGGCAGCGTCGCCGACGTCCTCGACGATCCCCGGCATCCACGCGTGCGGGAGTTCCTCACCCGCATGTGACCCCTTCCGATACTTCGAGCCCCTCCCCCAGTCCCGTTCTTCCCGAACGGCACTCCCGACAGCCAGGAGCAACCCATGTCCACCCGTCATCTCCGCGCCGCCCGCCGTACGGCAGCGCTCGTGGTCGTCGCTGCGACCCTCGTCACCGGCGCCACCGCCTGCTCCTCGTCCGACTCGGCAGACGCCGCGCCGGCCGGCTCGGTGCGGATCGGCGCGGCATCGAACGGCGCCGCCGATCCCGTCACCCTGAAAGTCGACGAGCAGACGTCGATCAGCGCCGAACTGCCGGAGGCCGTCCGGGACTCCGGCGAACTCACCGTCGGCCTCGGCATCCTGCCCGCAGGCAGCCCGCCGCTCGGCTACGTCGGCGACGACGGCACCACCCAGACCGGCTCGGAACCCGACCTCACCCGCCTCATCGCCGCAGTTCTCGGCCTCAAACCTCAGTTCACCGCGTACACCTGGGAGAACCTGTTCGTCGGCATCGACAGCGGCAAGGTCGACGTCGGCGCGACCAACATCACTGTCACCGAGGAGCGCAAGGACAAGTACGACTTCGCCACGTACCGCAAGGATCAGTTGGCATTGGAGACCGCCGCCGACCGAACGTGGACCTTCGACGGCGACTACCACGTCCTCGCGGGCAAGAAGATCGGTGTCGGCGCGGGCACCAACCAGGAGCGGATCCTCCTCGAATGGCAGTCCAGACTGCGATCCGTGGGCAAGGATCTCGAGGTCAAGTACTTCGCCGACGCCAACTCCTACTATCTGGCGTTGAACTCGGGGCAGATCGACGCCTACCTCGGCCCCAACCCGGCCTCTGCCTACCACGTCCGACAGACGGCGTCCGGACCGAATCCGACCCGCATCGCGGGCACCTACTCGGGTGCCGGCGCCTCCCTGCAGGGACTGATCGCGGTGACCACCAAGAAGGACAGCGGTCTGGCGAAGCCGATCGCCGACGCGATCGACTACCTGATCGCCAACGGTCAGTACGCGGACTGGCTGAAGGCGTGGAACCTGTCGAGCGAAGCCGTCACCGAGTCCCTGGTCAACCCGCCGGGGCTCCCCCGCACCAACGCCTGAACCCGCCGACCGCCCAGAGGAGACAACCATGACCCGCCCCGACCGCATCCATCTCGCCGCCGCCCTCGACGCCGCGGGGTGGCATCCCGCAGCCTGGCGAGAGGCCGACGCCCGGCCCGACGCACTGTTCACCGCCGACTACTGGGTCGACCTGGCACGCACGGCGCGCCGCGGCCGCCTCGACTTCATCACGGTCGAGGACTCGTTCGCACTTCAGAGCGACGAGTTCGGCGTCGCGGACTCGCGCACCGACCGGGTTCGCGGTCGGCTCGACGCGGTCGCGATCGCGGCACGCGTCGCACCCGCGGTACCTGGTCTCGGAGTCGTGCCGACGGCGGTCGTCACCCTCACCGAGCCGTTCCATCTGTCGAAGGCCGTCGCCACGCTCGACTACGTCAGCCGCGGCAATGCAGGTGTGCGGGTCCAGGTGGCCGCCGATCCGGCGGCGGCCGCGAACGTCGGTCGGCGCACCCCGGCGACGGCACGACGCGAGGACCTCGCCTCGGCCGGGACCGCCGAACTGATCGCCGAGTTGTTCGGTGAAACCGCCGACTACGTCGAGGTCCTGCGTCGCCTGTGGGACAGCTGGGAGGACGATGCCGAGATCCGCGACATCGCGTCGGGGCGCTTCATCGACCGGGACAAGCTGCACTACATCGACTTCGTCGGCGATCGGTTCTCGGTGCGCGGGCCGTCCATCACGCCGCGACCCCCGCAAGGCCAGCCGCCGGTGGCCGTCCTGGCCCACACCTCCGCCGGATTCGACCTGATCGCCTCGTCCGCCGATCTCGGCTTCGTCACCCCGATCGACCAGACGTCCGCACGGTCCACGGTGGCCGCGGTTCGAGACGCCGCCGTCGCGGCGGGTCGCGACCCCGATCTCCTCCGCCTGTTCGGCGATCTCGTCGTCGTGCTCGACGACACCGTCGATGCGGCGCGGGCTCGTCTCACCCGACTCGACGACCGCGCGGGCCGCGTCTTCGCCTCTGACGCGGAGATCTTCGTCGGCACCCCGGACGGACTCGCCGACCTCCTCACCGAACGACATCGTGCGGGCCTGACCGGGTTCCGGCTCCGTCCGGCCGCTCTGCCTCACGACCTCGAGCAGATCGTCGACGGCCTGGTCCCCGAACTGACCCGCCGGGGACTGTTCCCGACCGACGACTCGACCGGGACCCTGCGCGACCGCCTCGGTCTGCCCCGCCCCGCCAACCGCTACGCCGCAGCGACCGCCTGATAGGAGGCACCATGACTCGACCCCGCAAGCAGATCCACCTCGCCGCGCACTTCCCCGGCGTCAACAACACCACCGTGTGGAGCGACCCCGCGTCGGGCAGCCACATCGAGTTCGACAGCTTCACCCGATTCGCACAGGACGCCGAGCGCGGCAAGTTCGACTTCCTCTTCCTCGCCGAGGGGCTCCGGCTGCGTGAGCAGAACGGGCAGATCTACGATCTGGACGTGGTGGGTCGCCCGGACACGTTCACCGTCCTCACCGCGCTGGCCGCCGTCACCGAACGCATCGGCCTCACCGGCACCATCAACTCGACGTTCAACGAGCCGTTCGACGTCGCGCGCCAGTTCGCCTCCCTCGACCATCTGTCGGGCGGCCGCGCCGCCTGGAACGTCGTGACCAGCTGGGACTCGTTCACCGGCGAGAACTTCCGGCGCGGCGGCTACCTCGCCGAAGAGGACCGCTACGACCGTGCGCGGGCGTTCCTGTCGGCGGTCGAGACCCTGTGGGAGTCCTGGCACGACGGCGATCTGGTCGCCGACCGCGACGCCGGCCGCTTCCTCGCCGCGGGCGACGTCGGATCATACGCCGTCCACAACCGATTCTTCGACATCGAGGGCCGGTTCACCGTGCCACGCACGCCGCAGGGTCGGCCGGTGATCTTCCAGGCGGGCGACTCCGATCAGGGCCGCGAGTTCGCGGCCGCCGACGCCGACGCCATCTTCTCCCGGCACGCGGTCGGCGACGACGGTCGAGCGTTCTACCGCGATGTGAAGGACCGCCTCGCGAAGTACGGGCGCGACCGCGACGACCTCCTCATCCTCCCCGCCGCGACCTTCGTCGTCGGCGACACCGAGGCCGACGCCGAGGAACTGTCTCGGGAGATCCGGCTCGCGCAGGTGTCGCCGGCGACCGCCGTCCGTCTCATCGAACAGCTGTGGAACACCGCCCTGCCCGACTTCGACCCGGACGGACCGTTCCCGACCTTCGATCCGGTGGGCGGCGAGTCGACGGTGTCGCAGGGTCGGGCCAGTGTCCGGATGTTCGGTCGCAGCGCGCAGGAGTTGGCCGACGAGTGGCGAGAGGTCGCCGCCGCCGACGGGCTGACCGCTCGGGAGACGGTCGCCGTGACGCTCGGTCGGCACGCCTTCGTCGGCACCGCCGAGTCGGTGGCGACACAGATCGACGATGCCGTGCAGTCCGATGTCGCCGACGGCTACATCCTGGTCCCGCACATCACCCCGGGCGGCCTGGCGCCCTTCGTCGACACCGTGGTGCCCATCCTGCAGGAGCGCGGCGTGTTCCGCACCGAGTATTCGGGCACCACCCTGCGCGACCACCTCGGACTCGGCCCGGCCGACGAGCGGCGGGCCGCAGCGTCATGAGGTTCATCGCGATGACCCTGATCGCTCGGCAACCCGACCCGGTGACCGGCGAGCCGACCCCGACCGCGCAGCGGTTCCGCGAGGTCGTCGATCATGCGCGCCTCGCCGAGGAACTCGGCTTCGACGGATTCGGGGTCGGGGAACGACACGAGCGGCCGTTCCTGTCGTCGGCGCCCGCCGTCTGGCTGAGCCACCTCGCGGCGCTGACCACTGAGATCCGTCTGTTCACCACCGTCGCGACGCTCGCCCTGGTCGATCCGGTCCGCGCGTTCGAGGACTACGCGACGCTCGACCATCTGTCCGACGGGCGACTGGAACTGATGATCGGCAAGGGCAACGGTTCGGCCCAACGCGACCTGTTCGCCGTGACCGAGGACGATCAGTGGGCGCGCAACGCCGAATCGTTCGAGGTGTTCTCCCGGCTGTGGGCCGACAACCGGATCAGCGCCGACACCAGGTTCCGTCCCGCCCTTCGTGACGTCGAGGTGTGGCCGGAGCCGTTGCAGCGCCCCCTGCGGATCTGGCACGGCAGCGCGACGAGCACCGCGTCCGTCGAATTGGCTGTCGCACACGGCGATCCGATCTTCTCCGCGAACGTCACCCATCGTGTCGAACCGTATGCCGCGCTCGTCCGTCATTATCGCGAGCAGTGGGCGGCCGCGGGACGCGATCCGGCGCACGCCGCGGTCGGTGCCGGTACCGCGGGACTGCTCGTCGCACCGCGGTCGCAGGACGCGGTCGCGGCTTTCGCACCGGCATTCGCGCACTACCTGGCCGCTCACCGCCAGTCCGGTGTCGTACCGGCATTCGCGACCCTCGACGAATTCGTCACCGACTCGTCCGCCCTGATCGGCAGCCCGCAGCAGGTGATCGACAAACTGCACCGCTACCACGAGCAGCTCGGCCACAGCGTCGTGCACGTCCCGGCCGAACCCGGCGCCGTCGATCCCGCCGCCCACCGGGAGTCGATGGCCCTGTTCGCATCGGACGTCGTCCCGCGGCTCGGCGACCTCCCCGATCCGCCGTGGGGCTGGGGATCGCCCGACGCACAGCTGTCCGCCACTCATCCGAAGGAGGTCGCCCTGTCATGAGCGACACCGCTCTCACCGTCCTCGACCTGGTCCCGATCAGCAGTGGTTCCACGGCGCGCGACGCGATCGCCAACAGCGTCGATCTGGCGCGGGCCGCCGAGCAGGCCGGGTACCGGCGCTACTGGTTCGCCGAACACCACCTGAACCCGGGGGTGGCGGGGACCTCGCCCGCGGTTCTGCTCGCCTTGACGGCGTCGGCGACGTCGAGCATCCGCCTCGGCACGGCCGCCGTCCAGATGGGCCACCGGACCGCGCTGTCGACCGTCGAAGAGTTCGGACTCCTCGACGCCGTCCACCCGGGCCGCTTCGACCTGGGCCTGGGACGATCCGGCGGGAAGCCCGTCGGCCGGGAGCTGGTCACCACGGCGCCGCGTCGACTCGTCGACGGCCGCACCGACAACGGGCTGCTGATCCCGGAGTCGTTCGACTGGTCGCAGTTGCTCGGGAGTCCGCGCATCGGTCTCACCCAGCGACTCCTGCAACTGCCGAACGCCACCCCGCAGGACTACGTCGACCAGGTCGCCGACGTGCTCGCGCTGCTTGCGGGCACATTCGTCGACGAGCGGGGGCAGGAGGCGCACATCGTGCCCGGCGAGGGCGCCGACCTGCAGCTGTGGATCCTCGGCTCGAGCGCCGGTGAGAGCGCCCAGGTCGCGGGCGACCGCGGTCTCCGATTCGGTGCGAACTATCACGTGAGTCCCGGCACCGTGCTGGAGGCCGTGGACGCCTACCGTGCGGCGTTCGTTCCGTCGGACGACCTCGACGTCCCGTATGTGAGCGTGTCGGCGGACGTCGTCGTCGCTGACACCCATGACGCGGCGGTCGAGCTGGCCCGCGGTTACGCCCCGTGGGTCCACAGCATCCGCAGCCTCGCCGGGGCCATCGAGTATCCGACACCGGATCAGGCCCGCGGACTCGCGTGGGACGACGCGTCGGCCGCGCTGGTCGCCGACCGCGTCGCCACCCAGTTCGTCGGCACCGCACGAGAGGTCGCCGACGATCTCGAACGACTCCGCGACGCCACCAGCGCCGACGAACTGATCATCACCACGATCACTCACGACCACGCCGATCGGGTGCGCTCGTATCGTCTCCTCGCCGACGAATGGGCCCACCGATGACCGCCGTCGGTCTGCCGTCCGAGACCGTGCTGGACAATCCGGCGTACGCCTCCCTGCACGGTGCGCACGCGCATCTCGCCGAGCGTGTCGGCAACGCCGTCCGGTACCCGGCCGACGTCTCGCCCTTCACCGCCCTCCCCGACGACACGTCCGCGCGCGACTGGGCCGATCTCGCCGAACTGATCGGACCGGGCGGACGGGTGTCCCTCAGCTCGGCCGTCGTCCTTCGGCCGCCCGCCGGCTGGTCCGCCGAGTTCAGCGGCGAAGGCGTGCAACTGGTCGGCGACGACGTCCGACCCGGGGTCGACGAGCGAGCCGTTCCCCTCGGGTCCGACGACGTTCCGGCGATGCTCGACCTCGTCGCGCGCACCGCACCGGGTCCGTTCGAGACGCGGACGGTGGACCTGGGCGACTACTACGGGATCATCGAGGACGGTCGCCTCGTAGCCATGGCGGGCGAGCGACTGCGCCCGCCCGGGTGGACGGAGATCAGTGCGGTGTGCACGGACCCGCGGGTCCGCGGCCGCGGGCTGGCGACCGCGCTCGTCCTGACTGTCGCCGCGGGAATCCGGGCACGGGGCGAGACCCCGTTCCTGCACGCGGCGGCCGACAACACGAACGCCATCCGCCTCTACGAGTCCCTCGGCTTCCGCCGTCGTCGCCGCGTGCTGTTCACCTCCCTCATCGCGCCGTGACCCCCGGACGAGCGGCGGCCGGGACGGCCCGCTCGGCCCGCGGTGGTGACCGCGCGCTATCCGCTGTTGCGCAACGCCGTCGCGAGACCGTTCATCGTCAGCTGGATGCCGCGACGGATCTGCGGTGAGTCGTCGCCCGCGCGGAAGCGCTCCAGGAGTTCCACCTGAAGGAGGTTGAGCGGTTCCAGGTACGGGAAGCGGTTGACCACCGACCGCTTGAGGGCGTCATTGTCGGCGAGGAGATCGTCGCTGCCGGTGATCTTCGCACACCACGCGATGGTCTTCTCGTGCTCGTCGACGATCATCGAGAACACCCGCTCGCGCAGATCCTCGTCGGGCACCAGTTGCGCGTACCGGTACGCCAATCCCATGTCGCTCTTCGCGAGAACCTGCGCCATGTTCGACATGACGGACCGGAAGAACGGCCAGCGCCGGTAGTAGTCGGCGAGCAGCGCGATACGGTCCGGATCGTCGCCGGCCCACTCGTCGAAGGCGCTGCCGGTGCCGTACCAGCCCGGGAGCATCACGCGACACTGCGTCCACGACAGCACCCACGGGATCGCGCGCAGATCGGAGATCGCCGTCGTCTGCTTCCGCGAGGTCGGTCGGCTGCCGATGTTCAGCGCTCCGATCTCCGACAGCGGTGTCGACGACGTGAAGTACTCGACGAATCCCGGTGTGTCGTGCACCAGGCGCGAGTACGCGCGCCGCGCGCCCGCCGCCAGTTCGTCGAACACCTCGTAGGCCTGAGCCGACTCGTCACCGAGTCCTTCGACGTCGAGCAACGACGACTCGATGGTCGCCGCGACCAGGGACTCGAGGTTGCGGCGCGCGCTCACCGGCTCGGCGTACTTGGCCGCGATGATCTCGCCCTGTTCGGTGAGCCGCAGCGATCCCTGCACCGCACCGGGCGGCTGCGCGAGGATCGCGTCGTAGCTGGGACCGCCGCCGCGACCGACGGTGCCGCCCCGGCCGTGGAACAGCCGCAGTCGGATACCGGCCGACCGCGCGGCCTCGACGAGATCGAGTTCGGCCCGATAGAGCGCCCAGTTCGCGGCGAAGTAGCCGCCGTCCTTGTTCGAGTCGGAGTAGCCCAGCATCACCTCCTGGACGTCGTCCTGCCACCGGACGAGGCCTCTGTAGAAGTCCAGTGCCAGAGCGTCGGTGAGGATCGCGGCGCCCGCCTGGAGGTCCTCGATCGTCTCGAACAGCGGGACCACGCGCACGCTGGACGTGGGAACGCCGTTCCGCACGTAGTACAGGCCGGCCTCCTTGAGCAGCACCAGGGCCTCGAGCATGTCCGAGACGGACCGGCACATGCTGATGACGTAGTTCGGCACCGCGCGCGGACCGAACCGTTCGACGGCCGCCGCTGCCGCGTACACCACCCCGAGCTCCTTGGTCGCGAGCTCCGAGAGCACCGCCTCCGGACTCGTCAGGGGGCGGCGCGACGTCAGCTCTGCGGACAGCACCGCGACCTTCTCGTCCTCGTCGAGCGAGGCGTAGTCGTCGCATGCCCCGGCCCAGGCGAGGAGTTCGGCGACCACCTCCTCGTGCGTATCCGAGTTCTGTCGCATGTCCAGGCCGGAGAGGTGGAATCCGAAGGTGCGCGCCGATTCCCGCAGAGCGGCGAGCCGGTCGTCGGCGATCGCGTCGTCGACGACGGCCCGCAGCGCCGCGTCGATCACGTCGAGGTCGGCGAGGAACTGCGCCGCGCTCTCGTACGCCTCCGAGGCCGCGGCGAGCTCGCGGTCGGCCGGCGCGATGAAGTCCGCCCCCAACGTCGCCTGCGCGCGGGCGAGCAGCCGGGAGCGGACCGCGGTGACGGCCGACCGGAACGGTTCGTCGTCGACGCCGTCGGGATACTCGGGTGCGAACCCCGCTCCGAGCGTTGACAACTCATCGGTCACGCCGCGGACCAACCGCACCGACATCGCCAGCTCCTGATGCAGTTCGGCGAGTTCGTCGAGGTGGTGGCGCATCACGGTCGCCGCCGCCGCGGTCGTCGCCTCGGTGACCACCTCGCCGTTCACGAACGGGTTGCCGTCACGGTCGCCGCCGATCCACGAGCCCATCGCGATGATCGACAGGTCCGCCGTCCCCGCCGTCGGGAACACCTCGGCGAGTGCCGTGCGCACATCGGTGTTGAGCGACGGGATCACCTCGAAGAACGATGCGCCGTAGTAGCGGAGGCCGGTGGTGATCTCGTCGCTGATCGTCAGGCGACGCATGCGGATCAGCGCGGTCTGCCACAGCATGAGGATCTGTCGCGAGATGTCCCGGGTGATCCGAGCGTCCTCGTCGGCCGTCAGCTCGGTGCGACCGCGCAGGCGCATCAGTTCGGTGATGCGGTTCTGGGCGTCGAAGATGCTGCGCCGCCGGGTCTCGGTCGGGTGCGCGGTGATGACCGGGACGACGTGCGCCCCGCTCAGCTCGGCGCCCACCTGGGCGTCCGACAGACCCGCGTCCGCCAATCGCGCGAATGTCGCACCGAGCGACGAGTCCTGCGGCGGGTCGCCCGCGAGGACGTGGATGCGGCGTCGTCGTTCCCGATGGAGGTCCTCCGCGAGGTTCGCCAGCAGCGCGAAACTGGTGAACGCGCGGATCACCGGCATGAGTTCGCCGACGGCCCGGCCGTCGTAGCGCCCCGCGAGCTCATCACGCGTGACGTCCGCATAGCGGATGCCGAAGGCGTCCACTCGGGAGTTCTCGACGAGATCGAAGACCTCGTCGCCCGCCTGACTGCGGATCACGTCGCCGAGCAGTCCGCCGAGATAGCGGATGTCGTCGCGGAGGGGTTCGGTTGCCGCTCTGCCGGAGTCCTCGACGGCGATCCGATCGACCATGGGGGTGGCGATCGCGCGGCGGACGGATTCGGAGTTCATACCGGATGCCATGGCGTCCAAGGTACTCGGCGGATGCGACCGAAGCCGCCGGACCGCGCGTCGGCCGGTGCGCGGGCGCGTCGGCCGGTTGAAACATCGGGTTCTGCCGCGGCGGATCAGGAGATCGCCGGGCGCACGGGGTGTCTCCGAGCGGGGTTACGCGCCGTACTTGATGTTCAGGCCGACGCCGATGATCAGGATGAGCCAGAGCAGGCCGATGAAGACAGTGAGGCGGTCGAGGTTCTTCTCGACCACGGAGGAGCCGGAGAGGCTCGACTGGACGCCACCGCCGAACAGTGACGAGAGACCGCCGCCCTTGGCGCGGTGAAGCAGAACCAGCACGATCAGCAGGAGGCTGGTGATGATCAAGCCGATGTCGAGCGCGAGAGTCACGAGTCGATGGTCCTGTCAGTCTGTCGGAGCGCATCCCTGGTCGGGCCCGGGGCGCCGGGAAAAAGTCTGTGGCAGGTCGCTCCCGAGGAGCAACCTGCCACAGTCTACGCGATGGGGCGGTGGATCAGAGCAACGGCCCGCCCGCGGCGAACGCCGAGAGCTGAGCGAACTCGTCGGCTTTGAGCGACGCGCCGCCGACGAGAGCGCCGTCGACGTCGTTCTGTCCGACGATCTCGCCCACGTTCTTGGCGTTGACGCTGCCGCCGTACAGCACGCGGACCGCACCGGCGGTGGCCTCGTCGGCGAGTTCGGCGAGCGCGCCGCGGACGGCCGCGCACACCTCCTGCGCGTCGGCGGCACTGGCCACGCGACCGGTGCCGATGGCCCAGACGGGCTCGTAGGCGACGACGACCTTCGCGACGTCGTCCGCCGACAGTCCGGCCAGCGAGGCCTTGATCTGCTCGACGTTGTACGCGACGTGCTCACCGGCCTCGCGGACCTCGAGTCCCTCGCCGATGCACACGATCGGCGTCAGATCGTGCTTGAGGGCGGCCTTCGTCTTGGCCAGCACGGTCTCGTTCGACTCTCCGTGCAGCGTGCGCCGCTCGGAGTGGCCGACGACGGCGAACGTGCAGCCGAGCTTGGCCAGGAAAGCCCCGGAGATCTCGCCGGTGTAGGCGCCCGAGTCGTGCTCGGAGACGTCCTGCGCACCGTAGGTGAGCCCCAGCTTGTCGCCGTCGACGATGGTCTGGACGCTGCGGATGTCGGTGAACGGCGGGATCACCGTCACGTCGACCTTCTCGAAGTACTTCTCCGGAAGCGCGAACGAGATCTTCTGCACCAGGGCGATCGCCTCGAGGTGGTTCAGATTGCACTTCCAGTTGCCTGCGATCAGCGGCTTGCGAGCGCCGGAAGCCGAGCCGGCGGACCCGTTCGTGGCAGCCATCAGGCGGTCACCTCCAGAACCGACAGACCCGGGAGCTCCTTGCCCTCCAGGTACTCCAGCGACGCGCCGCCGCCGGTGGAGATGTGCGAGAACGCCTCATCGGCCAGGCCGAGCGCACGCACCGCCGCCGCCGAGTCGCCGCCGCCGACCACCGAGAACGCACCGTCGGCGGTCGCCTGCGCGATGGCTTCGGCGACCCCGCGGGTGCCCGCCGCGAACTTCTCGAACTCGAAGACGCCGGACGGACCGTTCCAGAAGATGGTCTTCGCACCGGTCAGCACCGCGGCGAAACGCTCCACGGTGCCCGGGCCGATGTCCAGCCCCATGCCCTCGGTGAATCCGTCGGCGGTCTTGACCACCCGTGCGTCGGCGTCCGCGGCGAACGCGTCGGCCACGACCACGTCGTGCGGCAGGTGGATCACGTCGCCGAAGCGCTCGAGCAGATCCTTGCAGGTGTCGATCATGTCTTCCTGCAGCAGCGACGAGCCCACCTCGGCGCCCTGCGCCTTGATGAACGTGAACGCCATTCCGCCGCCGATCACCAGGGTGTCGACCTTGGGGGCGAGGGCCTCGATGACGGCGAGCTTGTCGGAGACCTTGGACCCGCCCAGCACCACCGCGTACGGCTGTTCCGGGGTTCCCGCGATCTTCGCCAGCACGTCGACCTCGGTGGCGACCAGGTCGCCCGCGTAGGCCGGGAGCACCTTGGCGACGTCGTAGACCGACGCCTGCTTGCGGTGCACGACGCCGAAGCCGTCGGAGACGAAGGCGCCGTCGTCGCCGACCAGCTCGACGAGCGCCGCGGCGAGCTGGGCCCGCTCGACGTCGTCCTTGCTGGTCTCGCGCGGATCGAAGCGGATGTTCTCGAGCAGGAGGACGTCACCGTCGGTGAGTCCTTCGGCGCGGGCGAGCGCATCACTGCCGACGACGTCGCCCGCGAGCTGGACGTTGCGGCCCAGCTCCTGCCCCAGTCGTGCGGCGACCGGTGCGAGCGACAGCGCGGGATCCGGCTCGCCTCCGGGGCGGCCCAGGTGCGCGGTCACGATGACCTTCGCGCCGGCCTCGACGAGTTTCGTGATCGTCGGCGCCGATGCGACGATACGGCCCGCATCGGTGATCGTGCCGCCGTCGAGCGGCACGTTCAGATCCGACCGCACGAGCACTCCACGGCCTTCGACGCCCTCGGCGAGGAGGTCGGTGAGGGTACGTACCGCCATGCCTACAGCGACTTCGCGACGAGGCCGATGAGGTCGGCGAGACGGTTCGAGTAGCCCCACTCGTTGTCGTACCAGGAGACGATCTTGACCTGGTCGTCGATCACCTTGGTCAGCCCGGCGTCGAAGATCGACGAGTGCGGATCGGTGACGATGTCACTCGACACGATGGGGTCCTCGGTGTACTTCAGAATGCCCTTGAGCGGGCCGTCGGCCGCCTTCTTCATGGCTGCGTTGATCTCCTCCGCGGTGGCAGGCTTGGCCAGGTTGGCGGTGAGGTCGGTGACCGAGCCGGTGGGGATCGGCACGCGCAGGGCGTAGCCGTCGAGCTTGCCGAGCAGCTGCGGGAGCACGAGGCCGATGGCCTTGGCGGCGCCGGTGCCGGTCGGGACGACGTTCAGGGCCGCGGCGCGGGCGCGACGCAGATCGCTGTGCGGGCCGTCCTGCAGGTTCTGGTCCTGGGTGTAGGCGTGGACGGTGGTCATCAGACCCTTGACGATGCCGAACTCGTCGTCGAGGACCTTCGCGATCGGGCCGAGGCAGTTCGTGGTGCACGAGGCGTTCGAGATGATGGTCTGGCTGCCGTCGTACTTGTCGTCGTTGACGCCCATCACGATGGTGATGTCCTCGCCCTTGGCGGGCGCGGAGATGATGACCTTCTTGGCGCCGGCCTCGAGGTGGCCCTTCGCCTTCTCCGCGTCGGTGAAGATGCCGGTCGACTCGACGACGACGTCGACGCCCAGCTCGCCCCAGGGCAGCTCGGACAGCGGACCGCGGTGCGAGAGCGCCTTGACCTTCTGGTCACCGACGACGATGGTGTCATCGCCCTCGAGCGAGACGTCGTGCGGCAGGCGGCCGAGGATCGAGTCGTACTTGAGGAGGTGCGCGAGGGTCGCGTTGTCGGTCAGGTCGTTGACCGCGACGATCTCGATGTCGGTGGTTCCCAGCGCCTTCTGCGCGTCCACCGCGCGGAAGAAGTTACGGCCGATGCGGCCGAAGCCGTTGACGCCTACGCGAACAGTCACTGTTGAGCTCCTTAGCGGTGAATGAAGAGCCGCGGCTTCGAACGCGACCCGTTGGCTTCCAGCCTAGTGGTCGACCAACCCGAGGTCACGGGGTGGTCTCGGGTGTGATGACTCCCACGCCGGAACGGGGTATCACGCGTCGTCCATGAGGTCGGCGGTGACCGCGGACTCGGTGTCGGGAAGCCCCTCGGCCCGAGCCTTCTTGTCGGCCATCGAGAGCAGTCGGCGGATGCGGCCGGCGACCGCGTCCTTGGTCATCGGCGGATCGGCCAGCTGGCCGAGTTCCTCGAGTGAGGCCTGACGGTGCTGGACGCGCAGGGAGCCCGCGGCCACCAGGTGGTCGGGCACCTCGTCGCCCAGGATCTCCAGGGCACGTTCGACGCGGGCGGCCGCGGCCACGGCGGCGCGCGCGGACCGCCGCAGGTTCGCGTCGTCGAAGTTCGCGAGACGATTCGCGGTGGCGCGCACCTCGCGTCGCATCCGACGCTCCTCCCACACGAGCCTCGTGTCGTGCGCGCCCATCCTGGTCAGCAGCGCACCGATCGCCTCGCCGTCGCGGATCACCACCCGGTCCGCGCCGCGGACGTCGCGCGCCTTGGCGGTGACTCCGAGACGACGAGCCGCACCGACCAGTGCGAGCGCCGCCTCCGGTCCGGGGCAGCTGACCTCCAGCGCCGACGAGCGCCCGGGCTCGGTGAGCGATCCGTGCGCCAGGAACGCACCCCGCCACGCGGCTTCGGCGTCGCCGAGACTGCCGCCGACGACCTGGGCGGGCAGTCCCCGCACCGGACGGCCGCGCATGTCCAGCAAACCCGTCTGGCGCGCGAGCCCCTCCCCGTCCTTGGTGACGCGCAGAATGTAGCGCGCGCTCTTGCGTGCACCGCCCGACCGCAGAACGTGCACGTCGGAGGCGTATCCGAACAAGTCGTGGATCTCGTATCGGAGACGCCGGGCCACATTGCCCAGGTCGACCTCGGCCTCGACGATCACCCGACCGTTCTGGATGTGGAGATCGCCCGCGAATCGCAGCAGCGCGGACACCTCCGCCTTGCGGCAGCTGAGCTGCGTCACCGCGAGTCTGCTCAACTCGTCTTTGACCGCCCCGGTCATCGCCACTGGTCGCACCCTCCTGTAAACATCGTGAAACTCCCCCGTCCGACACCAGCCCGCGGCCCGGTGACACGGGCCGTCCACGACGGTGCAATCACAGTCACATTACCGGTCATCGGATCAGCTCAACAGACGAGCCATCGTCTCCGCCGCTTTGCGAGGATCATGCTCGTGGGTACCCGGAACGGCGAGATCGGCCACCACCAGTCGCGCACCGAAAGCCGCCGCGGCACGTTCGAGATGGTCGCGTTCGGCCCCCGCGGGAACCGACGCGGCGTCGACGATCACGTCGTCGACGCCGAACGTGTCGGCATGCGCGTGCAGTACGTGCAGATGCCGCTCGACCGAGAAACCGGTGGTCTCCCCCGGCTCGTTGGCCAGATTGACGAACAACACCTTGCGCGCGGCCGTCCGGCGCAGCGCGTCGAGCTGGCCCGGCACCAGGACGTGTGGAATCACGCTGGAGAACCATGACCCCGGACCCAGGGTGACCACGTCCGCGGCACCGATCGCCTCGACCGCCTCCCGGCACGAATCGGGTGCCACCGGAAGCACCCGGACGCGTCGCACCTTGCCGGGGGTGGTCGCGACGGCGACCTGTCCGCGGATCACCCGGCTCATCCGCGGATCGGACTCCAGACCGGTCACGTCGGCTTCGATGATCAACGGCTCCACGGCCATCGGCAGCACCCGTCCGGAGATGCCGAACAGGTCGACCATCGCGTCGAGTGCTTCGACGATGTCGCCGGTCAGCTCCTCGACTCCGGCCAGCATCAGGTTGCCGACCGGATGTCCGGCCAGCGCACCGTAGCCGCCAAGACGATGCTGCAGGATCCGCGACCAGCGCTTGTGGGCGAGCGCGGCCTTCGGATCGGTCTTCTCCAGGTCGGCGACGGCCGCCGGTGCGGCCATGAGCGCGGCCAACGCCATCCGCAGGTCGCCGGGCGGGACACCGCCGAGTTCGTTGCGCAGGCGTCCCGACGATCCGCCGTCGTCGGCGACGGTCACCACGGCCGTGACGTCCGGGGTCAGATACCGCAGCGCGGTGAGGGTGTTGAACAGTCCGTGTCCGCCGCCGAGCGCGACGGCCCGCAGACTCATTCGCGCCCCAGATCGCGGTGCGTCACCTGCACTCGATACGCGGGTTCGCCGTCGTCGCCGACGGTCTCGGACAGACGCCAGGCGAGTTCTTCCGACATGGCGACACTGCGATGCTTACCGCCCGTGCACCCGACACCGATCGTCATGTACCCCTTGCCCTCGCGCCGATAGCCGCGGGCGACGATGTCGACCAGGGCGACGTAACGGTCGAGGAAGTCGAGTGCGTCGTCCTGTCCGAGGACGTAGTCGCGGACCGGCGCCTCCCGACCGTTGTGCTCGCGCAACTCGGGAATCCAGTACGGATTCGGCAGGAACCGGACGTCGACCACCAGATCGCAGTCGATCGGCAGACCGTACTTGAAACCGAACGACTGCACCGCCACCGACAGCGCGCTGCCGCCGACGTTCGGGAAGGTGCTCTCCACGATCGCCCGCAGACGGGTGGAGCTCAGGTTCGAGGTGTCGATCACCGTGGACGCCGACGCCTGCACGTCGGCCAGGAGTTCGCGTTCGGCGGCGATGCCCTCGCCGAGCGTGCCGTCGCCCTGCAGCGGATGTCGTCGACGGACCTGTTCGAATCGTCGGACCAGCACTTCGTCGGACGCGTCGACGAAGACGATGCCGGTCCGGGTGCCCGCCGCCTCGAGTTCGTCACGCAGGGCGGCGATCGAGTCGCCGAACGACGCGTCGCCCGCACGCACGACCATGGCGATCTTCTGTCCCTGCACGCCCTCGCTGCGCACCTTGTCGATGACCTGGGCGATCACCGACACCGGGACGTTGTCGGTGACGTACCAGCCGTCGTCCTCGAGGACGTTCGCCACCGAGGTCCGGCCCGCGCCGGACATCCCCGTCACGAACAGCACCGTCGCCAGCCCGTCGTTGTCAGCCACTGACTGCCTCCTGCTCGATCGTCGAATCCGTCGCACTGTCGCCCTCCGAAGCAGTCTCCCCCACCGCCGGGTCGAGCGCATCGCGGACCGCCTGCGCGGTGGTGCGTCCGATGCCGGGGACCTCGGCGATCTCGTCGACCGTCGCCTTGGTCAGATTGGCGACCGAGCCGAAGTGCGTCACCAGCGCGGTCCGCCTGCTGGCGCCGAGCCCGGGGATCCCGTCGAGGGCCGACGCGGTCATCCGTTTGCTGCGCTTGCTGCGGTGGAAGGTGATCGCGAAGCGGTGCGCCTCGTCGCGGACGCGCTGCAGCAGGAAGAGGGCTTCGCTGTTGCGCGGCAGGATCACCGGTTCATCATCTCCCGGGACCCACACCTCTTCGAGCCGTTTCGCGAGTCCGATGAGCGCGACGTCGGTCACCCCGAGCTCGTCCAGGACGGTCGCCGCCGCGTGGACCTGCGGAGCACCGCCGTCGACCACGAACAGGTTGGGCGGGTAGGCGAATCTACGCGCCTTCTTCTCGGTCTCGGTCTCCGATCCGCCGCCGTCGACGGGCGGCGGTGTCGCCTCGCCCCCTCGATGCCGGAGGAATCGACGACGGGTCACCTCGGCGATCGAGGCGACGTCGTCGGAGTGTCCGTCGCCCGCGGCCTCCTTGATGCTGTAGTGGCGGTAGTCGGATTTGCGCGCCAGACCGTCCTCGAACACGACGAGGGAGGCGACGACGTCGGTGCCCTGCACGTGCGAGATGTCGATGCACTCGATGCGCAGCGGCGCGACGTCGAGTCCGAGGTACTCCTGGAGTTCGGTGAGGGCCGCCGAGCGGGTGGTGAGGTCACCCGCGCGCTGCAGTTTGTGCCGGGCGAGTGCGTCGGTGGCGTTGCGTTCGACGGTCGTCATGAGGTTCCGCTTGTCGCCGCGCTGCGGGACACGCACGTCCACTCGCGCCCCGCGCCGCTGCGTGAGCCACTCCTGCATCTGTACTCGATCGTCGGGCAGCACCGGTACCAGCACCTCCCGGGGGATGCCCGAGCTCATCTCCGACTCGGCGCCGTAGAACTGCGTGAGGAACGCCTCGACCTGTTCGGCGAGCGTCGCGTTCTCCTGCACCTCGACCACCCAGCCGCGTTCGCCGCGCACGCGCCCGTCTCGGACGTGGAAGATCTTGACCGACGATTCGAGTTCGTCACCGACCATGGCGATCACGTCGGCGTCGGTGCCGTCGCCCAGAACGACGGCCTGCTTCTCCATCGCGCGTTTGAGCGCGGACACGTCGTCGCGCAGTCGGGCGGCCTTCTCGAAGTCGAGCTCCTCCGCGGCGTCGGTCATCTCACGCTCCATGCGGCGGATGAGTCCGTCTGTCCGCCCGGCCAGGAAGTCGCAGAAGTCGTCGACGATGGCGCGGTGCTCGTCGGCGTCGACCCGGCCGACGCACGGCGCCGAGCACTTGTCGATGTACCCGAGCAGGCAGGGGCGTCCCATCTGCTCGTTGCGCCGGAACACGCCGGTCGAACAGGTGCGGATCGGGAACACGCGGGTCAGCAGGTCGACGGTCTCGCGGATCGCCCACGCGTGCGAGTACGGACCGAAGTACCGCACGCCGGGCTTGCGCGCACCGCGGTAGACGAACACGCGCGGATACTTCTCGTTCAACGTGACGGCGAGCATCGGATAGGTCTTGTCGTCCCGGTATCGGACGTTGAACCGCGGATCGAACTCCTTGATCCAGTTGTATTCGAGCTGCAGCGCCTCGACCTCGGTGCCGACGACGGTCCATTCGACCGACGCCGCCGTGGTCACCATCTGTCGGGTCCGCGGATGCAGGCCGGTGATGTCGGCGAAGTACGACGTCAACCGGGACCGGAGGTTCTTCGCCTTCCCGACGTAGATCACGCGCCGATGGACGTCACGGAACTTGTAGACGCCCGGATCGGTGGGGATCGCCCCCGGAGCCGGGCGGTAGGTCGACGGGTCAGCCATGCTCTCTACGTTAGTCAGGTGTCCGGCGGCCGCCGACTCGCGTCGTCGCCGACGCATTCGCGGCACCCGACGACATCGGCGGCCGTCGGGACTGCCGCGAACGTCGCCGGCGGCCGCGGATGGGTCTGCACGCCTATTCGTGCGGGGCGTACCGCCCCTGCAGATCGCGGAAGGCGGTCATCGCCTCGACGGCGCGCTCGCCGTCGCGGGCTCCGACGGCCATCACCGGAACATGCTCGTCGTACGGGAGCAGGAGTTGGGCCCAGTACCCCTTCTCCGGGTACTCCAGGCCCTGCACCTCGGTCCACGGAAACACTCGCTCGGAGACCAGATTGCGGACTCCGACGCCGGACGGGCCGACGCGGAGTCGGGCACGCGTGGGCAGCAGACAGACGCACGCGATGATGACGCCGACGGCGATGAGACCGACCTTGTCCGACCAGCCGACGCCGACCCCCGTGTACGAGATGCCCAGCAGCAGTCCGAAGATCAGATGGATGGCGATGACCACGCCCGCGGCCCAGTAGCAGGCTCGACGCAGCCAGCGCGGTGTGTAGACCAGATCCCACTCCAGCGCCGACTCCGCGGGCATCGACCAGTTCGGGCCGTCGGCGGGGTTCACGCCAACTTCCGCAGGGTCAACGCCGACGCGATCGCCGCGTTCATCGCCTGAGCGCCCTTGTCCTCGTCGGAGCCCGGCAGCCCCGCACGGTCGAGGGCCTGCTGCTCGGTGAGCGTGGTCAACACCCCGTTGCCGACCGGTGTCGACTCGTCGAGCGAGACCCGCGTCAGTCCGGCGGTCACCGCGTCGCACACGTACTCGAAATGCGGTGTGCCACCCTTGATGACCACGCCCAGCGCGACGACCACGTCGTGGGTGCGGGCCAGTGCCTGCACGATCACCGGCAGCTCGATGGCCCCCGCGACCCGGATGATCGTCGGATCGACCACACCGGCCTGGCGGGCGGCGTTCACCGCGCCGTCGAGTAGCGCGGTGCAGATCTTCTCATGCCACTGCGAGGCGGCGATGGCGACCGTCAGACCGCCGGCGTCGCCGAGTTCGAGGACGGGTTCCCCGTTGCCGCTCATGCGCCTTCACCCTTTCCGGAGACGACGCTCTGGTCGTCGATGTCGTCGAGACCGTCGAGCAGATGCCCCATCCGGTCGCGTTTGGTCCGCAGGTACCGCAGATTCTCGGCGTTGGCTCGCAGCGGCATCGGCACTCGGTCGACGATCTGCAGACCGTAACCGTCCAACCCGACACGCTTGGCCGGGTTGTTCGTCAGCAGACGCATCGACGTGATGCCCAGATCCACCAGGATCTGCGCGCCGAGGCCGTAGTCACGCGCGTCGGCGGGCAACCCGAGCTCGAGATTCGCATCGACGGTGTCCGCGCCCGCGTCCTGGAGCTGATAGGCCTGGAGCTTGTGCATCAGACCGATGCCGCGGCCCTCGTGCCCGCGCATGTACAGCACCACCCCGCGTCCCTCGGCCGCGACCATCTCCATCGCCGCGTCCAGCTGAGGGCCGCAGTCGCAGCGCAGCGATCCGAACACGTCGCCGGTCAGACACTCCGAATGGACTCGGACCAAGACGTCCTCGCCGTTGTTCTCCGACAGGTCGCCCATCACCAGTGCGACGTGCTCGGCGTCGTCGTACGGACTCGAGTAGCCGACCGCTCGGAACGTGCCGTGCGTGGTCGGGATCCGCGCGTCGGCCACCCGCTCGACGTGCTTCTCGTTGCGGCGACGCCACGCGATCAGATCGGCGATCGAGATCATCGCCAGATCGTGCTCGTCGGCGAAGACTCGCAGTTCGGCGGACTGGGCCATCGACCCGTCCTCTTTCTGCGAGACGATCTCGCAGATCGCGCCAGCCGGACGCAGCCCCGCGAGTTTGGCGAGGTCGACGGCGGCCTCGGTGTGCCCGGGACGCCGCAACACTCCGCCTTCCTTCGCACGCAACGGCACCACGTGTCCGGGCCGGGTCAATTCGTGCGCCTGGGCGTTCGGGTCGGCCAGCAGACGCATCGTCGTCGCGCGGTCGACGGCGCTGATACCGGTCGTCACACCCTCCCGGGCGTCGACCGTCACCGTGTAGGCGGTGCCGTGCTTGTCCTGATTCTGGGAGTACATCGGCGGCAGTCCCAGGCGGTCGCAGTCGGCGCCTTCGAGCGGCACGCACAGGTACCCCGAGGTGTAACGGACCATGAACGCCACCAGTGCCGGAGTGGCCTTCTCCGCGGCGAAGATCAGATCGCCCTCGTTCTCGCGGTCCTCGTCGTCGACCACGACGACGGCCTTTCCCGCCGCGATGTCGGCGATCGCCCGCTCGACCGAGTCCAACACCACCGGAGCCTGCTTCTCGTCGCTCATCACGCCCGTCCTTCGTTCGAGCCGGCGCCGGTCAGGCGCTCGACGTACTTCGCGATCACATCGACTTCCAGATTCACCCGCGCGCCCTCGACCGCGGCGCCCAGGGTCGTCTCGGCCAGAGTCGTCGGAATCAACGACACCTCGAGCCAGTCCCCGTATTCCCCGGCCGTCCCGATCGCCGAGACGGTCAACGAGATCCCGTCGATGGTGATCGACCCCTTCTCGACGACGTACCTGGCCAGATCCGCCGGCACCGCGACTCGCACGACGGTCCAGTTCTCGCTCGGCGACACCGACACGATCGTGCCGACCCCGTCGACGTGTCCCTGCACGATGTGACCGCCGAAACGACCGCCCGCCGCCATCGCGCGTTCGAGGTTGACCGCCGCACCCGCACCCAGCCCCGTCAGCGAACTCCGATCGAGGGTCTCGGCCATGACGTCCACGGTGAACTCGCCGTCGCCGAATTCGACGACGGTCAGGCACACCCCGTTCACGGCGATCGAGTCGCCGAACGAGGCGTCGCTGGTCACCAATGGGCCGCGAATGCGGAAACGAGCGGCTTCTGCGAGGTCGTCGCGGGCCACGATCTCGCCCCGCTCCTCAACGATTCCGGTGAACACCGTCTCTCCTTTGCACGCGAGCGCTCGGGACAGACAGTCTGCGGCACCGTACCGCACTGCCGTTCTCTCGTATCCGGACTATGACCGTCGGCTCCGGAATCACACCGGAATCTGCTGTCCTCGCGCCCAGTGGCGCGAGCGCTCGCGGGCTCGGCCCCGTCAGAGGCCATCACCGCCGGTGGGGACTTTCACCCCGCCCCGAGAACTACCATTCGAAGGTATCACGGCACAGATCATGCGCGTCGTGCACACCCGGCGCGGCCTGCGGTGTTAGATAGACGCACACCGCGCAAAACTCCCGTGCGCGGATCCACTCGAATTGGAGACTCCCGATGTCGACGAACGCGTCCGCCCCGTCCCCCCGGAAAGGTCCGTCGACCGGACAGTCGCAGACCACGCGCGACGCCGGAACGTTCGTCAAACAGTACTGGCTGCCGATCGTCCTCGTCATCGTCGCGATCGTCTTCATCTTGACCAACACGAACCGGGCGCCCCTGACGATCCTGTGGGTCGACATCAACTCCCCGCTGTGGCTCACGTTGACCGTCACCGTGCTGGTCGGCTTCGTGGTCGGCTGGTTCGTCGGGCGTCGGCAGAAGAAGTAGCCGCCCCGCGAGACCGCCTCAGTCCGTCGCCCGCCCGAACGTCACCAGCAGGTCGTCGCCCAACTCCGTCACGGACTCGCGCCGAAACCGGTGCGCCCGGGTCAACGTCGTGACCGTCGCATCGTCGACGGCCGCCGCACCCGCTCCGAGGATCGTCGGCGCGAGGTAGGCGTGCACCTCGTCGACCAGGTCAGCGGCGAGGAACGCACCGACGATCATCGGTCCGCCTTCGACGATCACCTGCAACGCGTCGGGCAGGGCGGCGAGGACCTCGTGCGGATCGTGCGTCGTGACGTGGACGAACGGCGACGTCCCGTCGCGCAGCCTCGCATCGGCCGGTATCTGTCTGAGCCCCATCACGACTCGCCTCGGCTGATGCGGATACAGCGTGCCGTCCGGACGACGGGCCGTCAGCGACGGATCGTCGGCGAGCGCCGTCCCGGTCCCGATCACCATCGCGTCCACCGCGGCCCGCTGCGTGTGCGCATGCTCGCGGGCCCGCGGGCCGGTGATCCACCGGCTCGTGCCGTCGGGTGCGGCGATCCGCCCGTCGAGTGTCGCCGCGATCTTCGCCGTCACGAACGGACGGCCGTGCCGTTGCCGGTGCAGCCACGCCCGCAGCGGTCCTCGTCGCGCCTGGGCTTCGAGGACGCCGCCGACCACCTCGACCCCCGCGTCGCGGAGCGTCGCCGCTCCCCCGGCGGCCGCCGGATTCGGATCGGCCACCGCGTAGTGGACGGCCGCGACTCCCGCGTCGACGAGTGCCTCGGCGCACGGTCCGGTGCGTCCCGTGTGATTGCAGGGCTCCAGGGTGACGACCGCGGTGCCGCCCAGTGCGCCGTCGCCCGCCGCGCGCAACGCCATGACCTCCGCGTGAGGGCCGCCCGGCGGCTGCGTGTGTCCCACGCCGATCACCACGCCGTCGCGGTCGAGGATCACCGCGCCGACGGCCGGGTTGGGCGAACTCGCACCGCGCGCCGCGGCCGACGCGGCGATCGCCCGCCGCATGGCTGTCTCGATCACGGTCGTCAGGCGTTCGCGCGGACCGCGGTGGCCTTGCGACGCAGCTCGGCCACCCGCTCGGCGGGATCATCGCCGCCGTAGACCGCCGAACCGGCGACGAAGCAGTCGACGCCGGCCTCGGCCGCCTGCTCGATCGTCGAGTCGGCGATGCCTCCGTCGATCTCGACGAGCAGCCGCAGGTCTCCGCGATCGATGATCGAGCGGATGGTCCGGACCTTGTCGAGCACCTCCGGCCTGAACTTCTGGCCGCCGAATCCGGGTTCGACGCTCATCACCAGGAGTGTGTCGAAGTCACGCAGGATCTCCAGATACGGCTCCAGCGCGGTGTCCGGTTTGATCGCGAGCCCAGCCTTGCCGCCCGCGGCCCGGATGTCGCGCGCGACGGCGGACGGATCATCGGAGGCCTCGGCGTGGAAGGTCACGTTGTAGACGCCCGCCTCGGCGTACGGCGGCGCCCACCGGGCCGGATCGTCGATCATCAGGTGGCAGTCGAGCGGGATGTCGGTCGCTTTGAGCAGGCTCTCCACCACGGGCATGCCGAGTGTCAGGTTCGGGACGAAGTGATTGTCCATGACGTCCACGTGCACCCAGTCGACGCCGGGGTCGACGTCGGACGGGCCGACGGCCGCCACTTCGGACGCCAAGTTCGCGAAGTCTGCGGAGAGAATGGACGGGGCGATCATCGGTGCCGGACGGCCGGGGTTGCACATGGGTGAGAGTCTACGAGAGGCCGGTCGCGATCGACGTGTCGACCGACCTGCAACTCTGAGTCGAGACGGCCCCGTTCTGTGCCAGCGGACCGCTCGCAGCGTCCCGGCGATGTACTCATTGATCCATCTCGAATGCGACGAATCCCAGCATTCACCGAGCCGAGGAGACCGTCGCGATGGAGGCCGTCCGGGTCATCGTTCAGATCGTCCTGTTCCTGATCCCCCTCGGCATGGGGGCGCGCTACGGTCCGATGGCGTTGATCGGCACCTCCGGGGTGTCGGTGTTCATCCTGGTCGAGGTCCTGCGCATGCAACCGGGGTCCCCGCCGCTGTCGGCGATCTTCATCATCCTGTCGGTGATCAGCGCGACGGCGGCCCTGACGGCGGCCGGCGGCATGGACTTCCTGGTGCGTCTGGCCGGCCGCGCGATGCGCAGGCATCCCGGCGCGATCCCGGTCGTCGGACCGCTGTTCGTGTGGCTGTTCACCGTCATGTCGGGCACCGGGAACATCACCTTCGCACTGATTCCGATCATGTACGACGTCTCCTATTCGGCGAAGATCCGTCCGGCGCGCATCCTGGCCACCGCCAACGCGGTCTGCCAGCTCGCCTTGATGGCCAGTCCGGTCGCCGCGGTCACCTACGTCTTCGTGAACATGACCGAATCCGACGGCAACACCCTCGCCAAGACGCTGATGGTGACCGTCCCCGCCTCACTCGTCGCCACGGTCGGCACCTCGCTGATCATGTCGCGCTACGGCAAGGATCTCGACGACGATCCCGAGTATCAGCGGCGTCTGGCCGCGGGCGAGATCGAGCCGCCGCAACCGGTCGGCGACGACGCCGATCTGCCGCCTCTGCGACCGCGCGCGGCGATCAGCGCGTACGTCTTCCTCGCCGGTGTCGTGACCGGAGTGGTGCTCGGCTTCTTCTCGTCGCTGCGCCCCACGTACTCCGTGCCGCAGGACGACGGTTCGCTCCTGGACAACACCGTGTCGATGTCGTTCATGATCCCGATCATCATGTTCGCCGCCGCCGGGATCATCATGGTGGTCTGCAAGATCAAGACTCCCGCGGTGATGTCCGAGCCGATCATCGGCACCGGCCTGATCGCCGCACTGCTGCTGTTGGCCGTGCCGGTGCTCGCCGGCACCATCCTCAACGACCACATGGACGCGGTGTCGTCGTTCGTCAACAGCACGATCGGCGTCTCGGTGATGCTGTTCGCGGTGATCCTGTTCCTGCTCGCCTCACTCATTCAGAGTCAGGTGGCGTCGCTGAGCATCCTGGTACCGGTCGCGATGACCGCGGGGCTGGGCGTGGGTCCGATGGCGGGCATGCTCGGCGCCGCGAGCGGCAACAATCTGCTGGCGTCGATGGGCGGACTCGGTCAGGCGTGCATCCTGACAGACAAGACGGGTTCCACCAAGCAGGGCTCGTTCCTGATCAACAGCTCGTTCTTCGTTCCGATGATCTGCTCGGTGATCATCGCCGTCGCCGCCGGTCTGGGTCTCCAGCTCGTCGTCTACTGACCGTCCGCAACTCACAGAAAGTCTCTCCTGATGACCGAACTCCGAGACCTCTACATCGATCTGCACCGCCACCCGGAACTATCCGGCTTCGAAGAGCGCACCGCGGGCGTCGTCGCGACGCAGCTCGCGGACACCGGCTGCGAGGTGATCGAGCACATCGGCGGTCACGGCGTGGCCGGTGTGCTCGCCAACGGCGACGGCCCCGTCGTCTGGCTGCGCGCGGACATGGACGCTCTACCGGTCAAGGAGGAGACCGGACTGGACTACGCCAGCGAGGTGGTCGCCACCGCCGAGAACGGTGAGAGCACCCCGGTGATGCACGCGTGCGGCCACGACATGCACGTCACAGCGCTGATCGGCGCGATGCGCGAACTCGCCGGTTCGACCGCGGACTGGTCCGGGACGGTGGTCGCGGTGGTCCAGCCCGCCGAGGAGAACCTGTCCGGGGCGCGCGCCATGGTCGCCGACGCGCTGCTCGACCGCGTACCGCGACCGGACGTCGTCCTCGGCCAGCACGTCGCACCGGGGCCGGCGGGCATGCTGTTCTACCATCCGGGCGCGACCCTCGCCGCCAGCGACGCCCTGCGGATCACGCTCCACGGTCGCGGCGGACACGGTTCACGGCCGGAGACCACCGTCGATCCGGTGGTGATGGCCGCCGCCGTCGTGCTGCGGCTGCAGACGATCGTGGCTCGCGAGATCCCGGCGACCGATCGCGCGGTGGTGACCGTCGGGACCATGGAGGCGGGCACCAAGAACAACATCATCCCCGACTCGGCGACACTCGGTCTCTCCGTCCGAACCTACGACGAGCCGACCCGCGCCAAGGTCCTCGACGCGATCGAACGCATCGTGCGAGGTGAGGCCGCCGCGGCGGGCGCCGATCGCGAACCCGAGATCACCACGATGTACCACTCGCCGCCGACGGTCAACGACGACGCGGCCTTGCGACGGGTCGTCGAGGCGTTCGGCGAGTCGTTCGCGGGCCGGGTGATGGAGGTACCGCCGGGCACCGGGTCGGAGGACTTCGGGATCCTGGGAGCCGAAGCCGGTGTGCCGTCGGTGTACTGGTTCCTCGGCGGCGCCGACCCCCAGTTGTTCGCGCCTCCCGCCGACCTCATGCAGGTCCTCGGCGAGATCCCGTCGAACCACTCCCCCGAATACGCACCGGTCATCGAGCCGACCATCACGATGGGCGTCGGCGCACTCGTCTGCGCCGCACGGGCGTGGCTGACCGGCGACGCCTGATCGGACTCCGGGTTCCCGGTCGGTGCCGAACGCCGTACCGACCGGGAACCGGGGTGACGCGCCCTACTGGACGCCCCCTACTGCACGGCCCCTACTGGGCAGCGGCGATCCGGACCTGGATGTTCTTCATCAGGGGTTGATCGCTCTGCGTGCTGTAATCGGCCGCACCGACGAGCGCGTTCATCTCCGGCATGTACCCGGCGGCCGCACCCACGGGCAGGTCGTAGGTGATCGCCCGGTACCGCGTGAGCGTGCGCGTCGAACCGTCCCGCGAGGTCGACGTGACGTCCACGAACGATCCCTCGCTCAGACCCCGCGCACGCATGTCGTCGGCGTTCATGAACACCAGCTCGCGCAGGTTCTTGATACCGCGGTACCGGTCGTCTGCCGAATAGATCGTGGTGTTCCACTGATCGTGCGACCGCATCGTCTGCAACACCAGCACGTCGGCGTCATCCGGGATCGCGTTGGGCACCGGCGCATGCGAGAACTCCGCCCTACCGCTCGGAGTCAGGAAGATCCGCTCACGCGCGGGCTGCGGAATCCGGAATCCCATCGGCTGCCGCACCAACTCGTTGAAGCCCTCGAACCCCGGCAGCACCCGCGACATCGAATCGCGGACCAGATCGTAGTCGGCGACGTACTCCTCCCACGGCGTCGCGCTGTCGGGCAGCGTCGCCCGCGCCATACCGCCGAGAATCGCCAGTTCCGATCGCAGATGCGGCGAGGCGGGCTTCTTCTTGCCCATCGACAACTGGACGTTGCTCATCGCGTCCTCCGCGGACACACCCTGCACCCCCGACGCCTGCTCGTCGCGCTCGGTGCGACCCAGACACGGCAGGATCAGCGCCCTGCGCCCGTGCACGAGGTGACTGCGATTCAGCTTGGTGCTGACCTGCACCGTCAACTCGCAGTTGCGCAATCCCCGCGCCGTGTACTTGGTGTCCGGCGCGGCCAGCACGAAGTTGCCGCCCAACGCCACGAACACCTTCACCGAGCCGTCGTTCATCCCCTCGATCGTCGCGACCGTGTCCAGACCCGGTGTACGCGGACTGACGATGCCGCACTCGGCGTCGAGCGCGGCGAGGAAGCTCTCACTCGGGTTGTGGTCGATGCCGCACGTGCGATTGCCCTGCACATTCGAATGACCGCGGATCGGCGACGGCCCGGCGCCCTCACGGCCGATGTTGCCGCGCAACAACAGCAGATTCGAGAACTCGCGGACCGTGTCGACGCCGTGCTCGTGCTGGGTCACTCCCAGGCACCACGCGATGATGCTGCGCGGCGAGTCCAGATACACCTGCGCGACGGCGCGGATCTGCTCCTCGCTCACCCCCGCCTGCACCGACAACTCGTCCCACGTCGCCGCGTCGACCAGCGCGCGGTATTCGTCGAACCCGTCGGTGAACCGAGCGAGGAACTCGTGATCGAGCGCCCCGCCACCCGGATTCGCGTCCTCGGCCTCGAACACCGCTTTGGCCACACCGCGGATCAGCGCCAGATCACCGCCCGGACGCACCTGCACGTTCATCGTGCTGGTGTCCGACGCCCGGAACGTCGCCATCTGACCGATCTCGTGCGGCACGATCGTGCGGGTCGCCGCCGCCTCGGTCATCGGATTGATGTGCACCACCTGCGCGCCGCGTTTGACCGCGTGCGCGAGCGAGGTCAGCATGCGCGGCGCGTTCGACGCCGCGTTCACCCCGAGGACGAACAGCGCGGTGCACGCGTCCCAGTCGTCGAGCGACACCGTTCCCTTGCCGGTCGCGATCGACGCCTTCAACGCCCGACCCGACGCCTCGTGACACATGTTCGAGCAGTCCGGGACGTTGTTGGTGCCGAACTCGCGCGCCCACAACTGGTACATGAACGTCGCCTCGTTCGACAGACGCCCCGAGGTGTAGAACGCCGCCGCATGGGGACTGTCGAGTGCGCGTAGCGCCTCGCCGACCATCGTGTACGCGTCGTCCCAGCCGATCGGCACGTATCGGTCGGTCGCCGCGTCATAACTCATCGGCTCGGTGAGCCGTCCCTGATCCTCGAGGTCGTAATCGTTCCACTCCGCCAACTCGGTCACCGTGTGCGCGGCGAAGAACTCACGGTCGACGCGCTTGGGAGTCATCTCCCACGTGACGTGCTTGATGCCGTTCTCGCAGATGTCGAGCTTCACGCCGTGGTTGTCGTCGGGCCACGCACAGCCCGGGCAGTCGAAACCGCGCACCGGGTGGTTCATCGTCAGCATCGCCGTCGACCCCTTGAACAGTTCGCGTTCCTTGATGAGCACCTTCGCGACCGACCGCGCGGCGCCCCAAGCCGCGGCCGGATGGTGGTACGGCTTCGACGACCACGGCTTCGACGTGGACGGCCCGTATCCGCCCTGGCGGGGGCCGTCGCTCATCAGTCCGGTGAACTCGGACGCCTGCAGTGCCGCGGGCACGCGGTTGGAGATGTCGGTCATGTCAGCCCCTCACGGTGGTCGGAAGTGGATTGTCGATGCGGTCGGCGTGCGTGTAGACGTTCATGGTGGATCCGCGAAGGAAACCGACCAGTGTCAGCCCGGAGTCCTTGGCCAACTGGACGGCCAACGACGACGGCGCCGAGACCGCGGTCAAGACCGGGACTCCGGCCATCACGGCCTTCTGGACGAGTTCGAAACTCGCTCGACCGGACACCTGGAGCACGGTGCCGCGCAACGGGAGCCGACCGTTGAGCAGCGCCCAGCCGATCACCTTGTCGACCGCGTTGTGGCGTCCGACATCCTCGCGGAGCACCAGGAGTTCGCCGGTGGCGGCGTCGAACAGGGCGGCGGCATGCAGCCCGCCGGTCTTGGCGAAGACGGCCTGCGCCGCGCGCAGCGACTCGGGGAACTCGGCGATCCGGTCGGCGCGCACGACGGTCTCGTCGGCGGTGACGTCGTATGCGGACACGGTGTGCACGGCGTCGATGCTGGCCTTGCCGCACACACCGCACGAACTGGTCGTGTAGAAGGATCGCTCGACCTCCGGACGCGGCGGTGCGACGTGCGCGGCGAGCGTGATGTCGAGGACGTTGTACGTGTTCTCCTGTCCGCCGGTGCCCGGTCCACCGCAGTGGATCGCCGAGTAGAAGTCGTCGGACCCGGCGATCACGCCTTCGGACACGAGGAAGCCCGCGGCGAGTTCGACGTCGTGCCCGGGAGTGCGCATCGTGACGACCAGCGGTCGACCCGCGACGCGGATCTCGAGCGGCTCCTCCACGGCGAGCATGTCGACACGACGGTCACTGCTCTCGGCAACCGAGACCTTCGTGATCGGCCAGCGCGCGGTGATTCGTCCCACACCGTCGAGGATAGTCCGTCCGGGCACGCCGGATCGGCCCGCCCGTGTCGACTCTCTGTGTCGTCCGGTACCGGGCTGCGCTCGTCAGACGCCGACGATCCGCATGCGCTGCGGGATCAGGAGGTACCGCTGACCGGCCTGCGGCAGCGCACCGCCGCCGAGTCCGATCGCCTCCTCCATCGCGAGTTCGGCCGCCAACCCGATCACGGTGTCGAGTCGGACCACGCCCGCCTGCACCGACACCGCCGAGAGTTCGACGCCCGGATCCGATCCGGTCGCCGGTGCGGCGGCCACATCGCGCGGTGCGACGATCCCGGCCGCCGCATCGCCGTCGGCGAGGTCGGCGTCGAGTTCGCCGGCCAACGTCCGACCGTTCACGTCCAGGGCCCCGCCTCGCCACCGCCCCGCGACGACCCCGAACCCGGCGAGCGCCGCGGTGAAGCTGCGTCGCGGTCGCAACGTCAGATCGGCCGGGGTCCCGTCTTCGACGACCGTCCCCCGATTCATCACCAGACATCGATCCGCCCACTGCCACGCATCGGACATCTCGTGCGTCACGAGCACCGCGGTGACTCCGGTGCGGGTGAGTTCGTCGGCCAGGACCTGACGGACGATCGGAGTGCTCTCGGCGTCCAGTGCGGCGAACGGCTCGTCGAGCAGAATGACCCGGGGCTGGGCGGCGAACGCCCGCGCGATCGCGACCCGCTGCTGCTGTCCGCCCGAGAGCTGATGCGGCTTCGCACGCGCGCGGTCGGCCAGGCCGATCCGATCGAGCCAGTCGGCGACGATCGCCTGCACCTGCGACCGGCCCGCTCCGTGCGCGCGCGGCCCGAACGCCAGATTCTGTTCGACGCTCAAGTGCGGGAACAGCCTCGCTCGCTGATCGAGCAGAGCGATGCCGCGCTTGTCCGGAGACAGTCGGACCGAACCCGCCCGCTCCAGACATGTCCCGTCGACACTGATCTGCCCGCCGTCGAGCCGGGTCAGTCCCGCGATGCCGCCGAGCACCGTCGACTTGCCGCAGCCGTTGGGTCCCAGGAGCGCGACGCAACCGCCGGGCTCGACGTCGAAGGCCACCGACACGTCGAGCTGCGACCGGCCGATCCGCGCGTCGACGTTCAACCGTGCACCGCTCATCGGACCGCGTCCTCGCGCCAGGACCGCAGACCGCACACCACGACCGCGGCGCTGACCAGCAGCAGCAGCGACAGCGCCACCGCCGAGTCCTGTGTCACGCCGACACCGTTGAACGCGGTGTAGATGGCCAACGGCATGGTGCGGGTGACGCCCTGTGCATTGCCCGCGAACAGCGCCGTCGCCCCGAACTCACCGAGCGCCCTCGCGAAACTCAACACCGTGCCCGCCACCAGCCCCGGCATCACCAGCGGCAACGTGACCCGTGACAGCACCCGCCACCGACCGGCGCCGAGTGTGGCGGCGATCTGCTCGTGCGAGATCCCCGACGTCCGCAACGCACCCTCCAGGGTGATCACGAAGAACGGCAGTGCCACGAACGACTGCGCCACCACGACGGCGGCCGTCGTGTACGGCAGGCTGTATCCACTCCATTCGAAGATCGGTCTGCCGATCAGTCCCGATCTGCCCAACAGCGACAGGAGCGCGAGACCGCCGACCATCGGCGGCAGCACGAGCGGCACCAGCACCAGGGTCCGCAGGACCGACGCCGTCCGGCGCCCGGTCCGCCCGATCAGCAACGCCATCGGCAGGCCGACCACCACACAGACCACCGTCGCGCACGCCGCCGTGCCCAGGGAGAGCCCGAGCGCGGTCATCGACTCCGACGAGAACAGGTCGTCGCCGAGGGTCTCCCACCGCACGCGGGACACCAGCCCCACGATGGGCAGCAGCAGGAGTGCGAACCCGATCAGCGCCAGAAGATAGAGCGGACGAGGCAGTCTCACGCAGGCCCGAACCCGTACTGCTTGAGGATCTTCTGGCCCTCCGCGGAGAGCACGAAGTCGGCGAACGCCTTCGCGGCCTCCGGCGAGGGCGCATTCTTCGGAACGACGATCGGGTAACGGTTGATCGCGTCGTCGGCGTTCGGCAGGGTCACACCCTCGAGCTTGTCGCCCGCGGCGGCGACGTCGGTCGCGTACACCAGACCGGCATCGGCCTCACCGTTGGCGATGCGCGTCACGACGCTCGTGACGTTGGTCTCCTCGCTCACGGCCTTGACATCGATGTTCGCCGCCTTCAGCAGTTTCTGCGACGCGCTGCCGCACGGCACCTCCGGCGCGCACAGCACCGTGGTCACGTCCGGCTTCGCCAGATCCGCGAGCGTGGTGATGTGCTTCGGGTTGCCCGGGGCCACCGCGATCTCCATCGTGTTGGTCGCGAAGATGCTCCCCTTGTCGCTGAGCCCGGCCTCGGTGACCGGATCCAGGCTCGACTCGTTGGCGAAGGCGATCACGTCGACGTCGGCGCCTTCGACGATCTGTTTGGCCAGTGCCTGCGAACCGTCGTAGACGATCGGCGCCACCGTGTACTCCGGGTGCGCCTTGGTGAACGCCGCCGAGAGATCGTCGAAGGACCCCTGCAACGACGCCGCGGCGAAGATCGTGATCTTGGCATCGCTCGACCCGTCGGCCTTGTCGTCGTTGCTGCCGCACGCGGCCAGGATCAACGCGAGCAGCGCCAGCAGCGCCGCCGACACCCGTGCAGTTCTACTCATCGGTCGTTCTCCTTGTCCGACGGGGTCTCCACGATCACCGTCGTAGCTTTGACGCTCGCGGTCGCGAGCGATCCGACTTCCAGACCGAGTTCCCGGACCGCCTCGGTCGACATCAACGACACGATGCGGTGGGGTCCGCAGCGCATCTCGACCTGAGACATGACCGTGTCGCTGACGACGCCGGTCACGATCCCGACGAGGCGGTTGCGCGCACTCGACGCACGGTCGACGGGATCGTCGGGCGCCTGCGCACCGTCGACGAGGAAGCGAGCCAGCTCGGCCCCGTCGACGACTGCGCGCCCGGCCTCGTCCCGATGCGATGAGAGCTTGCCCGCATCGATCCAGCGACGGACCGTGTCGTCGCTGACACCGAGAAGGGAAGCCGCACGGCTGATCCGGAATTCAGTCACGATTGGGAGATTATCACCGCGTTCACGGGACAATTTCCGAAATATCTCCGTGTTTCAGGAGAGCGTGCCGCCCGACGACGAGTCCGATCCGCGATCGCCGGCCCGGCGTCGCCCTCACCTCGCACGCAGGCGTGTCCGCACTCGTCGAGGACGGGTCGCCGCACCTCCCGTCGGGCTCCCGTTCTGGCATGATCGCGAGTCCGTTATGTCACATATAGACCGTGAGTTCCGGACTCGCTCGCCGCGGCGGGTCCGGCCGTCGATCACCGCGTTAACCTGAGACCATGCCCGTTCCGCCCCTCGTCGCTCCCGCGCTCTCGATTCCCCCCGACGAGACGCTGCGCGCGGCGCGCCAGATCCGGCTCCCCGAGATCGGGGACGTCGGCCAGCGGCGACTGGCCGCGGCACGCGTCTGTGTCATCGGGGCGGGCGGCCTCGGCTCCCCGGTCCTTCTCTATCTGGCCTCCGCCGGCGTGGGGACCATCGGCATCGTCGACGACGACACCGTCGACGCGTCGAACCTCCAGCGCCAGATCGTGTTCGGCCGTGACGATGTCGGTGCGTTCAAGGCCGCGGTCGCCGCCGACCGGGTGCGCGCGCTGTCTCCGCACACCGAGGTGGTCGAGCATCGCGAACACCTCGACGCCGACAACGCGGCGGACGTGTTCGACGGGTATCACCTGGTGATCGACGGCAGCGACAGTTTCGACACCCGTTATACCGTCGCCGACACCTGCGCAGACCTGGGCATACCGCTCGTGTGGGGTTCGGTGCTGCGGTTCGACGCGCAGGCCACCGTGTTCTGGTCGGCCCCGCCCGTCGGCGCACCGATCACCCTGCGCGACGTGTTCCCCGCCCCGCCTCCGGCGGGTGAGGTGCCCAACTGCGCCGAAGCCGGCGTCCTGGGTGCGCTCTGCGGACAACTCGGCGGCATCCTGGTGACCGAGGCGGTGAAGCTCGTCTGCGGTTTCGGCGAACCCCTCGTGGGCAGGATGCTCGTGCTGGACGCCCTCGGATCGCGGACCGACGAGGTGCCCCTGACCCCGGCGGCGCCGACCACCGCGATCGGACGGGTACACGTCGACGACCTGCCGTCGACGGACGCGACCACCCTGATCGACGTGCGTCGCCCCGACGAGACGGCCGCCGGAGTGATTCCCGGCGCGGTGACGGTGCCGCTGGACGACCTGCTCGCCGACGCCGCCGCCGTGCCGGTCGCCGGGATCACCGTCGTCTACTGCGGGCAGGGCCCGCGCGCCCGCGCCGCGGTGCACGCTCTGGCCGCGCATCATCCCGGCGCCGACCTGCGCATCCTCCTCGGCGGATATGCCGCCTGGTCTGAAAGGAACATCTCAAGGTGATGATCACCGTCGACGAGCACCGCGCTCGCATCCTCGCCGCCGTCGCCGTGACGCCGGTCGAGACCGTCGCTCTCGCCGATGCCGCCGGTCGGGTCCTCGCCGACGACGTGGTGTCACGGTGGCCCGTGCCTCTCTTCGACAACTCCGGCATGGACGGGTACGCCGTCCGTGCGGCCGATGCGGCCGAGGGCGCGGTGCTGCGGGTGATCGCCGACGTCCCCGCCGGGTCGTCCCTCGATCCGACGATCGGTGTCGGCGAGGCCGCCCGGATCATGACCGGCGCCCCCGTGCCCTCCGATGCGGACGCGGTGATTCCCCTCGAGCACACCGATCTCGGCACCACGATCACGACCGAACCACCGTCCCGGATCACGGTGACGACGGCGCCCGCGCACGGCGCGCACATCCGACGCACCGGTGGCGACTCCCCGGCCGGCGCCGTCGCCGTCGCCGCCGGTACGGTGCTGGGCCCGTGGCAGCTCAGCTCCATCGCATCCGCCGGCTACACCGAGATCCCCGTGCACCGCGCACCGCGCGTGGCCGTGATCTCCACGGGCTCCGAACTCATCGACCCGGCGGGCACTCCGCGGCGCGGCGAGATCCCCGAATCCAACTCGGTGCTGCTCGCCGCCGCCGCGGCGGCCGCCGGCGCCGACCTGGTGACCGTCACGACGGTGGCCGACGACGAGGCGGCCCTGTCGTCGCTGCTCGACGGCATCGACGCCGACGCCGTGATCCTGTCCGGCGGTGCCAGTGTCGGAGCATTCGACGTCGTCAAGGCCGTCCTGGACCGCACCGGCTCCATCGAGTTCGGCCCGGTGCGAATGCAGCCCGGCAAACCGCAGGGCTTCGGCGCCGACGAGGCCGGTCGCCTGTTCTTCTGCCTGCCGGGCAACCCGGTCAGCGTCGCCGTCTCGTTCGAGACATTCGTGCGGCCCGCCCTTCTGGCGATGGCCGGACGGACCGTCATCGACCGCCCCCGGGTGCACCGGACGGCGGCGACGTCCTGGCGCTGCCCGCCCGGTCGCGCCCAGTTCCTGCCCGTCCTCCTCGACGAGACGACAGTCCGCCCGGCCACCGCGGGCGGCAGCGGATCGCATCTGGTGACGTCGCTGGCCGTCGCGCAGGCACTGGCCGTGATCCCCGCCGACACCGAGCAGGTCGTCGAAGGCGACATCGTGGAAGTGATGGTCCTGTCATGACCTCGCATCAGCCGTTCACCCACCTCGACGGCGCGGGCGCCGCCCGCATGGTCGACGTGACGGAGAAGACCCCGACCGTCCGCAGCGCGACGGCGACCGGCTTCGTCCGCTGCGGCACGCACATCGTCGACGCGCTCCGCGACGGAACCGCCCCCAAGGGCGACGTGCTGGCCGTGGCCCGCATCGCCGGGATCGCCGCCGCCAAACGCACTCCCGAGCTCCTGCCCCTGGCTCACGTGATCGGCGTGCACGGGGCCGTCGTCGATCTGGACGTCACCGACGACGGCGTACAGATCGCCGCGACGGTCCGCACCGCCGACCGCACCGGCGTCGAGATGGAGGCACTGACCGCCGTCTCCGTCGCCGCACTGTCGGTGGTCGACATGGTCAAGGGACTCGACAAGTCCGTGACCATCGAACAGATCCAGCTCATCCGCAAGACCGGCGGCAAGAACGGCGACTGGTCGCGATGACCGCCGCCATCGTCGTGGCGGGAGGCCGGGCGTCCCGACTCGGCGGCGCCGACAAGGCCGCCGTCGACATCGCCGGTCGCCCGCTCGTCGACCACGTGTACGCGGCCCTGATCGGCTGCAGCCCGGTCGTCGCGGTGGGTCCCGACGGCCTCGCCAGGCCGGACGTGGTCGTGGTCCGCGAGGAGCCGCCCTTCGGCGGACCGGTCGCCGCCGTCGCCGCGGCACTCGCGGTTCTCGGGAACGCCGACCAGACCTGGCTTCTCGCCTGCGATCTGCCGCGCGCCGACCGAATCGTCCGACGCCTGGACCACGAGCCGCTCGGCGACGACGACGGCGTACTCCTCACCGATGCGGCCGGCCGCGCGCAGTGGCTGGCCGGCCGATACCGCGTGGCCGCGCTGCGCGGCGCGCTGGCGGCGATCGGCGACCCGGACGGCGCGTCGATGCGCCGTCTCCTCCGCGGGCTGCGACTGCGCGAGGTGCCCGACCTCGACGACGCGAGCATCGACCTGGACACCCCCGACGACATCCGAACCTATCTGTCGACGATCGAAGGAGACGCTCATGAGTGACAAGCCCCTGCCCAATCTCGACGCATGGATCGCCGAACTCGCCCCCGCCCTCGGACTGGGCGAGGTCGACGTCCCCCTGCGGCCACTGCTCGACCTCACCCGCGACGTCGCGCACAACGTCGCCCGCCCGGCCGGACCGATCACCACGTATATCGTGGGACTCGCCGTCGCACAGGGCCTGGCGGTCGAGGACGCCCACGCGGCGATCACCACTCTGATTCAGGAGCGTGCCGAGTGAAGATCCGATACTTCGCGGGCGCCGCGGACGCCGCGGGCCGACGCGATCAATACCTCGACGGTCCCCTCGCGCTCGGTGCCCTCCGCGCGGCGCTCGCCGACGAACTCGGCCCCGAGTTCGCGGCCGTCCTCGGCCGGTGCTCGCTCATGGTCGACGGCGCCCGTCTCGACGACGACGCCGTCGCCCCCGACACCGCCACGGTCGACGTGCTCCCGCCGTTCGCCGGCGGATAGCGGCCCGCGGTCGACGAGAGAGTGTGCCCGGGTCGCGGCTCGAGCGGTCGGTCGCCGACGTCAGCCGCCGATCGCCGACGTCAGCCGCCGATCGCCGACATGGGCCGGTCCGGCTGGAGGAAGTTCGGGCCGTCGATCCCGTGCCCCTCGCGCTTCTCGCCGATGCAGCGGCGGATCATCGCCGTCAGATCGCCGTCGGAACCGCCTCCGCGCAGCAACCCCAGCAGATCCGACTCGTCGCGGGCGAACAGGCAGTTGCGGAGTTGACCGTCCGCGGTGATCCGCACGCGGTCGCACGACCCGCAGAACGGCGCCGACACCGAGGCGATGACGCCGACCGTCGTCGGACCGCCGTCGACGACGAACAGCTCGGCCGGATCCGAACCGCGCTCGCCGATCGGCTCCAGGGTGAAGGCCGCCGACAGTCGGTCGAGGATCTCCTCGCCGCCGACCATCTCCGCGCGCGACCACGTGTGACCGGCGTCCAGAGGCATCTGTTCGATGAACCGCAGCTGAGCGTCGTGATCACGGGCGAACCGCAGGAGGTCGACGAACTCGTCGTCGTTCACCCCGCGCATCGCGACCGCGTTGAGCTTCAGCGGCCGCAGTCCCGACCGCTGTGCGGCGGCGATCCCGGCGAGGACGTCGTCGAGCCGGTTACGGCGGGTGAGCCGGTGGAACCGATCGGCGTCGAGTGTGTCGATGCTGATGTTGAGCCGTTCGAGTCCGGCGTCGACGAGGTCGTCCATCACCGGCGCGAGCCCGAGTGCGTTGGTCGTCATCGACACGCGCAGCCGCCCCCGCTCGGTCTCGATCGCCGCCAGACGACGCACCACCTCGACCGCGTCCGGTCGCAGCAACGGCTCGCCCCCGGTCAGCCGTGCCTCGACGACGCCGAGATCGGCGAACACCCGCCCCACCCGTTCGATCTCGTCGGTGGTCAGCAGGTTCTGTTTCGCGATCCACGGCACTCCCTCGGCGGGCATGCAGTACGTGCAGCGCAGGTTGCACTTGTCGGTCAACGAGATCCGCAGATCGCGATGGGTCCGGCCGAATCGGTCCACGAGCAGATCGGTCATGCCAGGCCGCCCAGACCGATCCACGCCGACGCACCGTCGGACTCCACCTGCTTCTTCCACACCGGCAACTCCGCCTTGACGCGCTCGACGAGCTCCCGATTGACCTCGTAGGCGGCGGCGCGATGCACGGACGACACCGCGCACACGATCGCGACGTCGCCCACCGCGAGGTCGCCGACGCGGTGGCTGACCGCCAGCCGCACGTCGTCGGTGTCGAGCGACGCGGTGATCTCGCCGAGGACCCGCTCGGCATCCGGGTGCGCGCTGTACTCCAGGAGGACGACGCGACCGGCCGCGTCCGGATCGTTGTCTCGTACGGTTCCGACGAACAGTGCGGTGGCTCCGGCGCTCGGCGAGGCCACCGCCCGCAGATGCTCGGTCACGTCCAACGGCTCGCCGCTCACGGCGGAGATCGTGATCATCCGTGATCTCCTCCGTCCAGCTGCGAGACGACGTGTGCGGCGATCTGCAGGATCACCGGCACACCGTCACGGACCGCACCGGTCGATCCGGCGAGGTTCACCACCAGGGATCGATCGAGGACGCCCGCCACCGCGCGTGAGAGCATGGCCTGCGGCAGCGTCGCGATGCCGACCGCGCGAATCGCCTCGGCCAATCCGGGCAGTTCGCGATCGAGGACCGTCGCGGTGGCCTCGGGCGTCACATCGCGCGGCGCGATGCCGGTGCCGCCCGTGGTGACGACCAGTCGCGATCCGTCGTCGACGGCGCATCGGATCGCGTCCTGGATCTCGGCGGCTTCGTCGGGGACCACCGTCACCGTCGTCGTCCATCCCGCATCGACCAGCTGCTGCGCGGCCAGCGGTCCGGACCGGTCGACGGCGGTGCCCGCGGCACAGCGGTCCGACACCGTGATCACGGTCGCGGCGGTATGCGGCGGCGGAACAGGATGAATCACCCTTCCAGTGTTCCACGCATCGGCCGGACGGCGGATTCCCGGGCACAGGCGTTCGGCGCGCCGCGACGAAATGGCGTCTCTCACCGGCGCACAGCGGTCTACTGTCGGGCCATGACGTCCCGCATGCGCGCGATCGCACCGCTGTTCGCAGTCGTGATCGCCGTCCTCGGCCTGCTCACCGCGTGCTCGTCGAGCGCCTCCGACTCGGACTCCGGGGTGATCCGCTTCGGCACCGAGGGCACATACAGCCCGTTCAGCTATCACGACGCCGCGACCGGGCAGCTCGCCGGCTACGACGTCGACGTGGCGAAGGCCGTCGCCGACAAGCTCGGGAAGCGAGCCGAATTCGTCGAGGCCCCGTGGGATTCGATCTTCGCCGCACTCGGCGCCGACCGGTTCGACGCGGTCGCCAACCAGGTGACGATCACCCCCGAACGCGAGGCCGAGTACTCGATGTCGACCCCGTATGCCATCGGCGAAGGGGTGATCGTCACCCGCGCCGACGACACCTCGATCTCCTCCCTCGACGATCTGCGGGGACGGACGTCGGCCCAGACGGCGACGGCGAACTGGACCGATCTCGCCCGCCGGGCGGGCGCGAAGGTCGAAACGGTGGAGGGCTTCACGCAGGCCGTCAAACTCCTGCAGCAGGGTCGCGTCGACGCCACCGTGAACGACAGCATCGCCGTCTACGCGTATCTCGCCGAGACGGGCGACACGTCGGTGAAGATCGCGGGGAACACCGGTGAGAAGAGCGAACAGGCCTTCGCGCTCCGCAAGGGCAGCCCGCTCACCGACGACATCGACGGCGCGCTCGACGAGCTCCGTTCCGACGGCACTCTCGCCAGAATCTCCCAGAAGTATCTCAAGGCCGATGCGAGCGATTCGGCCGCGAAGGCGCCGGCCCAGGGACGATCGACATGGCGCCTGGTCTCCGACAACCTCTGGCCGATGGCCAGGGCCACCGTCACCACGACCATCCCGCTCGCTGCGATCAGCTTCGTGATCGGCCTGGCGATCGCGGTGCTCGTCGCACTCGCCCGGATGTCGACGAAGCCGTTCCTCGGATGGCCCGCGCGCGTCTACATCTCCATCGTGCGAGGCACACCGTTGCTGGTGCAGCTGTTCATCATCTTCTACGCGCTGCCCGAACTCGGAATCAAGGTGTCGCCGTTCCCGGCCGCCGTGGTCGCGTTCTCGTTGAACGTCGGCGGATACGCGGCGGAAGTGATCCGCGGCGCCATCATGGCCGTGCCGAAGGGCCAGACCGAGGCCGCCCAGACCATCGGCATGAGTTACGCGGCGACGATGCGGCTGATCGTGCTTCCGCAGGCCGCGCGGATCGCGACACCGGGACTGTCGAACACCCTCATCTCGTTGGTCAAGGACACCTCGTTGGCGTCCACGATCCTGGTGACCGAGCTGTTCCGGACCGCGCAGATCGCGGCGGCGCCGACCTTCGAGTTCCTCTCGCTGTACGTCACGGCGGCCGTCTACTACTGGATCGTGTGCCTGGTCCTGTCCGCGCTCCAGGCACCGCTGGAATCGCGTCTGAGCAGATTCGTCGCGACGTGACTCGGGCCGCCTAGACCCGGACGCCTCCGGCGCGGCGCGAACTCGTGTAGTCCGCGACGCCGACGGCGGCGGCGAGCAGGGCGACGACGCCCGCGAAGACCAGTCCCGCATCGCGCAGTCCGAGGGGGCCCGCGAGCAGTCCGACACCGATCGCGGGGAACGCCAGCATCACGTAGATCACGATGAAGAACGCCGAGGAGACGCCGCCGCGCTCGGCCACCGGCACCTCCTCCACGGTGGTCGCCAGGCCGACGTTCATACAGATCCCGCACGACGTGCCGACGCCGATCGCCGCCACGATCAGGGGCGCCAACAGGGGCCCGGCCAACGCCCACGCCAAGAACCCCGCCGCGACCACCATCCCCGCGCAGGCACTCGGCATCGCCCACCGGCGCGGAATCCACCGCGCGAGCAGCTGCCCGGACGCGACGAAGGCGAACACGAGGAAGACGACGAAGCCGGCCAGCGCGTGATCGGTGAGCGCGAGGTCGTCGGCGAGAAAGATCCCGGTGACGGCGGTCAGGACTCCGCCGGAAGCGAAACCCGCGCCCGCCGCGAGGGAGCCGCGGACGAAGGCACCGCGGATCTGAGCGGGCACTCGCAGACGCTGCACCCGGAAGACGAAGCCGCCGCGCGGCCCGGGGGCCTCCCCGAACAACCGCATGCCGACCAGGGCGATCACCGCCAGCACCAGATGAGCCGCGAACGGCACCACCAGGGGCGACCGACTGATGTCGGCCAGTACCCCGCCGCCGAGATTGCCGATGGCGAGGCCGCCGGAGTTGACCGCGACGGCGAGGATTCCGGCGCGCGCCCGCCGATCGGACGGGAACAGATCGACGATGGCGGCGGTGCCCGCACCGGTCATGAGGCCGGCACTGACACCGGAGAGCACTCGACCCACGATCAGGGTCGCCAGGCTCGCCGGGATCAGGAACATGATCGCGCTGAGCACTGCGAACACGAGGGAGGCCACCAGCACCAGGCGGCGCCCGATCTGATCGGAGAGCCGACCGAACAGCAGCAGCGCCCCGAACACGCCGCACGCGTAGACGGCGAACAGGATCGTCACGGTGAGCGACGAGAATCCGAGTTCGTCGGCGTAGATCGGGTACAGCGCGGTGGGAACGGTGGTCCCGATCATCGCGACCAGGAACGCGAACGAGGTCGCGACGACGGCCGTGCGGCTCATCGACGCACCACCAGCGGCACGAACTGCTCATCGTCCGACCATGCGCCGTGATGCCCGACGAGTGTGGACTCCATCGGCTCGGCCTCGGGGCGGAGCAGGACGGCGTCGCCCTCGGCCACGGCGATGACGTCGCCGAAGCGAGCGGCGATGCCGGGCTCGGGCCGGATGTCGCCGAACCAGTGCTCGTCGAACGCCTGCTCGCGGGTGGCGACGCGGGCGTGAGGACCGAGAGTGCCCGCCCAGGTCTGGGCGACGTCGTCGCGCGCATCGAGTCGATCGAGGTAGACGTGGCGCACGCGCGCCTCTCCGGCGACGGCCCGGACACCCCGATGCAGCTGCGGTGCCGCGTCGAGGTCCACTCTGGTCCCGGCGCTGATCATCCCGTGGTCGCCGGTGATCAGCAGGGTGCAGGTGGCAGGCAGATCGGCGTACAGGTCGGCGACCGTCTTCTCGACGGCGCGCAACTGCTCGTGCCATTCGTCTGACTCCGGTCCGTGCAGGTGCCCGGCCATGTCGAGTCCCGGGTAGTAGGCGTAAGCGAACCGTCGATCGGGACCGTCGTGCCGGGCGACGGCGAGGATGCCCGCACGCACCTCGTCGAGTGTCGACGCCGGATGGACGGTTCCGGCCGCACGGAACGCCGCACGGGTGAGCCCTGACGTCGCCTGATAGCCGGGGACCACGTAGTGGACGTCGACACCGCGGGCGGCGAGCGCCTCCAATCGGCTCGGCCCGGTCTGGATCGACTCGGGCTCCGCCTCGGCTCGCGCATCGGGACCGTCCGCGTTGTCGTAGGTCCAGCGCAGCGCGTTGAGCGTCCGAGGCCCTCCCGCTCCGGTCGGGACGGCGAAGCTGTACCCGATGACCCCGTGGACGGCACACGGCGCTCCGACGGCCAGGCTCGTCAGACTCGTCGCCGTCGTGGCCGGGAACCCCGCCCGCAAGGTGGTCGTGACGTGTCCGGCGAGGGTGGGCGCCTCATGGGCGCCGCGGATCAGCAGTTGCGCGCCGAGCCCGTCCACGAGCAGCACCACGACGTCGCGATTCTCCTCGATCGCGAGCGGGTTCGGATCGGACACTCCGAACGACGCGGCGACCGACGGCAGGACGTCGGCGAGTGTGTGCTGCATGGAATCCACACTCGCATACCGTGACCGCACCCCTCTTCGGAGGGGTGTGACTGCAGTCACCTGTGGTGGGAGAATCTCATCCATGACCACATCGCCAGCAACCGACAGTCTCCGCGCGGCGCGCGACACCCTCCTTCGTCTCCGGTCCGACTACGACGATGCACTCGCCGAGTTCTCCTGGCCCGACGTCGGCGACACGTTCAACTTCGGCCACGACTGGTTCGACGCGTACGCGCGCGGGAACGACTCTCCCGGACTCGTGATCGTCGAGGACGACGGATCGCGGGCGTCGTACTCGTTCGGACAGTTGTCGCGTCGATCCGACCAGGTCGCCGCCATGCTCCGGGACTCCGGCGTCCAGCGCGGGCAGAGCGTGATCGTCATGCTGAACAACCAGGTGGAACTCTGGGAGTCGATGCTCGCGATCATCAAGATCGGCGCGGTCATCATGCCGACGACCACCGCGGTCGGTCCGGCCGATCTCGCGGACCGCGTCGCACGAGGCGACGCCGTCGCCGCGATCTGCAACGTCGCCGACGCCCCGAAGTTCGCCGATGTCGCGGGAGTCGGCCACCGCTTCGTCGTGGGCGGGGACGCGGAGGGATGGCGCGACTACGCGACGGCGTCGGACATCGAGGATCCGGCCGTCGAGCATCCCGGGAACTCGTCGACCGACCGGCTCCTGCTCTACTTCACCTCCGGCACCACCAGTAAGCCGAAGCTCGTCGAGCACACGCACGTCTCCTATCCCGTGGGGCACCTGTCGACGATGTACTGGCTCGGTCTGCGGCCCGGCGACGTCCACCTCAACATCTCGAGCCCGGGCTGGGCCAAGCACGCGTGGTCGAACTTCTTCGCACCGTTCCTCGCGGAGGCCGCGGTCCTGGTCTACAACTACGCCCGGTTCGACGCCGTGGCGCTTCTCGGCCGCATCACCGACGAGCACGTGTCGACCTTCTGCGCCCCGCCGACCGTCTGGCGCATGCTCATCAACGCCGATCTGTCCGGCGGCCGACCCGATTCGCTCCGGGAGGCGATCGGTGCGGGCGAACCGCTCAACCCGGAGGTGATCAGCCAGGTGGAGAAGCACTGGGGTCTGACCATCCGCGACGGCTTCGGTCAGACGGAGTGCACGGCCTCGATCGCCAACTCCCCCGGCCAACCGGTGAAGTCCGGCTCCATGGGGCGGCCGCTTCCCGGCGTGCCCGTCGTCCTCGTCGACCCGGAGACCGGCGAGAGGGTCGACGGCCCCGGCGAGGGCGAGCTGTGTCTCGATCTGAGCGGTGCACAGGGTCGCCCGCTCACGCTGATGACCGGCTACCAGGGCGATGAGGAGCGCAATGCTCTCGCCATGTCCGGCGGCTTCTATCACACCGGCGACGTCGCCGAACGCGACGACGACGGGTACATCACCTACATCGGTCGCACCGACGACGTGTTCAAGGCCTCCGACTACAAGGTCAGCCCGTTCGAGTTGGAGAGCGTCCTCATCGAGCACGCCGCCGTCGCCGAGGCCGCCATCGTGCCCGCCCCGGACGCGGTGCGCCTGGCCGTTCCGAAGGCGTACATCGCCCTGGCGCCCGGCTACGACCCGACCGCCGACACGGCCCGGGAGATCCTCGCCTACGCACGTGAGCACCTTCCGCCGTACCTGCGCGTGCGCCGAGTCGAGTTCTTCGAACTTCCGAAGACGATCTCGGGGAAGATCCGCCGTGTCGAACTCCGACGCCGCGAGGACGACCACGCCGACGAACGATTCGGCGGGGAGTTCCGCGACGAGGACTTCGGCATGCGCGGCGGCAGCTGATCCCCAGCGGCACGACCGGAACGAAACCGGCCGTCGCCGAGGAATACTCGGCGGCGACGCGATGTTGACGTCGGCGGACCGGACCCTGTCTCTGCGGGGTCCGGCCCGCCGACGAACGGAGATCGCATGAAGGCATGGGCGCTGCTGCTCGCGGCCATCGCGCTGGAGCTGGCGGGCACCCTTTCGCTTCGCGCGTCGGTCGATCACAAGGCGTGGATCGCGATCGTCGTCGTGGCGTACGTCGGCGCCTTCGTGCTCCTCGGGCTCGCATTGCGCACCGGTATGCCGATCGGTGTCGCCTACGGTGCGTGGGGTGCTCTCGGCGTCGCCGCGACCGCGGTGCTCGGCTGGGTGATCTTCGACGAAGCTCTCAGTGCCCTCAGCATCGTCGGCATCGCTCTCGTGATGGTCGGTGTCGTGGTGGTCGAGAACGGTTCGCATCCGCCCGCCGAGAACACCGTGGACGAGGTGTCCGCGTGAGCGCCCTCTGGCTGTCACTGGCCATCGTCAGCGAGCTCGCGGCGACGCTCTGCCTGCGCGCATCCGACGGCATGCGCCGCCGACTGTGGCTGATCCCCACCGCGTTCGGCTACGTCGCGTCGTTCGTCCTCCTCTCGTTGACCCTCGCCGCAGGGGTCCCGGTGGCGATCGCCTACGGCGTGTGGACCGCCGTCGGCATCGCCGCGGTCGCTCTGCTGGCGCGCATCGTCTGGCGCGATCCACTCACGCCGAGGATGATGATCGGCATTGCGATCATCATCCTCGGCGTCGTACTGATCGAAGCGGGCTAGGAGACGCGCTCCAAGACAGTCCTCAGCGCAGCAGTCCGCGAATCGTCGAGATGGTGTCCGCCTCGCTCGGGCTCTTCGCATCGACGCCGGTGCGGTACCGCTTGACCCGGGCGAATCGCAGGGCTGCGCCTCCGGGATAGCGCGTCGACCGCTGCACACCGTCGACGGCGATCTCGACGACGGTCTCCGGCCGCAGTCGGAGCACGTGGCCGTCGTCGTGCTCGGCGATCGTCGGAAAGTGCTCGGTCTGCCAGCGCAGCAGATCATCGGTCAGCCCTTTGAACGTCTTGCCCACCATCACGAATCCGCCCGGCTCGCCGTATTCGCCGTCGGGATCACGCGCGCCGAGGTGGATGTTCGACAACCATCCCGACCGACGACCGGATCCGCGTTCGACGGCCAGCACCACCAGGTCGTAGGTGTAGACGGGCTTCACCTTGATCCAGTGCGCACCTCGTCGGCCCGCCGCGTACGTCGAATCGAGCGCCTTGACGACGATTCCTTCGTTGCCGGCGGCGAGCGCGTCGTCGAGCACCGTCTGCGCGGCCGCGCCGTCATCGGCCGGGACGACCTGTCCGGGGATCAGGCGGGCACCGACCGTCGACGCGAGGATCTCCCGCCGTACGCTCAGCGGCTCGTCGACGAGCGAGCGTCCGTCGGCGTACAGCACGTCGAAGAACCAGACGGTCAGGGCGTTCTCCCCCGCGTCTCCGAAGCTGCTCATCGTGTCCTGGAAGGGGCGGGCCGCGCCGTCTTCGTCGAGGGCCAGGGTCTCGCCGTCGAGGACCAGATCGTCCCCGGGCAGACCTCGCACCACGTCGACGACGTCGGGCACGCGGGCCGTGATGTCGGCCAGGCTGCGGGTGTAGGCGGTGACGGTCCCCCCGACACGATGTATCTGCAGCCGGGCTCCGTCGAGCTTGAACTCCACCGACGACGCGCCCGCGGTCCGGATCGCCTCGGCCGCCGTGGACGCCGTCGCCGCGAGCATCGGCTGCACGGCGACTCCGGGCGTGAGTCCGACACCGCTCAGATCGTCGCCGTCGATCACCGCTCGCACCGTTCGACCGAGGTCACCGGTGAGCATGGCCGCACGTCGGACCGTCGCCTTGGGAAGGTCCGCCGCGATCGCCGCCGCGTCGACGACGACGCCGTCGAGTGCGCCCGTCCGCATCTCCCCGATCATCACGCGCACGAGGTAGTCCTGCTCGTCTGCGGTCGCCGCTCGCAAGAGGCCGGTCAGGATCTCGGTTCGCCGAGCGGCCGATCCCGGACCCGTGCTCGCGGCCAGGACGGTGAACGCCGCATCGACATCGCCGACGGTCAGCCGTGCCGACGCCGCGGGCTCGGGCCGGATCCGGTCCAGTGTCCGCCAGCCGACTCTCAGACGCCCTTGGACCGGTCTGCCGAGCACGAGGCCGACCACGGCGACCACATCGTCCGAGCCGGCGGCGATCAGCAGACGCGCCAGCACGTGCGTCTTCGCCGTTCTCGACCGCGTGGCGGCGACATCGGCGACGGCCGACACGACCTCGACGAGCGCGGTGGTCACTGCGCGCCGAACGGCCGGCCGTCGAACCGCTCGGCGGTGACGAAATCGGCGACGGCCGCTCGTGAGAGTCTGGTGAGCTGCTTCACGGGCCGCCCGATCGGCAGCACCGCGGCGACGGCGTGGTGCTCGGGAATCGCGAGCAGTTCCCGAACGGCGGGCTCCTCCGCCGAGGCCATCGTGGTGATGGTCCCGCCGAGTCCGTGCGCACGCGCGCCGGTCAGGATGTTCCAGACGAGCGGATAGATCGAACCACCGGGCACCACACCGATCCGCTCGAGGTCCTGATCGGTCGCGGCGACCACGGCGAGGTCGATCGTCACCACGAGCAGGACCGGTGCGACGGCGAGCGGCCGGACGAAGGAGTCGACACCGACGACGTCGTCGAGTTCGTCGGCGGTGACCGCGGTGGGGTGCACCGGATTCCACGGATTCTCCCCCGCCGCCTTCTGCGCCAGATACCGGCGCGCACCCGTCCTGCTCAGATCCGCCAGCGCCCGCTTCGTGTCCTCGTCGCGGACGATCACGATGTGCGCCCCCTGCCGGTTGCCACCGCTGGGCGCGAAGCGGGCGGTGTCGAGAACGCCGAGCAGGGCCTCGTCCGACACCGGATCATCGGTGAACTCGCGCGCCGCGAACGTCGTCCTGACGACCTCGCTGTACTCCATCACCCCATCTTCGCACGGTATCGGCGTCCACCACCGCGTCCTGCGCACCGGTAGGCCATGATGGACCTCATGGCTATCCGCGAAGGCACGGCGACCGTCGGCGACGTCGACCTGTTCTACGACGAGTTCGGTTCGCCCGACGATCCTGCGGTCCTCCTGATCATGGGACTCGGTGCCCAGATGGTCTTGTGGCGGACGGAGTTCTGCGAGCAGATCGCCGCTGCCGGATACCGCGTGATCCGATTCGACAACCGCGACAGCGGCCTGTCGACCAAGTTCGACGGCGCGCGTTCGGGAGGCGGGCCGCTTCCACTGAAGCTGCTCAAGTTCTTCGTCGGTCTGCCCGCCGCGGGATCGGCCTACACGCTGACCGATCTGGCGAACGACGCGGCAGGGGTCCTCGATCACCTCGGCATCGACCGGGCGCACATCGTCGGCGCGTCGATGGGCGGCATGATCGCTCAGGTCTTCGCCGCCGACCACGCCGATCGCACGCTGTCCGCGACGGTGATCATGTCGAGCAACAACCGCGCATTCCTCCCGCCGCCCGGACCGCGCCAGCTCCTCGCACTGCTGTCGCCGCCACCCAAAGGCGCCGGTCGGGAGGAGATCATCGCGAACTCCGTCGCGGTCAGCGGTGTCATCGGCAGCCCTGTCTACCCGCCTGCCGCCGAGACCGCCCTCGCCCGCGCCACCGAATACTTCGACCGCTGCTACTACCCGATCGGCGTCGCTCGGCAGTTCGCCGCGATCCTGGCGTCCGGGTCGCTCGTCGGGCACGACGAGCTGATCGGTGCGCGCACCCTGGTACTGCACGGCACGCACGACAAGCTGATGCGCGCGTCCGGTGCGCGCGCCGTCGCCCGGTCCGTCTCGGACGCTCGTCTCGTCATGGTCGACGGTATGGCGCACGACCTTCCGGAACCACTCTGGGATCGGATCATCGGCGAGTTGACCCGGCACTTCGCCGCGAGCTGAGCAATCTGACCGACCCCGCGCCGTGAAGCGAATGGCGGAGAATCTCCCATTCGCCGCCATTGCCGTCGAACGGCCCCAATAGGTCGACTTCTACTTTTAGCGAGAATCCCCGTTATATAATCGTTATACAGGGGAATTCCCACCTCATAACGCTTTTCTCACGACACTCCCCTCCATTCATGTCGCGCCGGACCCGTATATGCGTTACCAACGCCTTACGGCCGCAAACACTGACGCTCTCGCGTCAGCCGAGGAGGGAGACACATATGGCCACCACGATCGCGATCGACTACGGTGCGGGAATATCCGACGCCTGGTCGTCGGTAGCGAATTTCGTACCGAAGCTCGTCGCATTCCTAGTGATCGGACTGATCGGCTGGATCGTCGCGAAGATCCTCGCCAAGATCGTCACCGCCGTTCTTCGCAAGGTCGGATTCGATCGATTGACCCAGCGCAGCGGCCTGTCGACGATGCTCGCTAAAAGCGATTACGACGCCGTATCGCTCCTCGCCAAGGTCGTCTATTACGCGATTCTTCTGATCACGTTGCAATTGGCGATCGGCGTATTCGGACCCAATCCGATCAGCGATCTGTTGACCCGATTCGTGTCGTGGCTGCCCAAGTTGTTCGTCGCGATTCTGATCATCGTGATCGTCGCCGCGATCGCCCGCGCGGTCAGTGAACTGATTCGCGGCGCACTCGGCGGAGCGTCGTACGGCCCGATGATCGCGACGATCGTCTCGGTCCTCATCTGGGGCGCCGGAATCATCGCGGCTCTTAATCAGATCGGCGTCGCGACGACGGTCACCACACCGGTTCTCGTGGCCGTTCTGGCGACCATCGGCGGCGTGATCGTCGTCGGTGTCGGCGGCGGTCTGATCCGACCGATGCAGGCCCGCTGGGAGACCGCGCTCGACAAGGTCGCCGAGGAGATCCCGGCTCGTCGCGCCGAACGGAAGCAGCAAGCCGCCGCCGCGGGCGGTCGTGGTCAGCACGCCGCCGCGGCCCAGCAGCAGCCCCAGACGCAGGCGTACTCGCAGCCCGCGACCGGTCAGACGCAGCAGATGCCGCCGCAGAGCCCGCCGACCGGTCCCCAGCAGTACCCGCACCAGTTCGATCCGTCGCAGCCGTACGACCAGCCGCCGCAGCAGTACGGCGGCTACGGTCAGCAGCCGGGTCAGTACCCGCCGCCGCCTCCGTATCCGGACGACCGGCGCGAGTAGCCCGAACACGCAGTGCGGAAGGGGGACGCCGTCACCGGTGTCCCCCTTCCGTTGCACCCGTCCTTCGGTTGCACCCGTCGCCGAGCACGTCGCTCACCGCCAGCGGTATCGGTTCTGCGGTCTGCCGCGCCCACCGTAGTCGGGTACGCGCTCGCAGACGCGATCGTCGGCGAGGCGTTCCAGGTACCGCCAGGCCGTCACCCGTGACACCCCGGTTCGTTGAGCGATCTCATTGGCGCTCAACGCTTCCGGAGACTCACGCAGGGTCGCGGTGATCAGTTCGAGGGTCGGCGCGGCGATACCCTTCGGCGTCGCCGGACCCGCCGCGGGTTCGCGCAGCGCGGCGAGCGCCGCATCGACTTGAGCCTGCTCCGCGTCGGCGCCGTCGAGCATGCGCCGGTACTCCCGGTAGTGCTCGAGTTTGGCCGAGAACGCGGCGAATGCGAACGGCTTGATCAGGTACAGGAGGGCCCCGCGCGCAACGGAGGTTCGGACGGTGTCGACGTCGCGGGCCGAGGTCACCATGATGACGTCCGGTCGCGGCGTCATCCGGGTCACTGCTCCGGCCACCTCCAGACCGCTCATGTCGGGGAGTCCGACGTCGACCAGGAGCAGGTCGATGGGTGCCGGTCCCTGCGCGGCGCGGCGGACCCCGTCGATCGCCTCCGCTCCGGTTCCGACCGCGGTCACGACGTCGAATCCCGGGACCCGCCGGACGTACTCGGCGTGCGCGGCCGCGATGCGCGGCTCGTCCTCGACGATCAGGACTCGGATGCCCATCGATCCTCCTCCCCGCGCACCGGCAACACCAGTTCGACCGTCGACGGGTCCCGATGCACGGTCAGCGTACCGCCGCGCCTGTCCGCCAGTTGCCCGAGCAGGGCGAGCCCGAGCCCTCGCCCGTGCACCCGATCGCCGCGGTCCTTGGTGGTGTATCCGCGCGCCCGCGACCGAGCGAACTCGTCGTCGTCCATGCCCGGCCCGCTGTCGGCCACGCGCAGCGACCACGACCGGTCTCCAGTCGGTCCGGCGTCGACCTCGACCCAGCCGCCGGGCCCCGCGGCGTCCACCGCGTTGTCGACGAGATTGCCTACCGCCGTGAGAGATTCGGCCGGCGTCAACGGCCCGCCCACAAGGTCGGCTCCGGCCGCCACCGTCACCTCAACCCCGACGGCTGCCGCCTCGGAGATCTTCGCGACCAACAGCGCGGTGACCGCCGGATCGGCGGCGGACGCCAATTGCTCGACGACGCCCTGCGATGTCGTCAGCTGCTGGGTGGCGAAGTCGACCGCGTCGTCGCGCCGACCCAACTCGATCATCGTCACCACCGAGTGCATGCGGTTGGCGTGCTCGTGTGCCTGAGCACTCAGAGCGTTCGCGAGCGACCGCACGGCGTCGAGTTCACCGAGCACATCCTGCAACTGCGTCCGATCGCGGATGGTCAGCACGGTGCCGAGCCGACCGGTGCCGCCGGACACCGCCTGCCGACTGGCCACCAGAACTCGACTTCCCGACAGGTGGATCTCGTCGACGAGGTCGTCGTCGCCGCGTAGCGACGCCGGGAGGTCGGCACGCATGATCGGCCCGTCCGGCAGATGCAGCAGGCGACGCGCTTCGTCGTTGACGACGGCGGCTGGACCGTCGGGTGCGGCGTCGTCGAAGACGATCATGCCCTCGGCGATCGCGTGCAGCACCGCGTCGTGGTGTTCGTACAGTTCGCGGAGCGCGTCCGGCGTGAGGCCGAGCGTCTGCCGGCGCAGTCGGCGTTCGAGTCCGAGCGACGACGCGACGGCCGCCGCGAGTCCGATCAGCACCACCGCGATCACCGCGGGAAGACTGCCTCGCACCTGGTCGGACAGATGCTCGCGCGTGACGCCGGCCGACACCAGTCCGACGATCCGGCCGTCGTCGTCGCGCACCGGCGTCACCGCTCGGATCGACGGTCCGAGGCTACCGGTGTAGGTCTCGGTGAAGGTCTCCCCGCGCAGTGCCCGATCGATGGTGCCGGTGAACTTGCCGCCGATCCGCGCGCGGTCGGAGTGCGTGTATCGGGTCCGGTCCGGCGCCATCACCACGATGAAGTCCATACCGGACGCTCGGGAGACGGCGTCGGTCGTCGGCAGCAGACGCGCGGTCGGATCGGCCGATCGCAGTGCGTCGCGCGTCGACGGGGCCTGAGCGATCGACACGGCGACCGCCACCGTGCGCTCACGCGCGTCGTCGTCGGTGCGCGACCGCTCATGCCAGACCGCCGCGACCGCGCCCAACACCGCGACCACCACGAGCAGGGCCACTTGGGCGGCGAACACCTGGGTCGACACGGCCGGACGCCATCGTCGCCGATGCCGCTGTTCGACGTTCATCGCCCTGCCTTCCCCGTGTACAGAATGAACACAAGAGTGCTCCCGATCACATGCACGCTCATGATTCTCGTATTCGCCGCACGAGAGTCGAAGGAGACCTGCAGTGACATCATCGTCGAATACAGCGTCGCACCCCGGTGCGACAGGCCGCAGACGCGACCGCACGCACTTCCTCTACATCGCCGTCATCGTCGCGGTGATCGCCGGCGTCATCGTCGGAATGGTGTGGCCGGAGGTCGGCAAGGACCTCAAGCCGCTGGGCGAGATCTTCGTCAATCTGATCAAGATGATGATCTCGCCGGTCATCTTCTGCACCATCGTGCTGGGCATCGGCTCCGTGCGCAAGGCCGCGAGCGTCGGCCGCATCGGCGGTCTCGCTCTCGTGTACTTCATCGTGATGTCGACCTTCGCACTCGGCATCGGAGTCCTCGTCGGCAACGTCCTCAAACCGGGTACCGGCCTGCACGTGACCGCGGGATCGGGCGCCGAGTACGCCGAGCAGGCGCACGAGGGCGGCGGCACGTGGGGCTTCATCAAGGGCATCGTGCCCGACTCGATGCTGTCCGCGCTGACGTCGGGCAGTGTGCTGCAGACCCTGTTCATCGCGCTTCTGGTCGGCTTCGCGCTGCAGGCCGTCGGCGATGCGGGCGAGCCGATCCTGCGCGGTGTCGCCCTGATCCAGAAGCTCGTCTTCCGGGTGCTCGTGATGATCCTCTGGCTGGCTCCGATCGGCGCGTTCGGCGCGATGGCCGCCGTGGTCGGCTCCACCGGATTCGACGCCGTGAAGCAGCTCGGTCTGCTCATGCTCGCCTTCTACATCACGTGCATCCTGTTCGTCTTCGTCGTGCTCGGCAGTCTGCTGCGGTTCGTCGCACACCTGTCGGTGTTCAAACTGGCTCGCTACCTGGCTCGCGAGTACCTGCTGATCGTCGCGACATCGTCGAGTGAGGCGGCTCTGCCTCGACTCATCGCAAAGATGGAGCATGCGGGCGTGCAGAAGTCGACCGTCGGCATCGTGGTCCCGACCGGCTACTCGTTCAATCTCGACGGCACCGCCATCTACCTGACGATGGCCTCGCTGTTCGTCGCCGACGCGATGGGCGCACCGCTGAACTACGGCGAGCAGTTCTCGCTGCTGCTGTTCATGATGATCGCGTCCAAGGGCGCCGCCGGCGTCACCGGCGCCGGACTCGCCACCCTGGCGGGCGGGCTGCAGAGCCACCGGCCCGAGCTCCTCGACGGCGTCGGGGTGATCGTGGGCATCGACCGCTTCATGTCGGAGGCGCGCGCGTTGACCAACTTCTCGGGGAACGCGATCGCCACGCTCCTCGTCGGGACTTGGACCAAGACCGTCGATCACGACCAGGCACGGCGCGTTCTCGACGGCGACGATCCCTTCGACGAGTCGCTCATGGTCGACGACCACGATCCGGCGGAGCCCGAACCGATCGCGAAACCCGAACCGGTGTCCGTCTGAGTCCGACGGCGATACGCACAGCCCGCGCCACCCAGGACCGTTGCATGTCACGTCGATACGGAAGGTATGACGACAACCATGCCTTCACTTATTTAGTAAGTGAAGGCATGGTTGTCGTCATACCTTCACCTGTGCCCGACAGCAGCCGGCCGACGGTCGGTTCGGAACTCGTCGACTGGGCGCCCCGGGGTGCCGCGCGAGTTGCTCACTCGTGGACAGCGTGGGCGGTACCCGGCGCGTATCGCACAGCACGCGACGCTCCCTCCGACGCGGCCGACGACCGAACCTGCCACGCAGCACTACGTCTTACGGATACCTGTTCGCCTCTGCTCGATGATCAGGCAGCGGTCCTCGACGTACAGCAGACCGGCCGACTCGGCGATCTCGCGGGCCTGCGCGCTGACGATGCCCAACTGCAGCCAGAGCGCGGTCGCACCGGCGGCCACCGCCTGGCGGGCGATCTCGGCGCAGTCGGCCGACGGCCGGAACACGTCCACCAACCCGACCTGTTCGGGAATGTCGGCGAGACTGCGGTACACCGTCTCGCCGACGATCTCGTCGGCGCGCGGGTTCACCGGGATGATCCGCCACCCGGCGCTCTTCATATACGCCGGGACCTCGTTCGCGGCCTTATTCGTGTCGGCGCTGGCTCCGACGACCGTGATCGTGTCGTAGGAGGCGAGGATCTGTTCGACGACGTCATCGGTGGTGGTCATGGATCCACTGTAGAACGATCAGGTTTCGAGAAGTCGTCCGTCACCGGCGACACATAGAGTCGACGTCGACGACGCGCCACTGGCAGAAAGGTAAGGAAGAACATGACCGTGGAGTTCACCGGACAGGTCGAGGAGATCAACGGCCGACGCCTCGTCCGGCTGCCCGCCGACGCGAGTACCGAACTGCCCTCGCGCGGACAGGTTGCTGCGACCGCTGTTGTGAACGAGACGCGGTTCGAGACCGTCGTCGAACCCGACGGCAACCGCGGCCACTGGATCCGGCTCGACGGGCACGCCGTCGACGCGGGCACGACGGTGACGGCGGCACTCGCCCCGACCAAGCAGTGGCCCGAACCGACGGTGCCCGACGACCTCCGGTCCGCCCTCGACGCGGCGCCGGACATCGCCGGTCTCTGGAACGAGATCACTCCGATGGCCCGCTGGGAGTGGGTCCGCTGGGTTCAGGCGACGAAGAACGCGCAGACCCGCGCTCGCCGCGTCGAGGTCGGTGTGTCGAAACTGCGCGACGGCAAACGACGCCCGTGCTGCTTCGACCTCTCATCGTGCACCGATCCGGACGTGGCGCGCAGCGGCGTCCTGATCGGCGCGAAGTAGGCCGGTCAGCGCCGCGGGGTGAGGACCACGACGGGGATGTCGCGGTCGGTCTTGCGCTGGTAGCCGTCGTAGCCGGGGTTGACTTTCACCACGGTCGGCCACAGTGCGGCCTTCGCGTCGGCGTCTGCGGTCACGGCCGTCCACGGTGTGGTCGTCTCCCGGAAGGTCACCTCGACATCGGGATTCGCGACGAGGTTCTTATACCAGTCGGGGTGGTCGGAATGACCGCCCTTGGATGCGACGACGACGATCCTGTCGCGTTCGAAGATCGGCGCCGTCAGCATCGACGAGCGGCGCTGCCCCGACGTGCGGCCCACGGTGTGCAGTTCGATCGTCTCCATGCCGAGGAGCTTCTTGGGGAATCGTCCACCGGTCACCGCCAACAGTGCGCGATGACCGTTCTCCAGAACCCAGGCACCGGCGGACGCGGTCGTGTCAGAGAAGTTCATACCGCCATCATGCACGCCTCGGCCAACAATGTCGATACCGTCCGTCACAGATAAATCGGTTCGGGCGTGCTGATAAAATCGGTGATCAAATGGCTCAGACTCCCACCGTTTCCGTACAGTCCGCGGCACCACTGACAACGGCGGGACGCACTCGCCAGACCTTCGGCGAGTGGTTCAACCGCTTTGTCGCGTCCGACCCGGGACTGACTCGTCTGCGCACGGCCGTGCAGATCGTGGTGTCCGTGGCGGCAGTCATTCTCGCCGAATGGATCTTCGCTCGGGTCGCGCACCCGCTCACGATCTCCGGTGATTCGGCCACGGCCGCCATGGAGAACCGCGCCGCCGGTGTGATGGGCATGATGGCCGGTGCGATGGTCGTGATGGTCTCCAGCTTCGCCGGACCGATGTTCGGTTCGATCCGCGACGGCCTCCTGGGACTGGCACTGCTGCCGTGCGCCATGTTCGTCGGCGTCGTGGCCGGACTCGCGCTCGAACACGTCAAGGTGGTCGCGCTGATCGTGATGGTCGCCGCGCTCGGCGGCGCGGGCTTCCTCCGCCGCTTCGGCGCGTGGGGCTTCGTACTCGGGCAGGGCCTCTTCATGGGCAATTTTCTGGGCTTCTTCCTGGCTCGGCTGACCGATGTGAGCGGCATCGGCTGGATCGCCGCGGAACTCGCCATCGGCGGAGCCGTCGCCATCGTGGCGCAGCTCGTGCTCTTCTATCCGAGTCGGTGGTCGGCGGTTCAGCGTCTGCGATCGTCGTTCCTCGGCCGCGCAGACGGGGTCGCGGCCGCGACAGTCGATGTTCTCGACCATCCGAACACGCAGCGGCTCCGCGTGCGGCAGCACCGGAAGCTGATCCGGCTCAACGAGACCGCGTTGATGATCGACGCCCAACTCGCCGAGAACCCGCGTCTGCCGGTCGGTACCACCGCCGCCGAGATCCACGGTCACGTGTTCAACGCCGAACTCGCGCTGGCGAACGCGGCTCGCTTCGCCCGGTCGATCGCCATCTCGCAGGTTCCGGATCGGATCCGCGATCAGGTCCGTGAGGCCATGGTCGCCATCGGCCACCGTGACGGCGACGTCATCGAACGCCTGGGATGTCGGCTCCGCGAGCGGCTGCGCGACGACGCGGTGCGCACGAGCGTCAGTGACGACGTCCTGGTGGTACTCCACCGCTTCGCGACGTCGGTCAGCGACTACGGACGCGTCGTCTCGGCGATCGGTCGGCAGCGATTCGAGCCGTACTGGGAGCGGCTCAAGGCCCACGACGTCCCCGAGCAGGAACGCTTCGAGGCGTCGGTCGCACTGGTCGCCGGCTGGCTGCCCGGCTCGTCCGCGGTCAGCGCTACCGCGTCGAAGGAGAAGGCCGCGCAGTCGGTCACGGCGCGCCTGGATCCGTCGGTGCGCGCCGGAATCCAGATGACGGTCGCGGCCGCGATCTCCGTCGTCGTCGGCACACTGATCTCACACGACCGCTTCTACTGGGCGGTCCTGGCGACATTCGTGACCTTCATGGGCGCGAACAATGCGGCCGAACAGGTCCGCAAGGGAGCGTTCCGTGTCATCGGCACCGTCCTCGGTGTGATCGTCGGCGCGATCCTGGCGCACCTCGTCGGAGAGAACGTACCGCTGTCGATCGCGGTGATCCTCGTGTCGCTGTTCATCGGCATCTACATGATGCGTATCAGCTACGCCTTCTTCGCCATGTCGATCACGATTCTGGTCGCCCAGCTGTACGTGCAGTTGGCGGAGTTCTCCGCGGATCTGCTCGAGATGCGGGTGGTCGAGACGCTCGTCGGCGCCGCGGCCGCGGTGGTCACGGTGATCTTCGTGCTCCCGTTGCGCACCAGCCGAGTGGTCCGCGTGGCCACGCGGGAGTTCCTCGACGCGATGTCGGCGATGGTGTCGGCGACGGCGCGTGTGGTGCGGGAGGACGAGGACTACCACCGTCTGGAGTCCGCGTCCCGTGATCTCGACGTCGCCTTCCAAGCACTGGAGGCCGCGACCTCGCCGAGTCGCGCGATGCTCCGTGTGCCCGGAACGTTCGGCGGCGTGAAACAGCAGTGGTGGGCGGCCGCGAATGCCGCGCACTCGTACGCGCGCGATCTGGTGGCCGACGCGCGGTGGTGCGACGGCGTCGACGGCGTGTCGGGCGAGCGGCTCGACGAGGCCGCTCGCGCCATGAACTCCTCGATCGCCGAACTCTCCGAAGGACTCTCCGAGCACCGATCGCGTCGCGTCTACGTGCGATCGGCGTCGAAGTTCGAGCGAGTCGCCGCCGTCCTCGACGATCACGGACGACTCACCCCGCGTCAGCTCGTCCTACGCGACCTCCAGCTGATCGACGGCGCACTGGCCGCCATCGCGGCATCCGCCGAGATCGAGGTGCAGGCCGTCGACACCGCGGTAGCGAGCCGATGACCGTGCGTCCGCGCGGACCGCGCCATACGGTGATCGCGTCACCGGTCGACGACGTGCTCCTGATCGCCGACGGCGACGAACTCGTGCGGGTCGTCTTCGCCGCCCATTCGGTCGGCGAGTCCGCTCGCGGACCGCTCGCCGCCGACGACGACCCCGTGCTCGCCGCCACGCGGCACCAGTTGCGCGAGTACTTCGACGGCGATCGGACGGCGTTCGACCTCCCGCTGCGCACCGACGGCAACGAGTTCGACACCGCCGTCTGGCATGCGCTCGCCGACATCCCGTGCGGCACCACGGTCACCTACGGTGACCTCGGAGAACGTCTCGGAGACCGACGACTGGCCCAGCGCGTCGGCCAGTCCGTCGGGCGCAACCCGATCCCGATCGTCCTGCCGTGTCACCGCGTCGTCGGCGCCGACGGTTCGCTCACGGGATTCGGCGGCGGACTCGCCCGTAAACGAATCCTCCTCGATCTCGAGGAGCCCGACGCCGACGACGGAATGCGGCTGTTCTGAGTCGGCGGCGCCGCGGCTTCGCGGCCCGTCCCGACGTCAGGCCTCGGCGATGACGCGCGCGAACGCCTCTTCCCGGTGGACGTCCGGATCCGGCCCGTTGCGCACCCCGGTGTCGAGCGCGTCGAGGCGGTCGAGTTCCTCGGCGGTCAGCGCGAAGTCGAACACATCGAAGTTCTCGGCGATGCGGCTGGGCGTCACCGACTTCGGAATCGCCGACCGGCCGCGCTGCAGATGCCGGCGCAGCATCGCCTGAGCCGGGGTCTTCCCGTGTGCGTCGGCGATCTCGTGCACGGTCGGGTCGGCCATCACGTTGCGGCGATCCTCGCCCGTCCCGGATAGAAGGTGATGCCGCCGATCGGCGACCACGCCTGAGTGAGGACTCCGTGCGTCGCGTCGGCGGCCTGCACCGCGGGTTGGGTGAAGTACGGGTGCAATTCGATCTGGTTCACCGCGGGTACGACGTCGGTCCCGCCGAGCAGCCGTTCGAGGTGATCGGGCATGAAATTGCTGACACCGATCGATCGCACGCGACCGTCGGCGAGCAATGTCTCGAGTGCGCGGTACGCGGCGACGGTGGTGTCGAAGCGGCTCGGCGCGGGTTGGTGAAGTCCCCCACCTCACGCTCATTGCCGTACGCCGCGGCCGTGTCTATATGCCGGTAACCCGTCGTCAGCGCAGCCTCGACGGCGGCGACCGTCTCCTCCGGCGGCGATTGGAAGACGCCGAATCCCAGAGCGGGCATGGTGATTCCGTTGTTCGACGTCAGATCGACTGTCATGGGATCGACCATACCGATGATGCGGTCGGCCTGTCGCTCACCGGCGCCGGCCCGTGCTCCGACACCGCAGGCGAAGGCCCGGCTCCCCACGCGAAGAATCGTGTGGAACCACCGTCCGTCACGAACAGCGGTTCCACACGATTCTCGGTCGTCACTCCAGAACGAACGCCGGGATCCTGCGATCGGTGTTCTTCTGGTACTCGGCGTACGACGGGAAGGCCGCCACGGCGAGCTCCCACCAGTGGGCGTACTCGTCGCCGTCGATCTCGCGGGCGGTCAGCTCGACCACCTTCTCGCCGTCCTGCACGGTGACCTGCGGGTTCGCCTTGACGTTGTAGTACCAGGACGGGTTCTCCGGTGCGCCGCCCTTGGATGCGACCATCAGGTACTTGCCGTTCTCCTCGACGCGCATCAGCGGGACGTACCGCTTCTTGCCCGACTTGGCGCCGGTGGTGGTGAACAGGACGATGGGACGGTCCTGGACCTGAACACCGTCGGTGGTCCCGGTGGACAGAATGGTCTCGGTCTGTGTGCGCACCCAGTCGACGGGGCTGAACTCTGCGTTGCTCATACCGGGGTTCAACCACGCGGCGTGCGGTCGGTATTCCCCTCGCGACACATCGCCGGTCATGTCTGATTCACGCGTTCGGTACGGTGTGCGGCCGAGGAGGACACACAGTCTCCCGTTCCGTCCGGGGCCGCTGTCGGCGCATACTCGTCCCATGCGCATCTTTCTCGCCGGTGGTTCCGGCGTCATCGGCCGTCGTCTCATTCCGCAACTCGTCTCGGCCGGTCATCAGGTGAGTGCGACGACACGTCGCGCCGGGACGGCCGATCGGCTCCGCGAACTGGGCGCCGACCCGGTCGTCGTCGACGTCTACGACGCGGACGGTCTGGCGGCCGCCGTCGCGGCGGCCGCCCCCGACACCGTGATCCATCAGCTGACGGACCTCAGCGACTACGACACCGACGCCAACGCGCGGCTGCGCCGCGAGGGCACCGCGAACCTCGTCGCCGCGGCCGAGGCCGCGGGCGTCGAGCGGATGATCACCCAGTCGATCGCGTGGGCGTACGTTCCCGGCGACTCCCCCGCCGACGAAGACGTCGAGATCCCGGAGGGTTCGGCCGTGCGAATCATGGAGGACCTCGTGTTCTCGATGTCGCACGGAACGATCCTTCGCTACGGCATGCTGTACGGTCCGACCACCTGGTACGAGCCGGGCGGCCGCGTCGCCGACGCCGTGGCGGCGGGCGCCTACCCCGCGACCGACGCCGTGACGTCGTTCGCGCACATCGACGACGTCGTCGCCGCGACCGTGCAGGCTCTCGACTGGCCCGACGGCGCGTACAACATCGTCGACGACGAGCCCGCGCCGGCCACCGCGTGGCTGCCCGTCTATGCGGCGGGACTGGGCGCGCCCGCGCCGGTCGTCACCGATCGTCCCGACGGCACCCCGCGCGGGCGCGGCGCGTCGAACGCCAAGGCTCGGGGCGTCGGCTGGTCGCCGATTCATCCGACGTGGCGGGAGGGGTTTCCGCAGATGTGATGCGCGCGACAGGGCGCCGGTGGAGCAGATTCGGCGCCGACCGCGTTACACCGTGTGACAGCCCCATCGACGACAGGAGCATCCCCATGGCCAGCGGCATCGACGACACCGGCGAGATCACCCGGGAGGCCGGCGCGGAGACGGCAGTCCTCGCGGGCGGCTGCTTCTGGGGCATGGAGGACCTGATCCGGCGTGAGCCCGGTGTCCTCGCCACACGTGTCGGCTACACCGGCGGCGACAACGACCACGCGACGTACCGGAACCACCCGGGGCACGCCGAGGCCGTCGAGATCGTCTTCGACCCGACCCAGACGACCTATCGCGACATCCTCGCGTTCTTCTTCCAGATCCACGATCCGACGACGATCGACCGACAGGGCAACGACACCGGCACCAGCTACCGGTCGGCGATCTTCCCGCTCACCTCCGAGCAGGAGACCGTCGCCCGCGACACCGTCGCCGACGTCGACGCCTCCGGTCTGTGGCCCGGGCATGCGGTCACCACGATCGAGGAGCCCGGCCCGTTCTGGGAGGCCGAGCCCGAGCATCAGGACTATCTGATCAACTACCCCGACGGCTACACCTGTCACTTCCCGCGACCTGACTGGGTGCTGCCGAAGCGAGCACAGGGCTGACGCCCCGACCTCATCGGCGGCCGGTCGCCGACAACAGCCACAGGAGATAGAGTCCGCCGACGGCTCCGGTCACGAGACCGACTGGAATCTGGAACGGACTGAGCACCCGTTGCGCCGCGAAGTCGGCGACTACGAGCAGCGTCGACCCCATCGCGATCGAGACGACGAGGGTGATACCGGCCGACCGAGCCAGACGTTTCGCCAGTTGCGGCGCCGCCAGGGCCAGGAACCCGATCGGTCCGGCGGCCGCGACCGAGACCGCGGCCAGCGCCACCCCCAGGAACAGGATTCGGGCGCGGACCCGACGCGCGTCGACGCCGAGGCCCGCGGCGGCGTCGTCGCCCATCTCGAGCGCCGCGAGCGGACGGGACACGGCGAGCGTGACGGGAATCAGCACTGCCACGGCGACCAGCAACGGTCCGGCCTGCGACCAAGAGATCGCGTTGAGACTGCCGAACTGCCACGCCCGCGCAGTCTCCGCGGCTTCGATGTCGGCGCGGGTGATCAGATAGTCGTTGATCGAGGCCAGCATCGCACCGACAGCGATACCGACGAGGATCAGTCGTTCGCCGCCCACTCCGCGGGCTGAAGAGAGCAGGTAGACGACGAGTGCGGTCGCCAGACCGCCGAGGATCGTCCCGGATGCGATCGCCGCCGACGAGGTGACTCCCGCGAGGAGGATCGCCGCGAGTCCACCCGATGCGGCGCCGGTGGTGAAGCCCACGATGTCGGGACTGCCCAGCGGGTTCCGCGACACGGTCTGAAACAGCGCGCCCGAGAGGCCCATCGCCCCGCCGATCGCCCACGCGGCCACGGTCCTCGGCAACCGTTGATCGACGACGATCAAGCGATCGGTGGAGTCGCCGCGGCCGAGGATCGCACGTCCGATGTCGCCGAGACCGACGTGGTAGACGCCGGTGGTCACGGCCAGCACCGAGACGGTCAGGCCGACGACGACGAGGGCGATCGTCGCGCCCACCGCGCGCCGCTGCATCCGGATCGTGCGTCCGCCCGGCAACGGGGCGATCCAGTGGACCGGCGCTCGCCGGGTTCTCGACGTCGTCACAGGCATCTCATGACCTCCCGGTTCGGGCACGGAGAATCAGGAGCAGCAGCACCGGCGCACCGATGAAGGCGGTGACGATACCGACCTCCAGTTCGGCGGGACGGACGACGAGTCGCCCGACGATGTCGCTCGCCAGCAGCAGGATCGGCCCGGCCACCAGCGACAGCGCCAGGTTCCTGCAGTGGTCGACGCCCGCGACCAGCCGGACCGCGTGCGGTACGACGAGGCCGACGAAAGCGATCGGCCCGGCCGCCGCGGTGGCGGCTCCGCACAGGATCACTACGACACCGAAGCCGAGCACACGCACTCGCGCCACCGTCAGCCCGAGGGCGGCGCCCATCTCGTCGCCGAGGGCCAATGCGTTGAAGTGGTTGCCCAGGACCAGCGCGACGCCCAGCCCGACGACGACGAACGGGGTCACCCACAGGGCCACTTCCATCGTCCTGTTCTCCAACGATCCGACGACCCAGAACCGATACGAGTCGAACGTCGACGAGTCGAACATCGTGATGATCCCGATGAACGAGCTCAGGCTCGTCGAGAGGGCGATGCCCGCCAGAACCAGCCGTGTGTGACTCGTCGGACCGGTCCGGCTGGTCCCGAGCACGAAGACGACCACGGCCGCCACCCCCGCGCCGACGAACGCGAACCACATGTACCCGGCCGGGGTCGCGACGCCGAGCGCCGCGATCGCCAGCACCACCGCGATGGACGCTCCCGAGTTGACTCCCAGGATTCCCGGCTCGGCCAGCGGGTTCCGGGTGATCGCCTGCATCACGACACCGGCGACGGCGAGCGCGGCGCCGCAGACCACGGCGAGCAGGGTCCTCGGCACACGCAGTTCCCAGACGATGATCGACTCGCGCGAATCGTCGTGGTCGGCGAGCGCGGTGAGGACGTCGCCGATCGGAATGCTCCGCGAACCGACCGCGCAGCTGAGAACGCAGAGCACCGCCAGGGCGACGAGTCCGAGAAGCCATGCCGTCAGGTATCGTCGCCCGCCCTGCGAAGCCGTCCCCGTCGATTCACGTACGTCCTCGTCTGGCCGCGGTGTGCCGCCCGGGAGCTCGCCCACACGCGAGTAGCGCACACCGCCGGCGGACGTCGCCGACGCGCCGACACGGTTCTGGTCCGCGGCAGGTCTCACAGCTGTCACTCCCATCGATCCGACCTGGGTCAGGGCGGTCCGCCAGAGCTCGTGGCCGACGCACCGTCGTCTGCTTCGTCGCGACGCCTATTTCGCGATGGCGGCAGCCGCGTCGTCCGCCGACTCCTGCCGGGGCGATCGGGGTCCCACGCGCGGCAGCATGAGCGGGGTCCCGGTCACCGGGTCGGCGGTGACCAGGGCGTCGACTCCGAACACCTCGCGGACGAGGTCTTCGGTCAGGACGTCGTGCGGCGCTCCCCTGCCCACGACGTGCCCGTCCTTCATCGCGATCAAGGTGTGCGCGTACCGGCACGCCTGGTTGAGGTCGTGCAGGACGGCGACGATCGTCTTGTCCTCCTCCTCGTTGAGCGCCCGGCACAGTTCGAGGACCTCCACCTGGTGCGCGATGTCCAGATAGGTGGTCGGTTCGTCGAGCAGCACGATCGACGTCTCCTGTGCCAGGGCCATCGCCAGCCACACTCGTTGTCGCTGTCCGCCGGAGAGCTCGTCGACGAACCTGTCGGCGAGATCGTCGACACCCGTGCGTCGCATCGCCGCATCGGTGACCTTCTGGTCGCGCGGCGACCATTGACGAAGAAGCCCCTGGTGCGGGAATCGCCCGCGGGCGACGAGATCGCGAACGGTGATGCCGTCCGGTGCGATCGACGACTGCGGCAGCAGCCCGATCTCTCGGGCCACGACTTTCGCGGGATGATCGGCGATGGCCTTGCCGTCGAGCAGGACTCGCCCTCGCACCGGTGGAAGCAGTCGTGTCAGCGCGCGCAGCAACGTCGACTTCCCGCATGCGTTCGGGCCGACGATGACGGTGAACGATCCGTCGTCGATCGACAGGTCGAGGCCGTCGGAGACGAGCCGTCCTCCGGAGTAGCCGATCGCGATGTCCTCGGCTACCAGTCGGGGGCCCGGTGCATTCGACACGACTGCTCCGATCAGCGGCCGAGCTTGGCGCGCAACTGGTCGAGGACGTCCCTGGCGGCGGTCGGACCGACGTTCAGATAGAAGACGTCGTCGTCGACCGCGACCGCGTGGTCGTCCGAGACCGCCTGCAGCGTCTTCCACAACGGTGCACCCGTCACGGCGGCGGTGTCGCCGCCCTGAACGCCGTAGAAGATCCAGTCGGCGTCGGCCTGGTCGAGCTGTTCGTTGCTGATGTCGTGCGAGGTCTCATCGGTGAACGACTGCGTCTGCGGCCGCGCCAACCCGGCGTCCTCGGCCACCGATCCGCTGAACGAGGCCACTCCGAACACGCGGAGTCGGTCGCCGTTCTTGCGCAGGAACGAGACCGTCGGCGAGCCGTCGACGGTCTTTCCGAAGTCAGCGGCGTCGCCCTGGTACTCGTCGAGCCATGTCTGGGCCTGATCACGCTTGCCGAGCGCGTCGGCCAGGAGCAGGAGGTCCTGCTTCCAGTACAGGCCGGTTCCCTGGGTGACGACGGTGGGCGCTATCGCGGCCAGGCTCGCGTACAGCTTGTCCGAGTCCTTGCCCGCCTTGTTCATGAGGATCAGGTCGGGCTTGAGGTTCGCGACGGCTTCGAGATTCGGCTCGAAGCGACTGCCGACGTCGGCGACTCCGCCGAGTTCGGCCTTGCGGTCGGGAAAGGCGTCGTACAGATACGCGGGAACGAGGTCGGCGCCGTCGCCGCTCGTGGATCCGACGGGGACGACGCCGAGTGTCAGCAGTGCGTCGGCCTGCCCGGTCGAGATCACGACCACGCGCTTCGGAGCAGCCGCCACGTCGGTCTCACCCTTGAAGTGCTTCACCGTCCGGGGAAACACACCGTCGGCCACTCCACTGCCCTTCCCTTCGGGCATGGTCCGCGGCGTCACGAACGAGGTCGGGCTCGACGACGAATCCGATTCACCGCCGTCGGCATCGGACGACGAGCACCCGGACAGCGCCACCGCGGAAGCGGTGACCAGCGCGGCTGCGCAGAGGCTGATTCGTTTCAGGAACATGAATCAGATATTAGGGTAGGCAAAGCATCACTTCATCGTCAGGGGTAGGTATGCCTTACCTCGTATCCTGCGCTGGACGGTCAGGTGAGGTGATCGAAGTCGCCGCGCGCCCAGGCGGAGTGCCGAGCGGCGGACGTACGCACGATCGACGAGGCGCTCTCGTCGATGAGGCCCCCGCGCAGACTGTAGAGGCGGTCGAAGGCGAACCGGGTTACGTGGGCCGCGATGCGTTCGGCGACGGCGCCGGACAGCGGCAGGTGGTTCGGGATGCTTCGCATGAAGCTCACGGACCTGCGGTCGGGATTGGCGTAGACGGTGTCGCCGGCCAACAGCACACCGCGTCCGTCGACACCGGCCGCCCAATGCGCGACGGCGCTTCCCGGGAAGTGTCCGCCCGGCTGGGTGAGGGTGATGCCGGGCAGGATCTCGACATCGTCCGACCACGGTCGGATGCAGCGGTCGGTACGCTCGACCCAACCGAGATCGGCTTCGGCGACGAGGACCGGAACGCCGCCGAACGCTCGGCTCCACTCGATCTGCACGCCAAACATGTGCGGATGGGAGGCGACGACGAACGCGACGCCGCCGAGGTCCGCGACGGCAGCGGTCGCCGCGTCGTCGATGTACCCGGGCGGGTCCCATAACAGGTTGCCCGCGCGGGTGCGCACGAGTTTGCTCCACTGACCGATGCCGACCGGAGGCCGGGTCCGGATGTGATACAGGTCGGGCTCCGCTTCGACGACGTCGATCGTCGTCCCGCCCTCCGCGAGGTCGGCGAGAGTGGTCCACCGCTGCCCGTCGGCGGGCACCCACTGCCGCTCGTCGTCGCAGATCGCGCAGACGTCCGGCCGCCGCGCGTGCTCCACCCCGCAGGTGGCGCAGATCCAGAATTCGTCGGCGTCCATGAGGGTCTCCTTCGCGTCGGATCGTCGCCTCCATCGTGCTCCATGCAGCGGCCGTCGATCCGGGCGCGGTGGATCGTCCGACGTGTGTGCTGTCGTACCGATGATCCCGCAGCGGGCGGCGTCGGGGAGGACGCGCTCGAAACCAGGGACAGCCCCGCCGTTTCCGGCGGGGCTGTCCCTGGTTGCCTATCTGATTCTCACGCTCCTGCTTCAAACAAGAGCACCATGGTCGGGCTAACAGGATTTGAACCTGCGACCCCCTCACCCCCAGTGAGGTGCGCTACCAAGCTGCGCCATAGCCCGTTCCGCCTCGTCGCCGAAGCGAGATTTACCTTATCCGACGAAGCGACTCAACGACGAATCGCCTGGTCAGGGCGGCAATATCTCTACTTCTTCTTTCTCAGCTCGCGTTTGTCGCGCACGCGGACGTTGACGCGGACCGGCGAGCCCTCGAAGCCGAAACTCTCCCGCAACTTGCGCTCGAGGAATCGGCGGTAGCCGGCTTCGAGAAAGCCGGTCGTGAAGAGAACGAACGTCGGCGGGCGCGTCGCGGCCTGCGTCGCGAACTTCACGCGCGGCTGACGGCCGCCGCGGACCGGCGGCGGCGTCGCTGCGATGATGTCCTTGAGCCACGAGTTGAGCTGACCGGTCGAGACGCGACGGTCCCACGACTCGAGGGCGCCCTCCATGGCGGGCACCAGCTTCTGCACGCTGCGACCGGTGGTCGCCGAGATGTTGACCCGTCGTGCCCACGGCACGCGTTCGAGTTCGCGGTCGATCTCCTTGTCGAGTCGTTCACGCCGGTCCTCGTCGACGAGGTCCCACTTGTTGAACACGACGACGAGCGCACGACCGGAGTCGACGATCATCGACAGCACGCGCAGGTCCTGTTCGGTGATCGGCTGACTCGCGTCGATCAGCAGCAGCGCGACCTCCGCGGACTCCAACGCGGCTCGTGTACGCAGCGACGCGTAGTACTCGTGGCCGGTGGCGCTGCGCACCTTGCGGCGCAGACCCGCGGTGTCGACGAAGTGCCACGACTTGCCACCGAGTTCGATCAGCTCGTCCACCGGGTCGACGGTGGTGCCCGCGACGTTGTCGACGACCGACCGCTCCTCACCGACCAGCTTGTTCAGCAGCGAGCTCTTGCCCACGTTCGGTTTGCCGACCAGCGCCACCCGTCGCGGACCTCCCGGAGCGAACCGCTCGCGCGGCTTCTCCGGCAGCGCTGCGACGATCAGGTCGAGCAGATCCGCGGTGCCGCGGCCGTGCGCGGCCGAGATCGTGTGCGGCTCGCCCAGTCCCAGGGACCACAGCACGGCGGCATCGGCCTCCGCGCGCTCGCTGTCGACTTTGTTGGCGGCCAGCAGGACCGGCACCGTGGAACGGCGCAGAATGCGGGAGACGGCCTCGTCGGCCGAGGTAGCACCGACGGTGGCGTCGACGACGACGACGATCACGTCGGCCGCCCGCATCGCCAACTCGGCCTGTACCGCGATCGATCGGCCCATCCCCTTGGCGTCGGGCTCCCAACCGCCGGTGTCGGTGACGGTGAACGGATGCCCGGTCCACTCGGCGCTGTAGGAGACGCGGTCGCGGGTCACGCCCGGAACGTCTTCGACGACGGCCTCGCGGCGGCCGAGGATGCGGTTCACGAGAGTCGACTTGCCGACGTTGGGCCGTCCGACCACCGCGACGACCGGCAGCGCCGGGGCGCCCTCGAGTTCCTCCTCGGCCAGGAACTCTCCGAGGTCGAAGTCGTCTTCGCTCGACCAGGTACCGTCGCCCGCCATCGAGTCGGCGTCACCGGACTGGTCGTCGATAGAGAATTCGTCAGTCACCGTTGTGCTCCGATCCGCGTCTCGACGAGCTCGGTGAGCGTGTCGAGGACGTCGTCTAATGTCATGTCGCTGGTGTCCACGTGCACCGCATCGTCCGCCGGACGCAGCGGCGACGCCTCCCGCGTGGAATCCAAGTGGTCGCGGCGATTGACGCTCTCGAGCACCTCGTCGAGGATGCTCTCGCGTCCGGCCGCCACGTTCTGCCGGTGGCGTCGCTCGGCGCGCGCCTCCGGTGTCGCCGTCAAATACACCTTGAGCGCGGCGGTCGGGAACACGACGGTGCCGATGTCTCGTCCCTCCACCACCAGCAGCGTTTGATCGGCATGGGTGCGCTGCAGGTCGACGAGTCGCTCGCGCACCCGCGCGTTCGCCGACACCGCCGAGACCGATCCGGTCACCTCGTCGGTGCGGATCGCCTCCGAGACGTCGTCCCCGTCGAGCAACACGACGAGTGCGCCGTCGTCGCCGACCAGCAGACGGATGTCGGTCCGGGCGACGATGTCGGCGACCTCGTCGGAGTCCGGCGCCGCACCGGCCCGCAGAACGGCGAGCGTCGCGGCCCGGTACATCGCGCCGGTGTCCAGATAGCGGGCTCCTACGCGGTCGGCGAGGAGTCGAGCCACGCTCGACTTGCCGGTTCCCGCGGGTCCGTCGATCGCGACGACCGGCGCGACCGTCACGGCGTCGGCCGCATCGATGCTCACAATCCCACCGCCTTGTACAGGGCCCCGATCTCCTTGCTGTCGAGGACGCGCAGGCTGCCCGGGCGCTGGGTGCCGAGGTGCACCGCGCCGATGTCGGTGCGGACGAGTCGGATCACCGGGTGGCCGACGGCCTCCATCATGCGGCGCACCACGTGCTTGCGGCCCTCGTGCAGCGTCAGTCGCACCAGAGATTCGCCCTGATACTTCTCCATCTGGGTGTACGAGTCGACGGAGACGGAGCCGTCGTCGAGCTCGACGCCGTCCTTCAACCGGTGTCCGAGACCGCGGCCGACCTCGCCGCGCACAGTCGCCAGGTAGGTCTTGGGGACCTCGAACGACGGATGCATCAGACGGTGGGCCAGCTCGCCGTCGTTGGTCAGCAGGATGAGTCCTTCGGTGTCGGCGTCGAGACGACCGACGTGGAACAGTCGCTGGCCGGACATGACCCGCTCGGAGACGATGTCACCGATGCACGGGCGGCCGAACTCGTCGCTCATCGTCGAGTGCCAGCCCTTGGGCTTGTTCAGCGCCAGGTACTGCTTGGTCTCGTCGACGACGACGCGTGCACCGTCGACCTTGATGATCGCGGTGTTCGGATCGATGCGCAGACCCTGTTCGACGACGATCTGACCGTCGACCTCGACCCGACCGGCGGCGATCAGTTCCTCGGCGCCGCGACGCGAGGCGACGCCCGCGGCGGCCAGGATCTTCTGCAGGCGCATCCCGTCGGCGACGTAGGTCGCGCCGTCGCCCTCGACGACGGGCACCTGATGCCGTGCCGGGCGAGAGTTGTTGAGGCGGGCCTGCCCCTTCGCGACGTCGGGACGCGCGCCCTTGCGGTGGACCTTGCGGGTGCCCTGTCCGCCCCGCGCGGCGCCGCCCTTACCGGTCGGTGCGCCGCCGGAACGCCCTGCGGCGCCCTTGCCCGCGGGCTTGCGGCCCTTGCCGTTTCGCCCTGATCTGTCGTCTCGTCCCGGTCTGCCGTCTCGGCTAGCGGATGCCATGTGAAATCCTTCGAGTGTGGTGTGCAGTTGTGCGCGGCTACTCCTCGTCAGCCTGCGCGAGTGCCTCCGCGGAGGCATCAGTAGTCGATTCTGCCGACTGAGCACCCAGTTTGGCGAATCGGGGATCGTCCAGGAGCTCATCGCCCAGGTCGTCGATCACATCGACGTCGGGGAGCAGCGGGGCGATGTCGGGCAGTTCCGACAGCGATGCGAGACCGAGCCGTTCCAGGAACAGCTCGCTCGTGGCGTAGAGAATGCCACCGGTCTGCGGATCATTGCCGACCTCGGTCAGCAGACCGCGGGCGACGAGGGTGCGAACCACGCCGTCGACGTTGACGCCGCGGATCGCGCTGACGCGGGCACGAGTCACCGGTTGCCGGTAGGCCACCACCGCGAGGGTCTCCAGCGCGGCGCGGGTCAGTTTGCTGCGAGTACCGTCCAAGAGGAGTCGTTCCACGTAGGGGGCGTATTCGGTGCGCGTGTAGAAGCGCCAGCCGTCGCCGGCGTACCGCAGATCGATGCCGCTGCGCGCCGCTGTCAGATCCGCGCTCAACGCGCGGATCATCGCGTCGACGCGTTCGGGCTCGTCGTCGACCGCGACGGCCAACTCGTCGACGGTGACCGGCGTGTCGACGACGAGCAGCACCGCTTCCAGAGCCGCGCGCAGGGTGGCGTCGTCGAGGATCTCCGGGTCGTCGTCGAGGTCGGCGAACATCGGCTCGTCGGTCATCATCCGTAGTCCTCCGTCGTGTCGATGTCGATGTCGTCGCGGTCACGATCGCCGGTCCACCCGACTTTCAACTCACCCAGTGCCTCGGGCTGGTCGAAGACGACGGCGCGTTCGCGGTAGAGCTCCAGGAGTCCGAGGAAGCGGGCCACCACTTCGAGCCCGCTGGCGCATTCGGCGACGAGTTCGCCGAAGGTCAGCATCTCCCCCTTCGCGGCCAGGAGGAGTTCGGTGAGACGGCGCGCCTGTTCGGGCACGGACACCGGCGACCCGTGGAGATGGTCGAGGCCGACGGTGGGCACCGGCTTCGGCGCGATCGCCGTCGCCGCTATCTCGGCGAACTGTGCGGCGTCGACTCCGAGCTGCACCTCGGGCAGCAGATCCACGTACCGACTCTCCAGGGACACCGCTCGCGGATAGCGTTGCAGCGCTGCTGCTTCGAGTTCGGCGAACAGGACGGCCACCTGTTTGTACGCCCGATACTGCAACAGGCGCGCGAACAGGAGGTCGCGGGCTTCGAGGAGTGCGAGGTCGTCGGGGTCGTCCACCTCGCCGGAGGGCACCAGTCGCGCCGCCTTCAAGTCGAGCAGAGTCGCGGCGATCACCAGGAACTCGGTGGTCTGTTCGAGGTCGGCTTCGGCGCCGAGATTCTTGGTGTAGGCGATGAAGTCGTCGGTCACCACGTGCAGCGCCACTTCGGTGACGTCCATCCGCCGCTGACTGATCAGGTTCAACAGAAGATCGAACGGTCCGGTGAAGTTGGCCAGCCGGACCTGGAATCTGCCGTCGGCAGGCTCGGTGACGGCGTCGTCGGCGGGCTCTGTCCCAGCCGGGGCGTCCGAGTCTGCCGTCGGAGTGCTCATTCGCGGGGTTCGTTGTGCGCGATGACCTCTCGCGCCAGATTCCGGTAGGCCGCGGCACCGGACGACTTCGGGGCCCAGGAGGTGATCGGCTCCCCCGCCACCGAGGTCTCCGGGAACCGGACCGTTCGGTTGATGACGGTGTCGAACACGGCGTCGCCGAACACCTCGACGACGCGCGCCATGACGTCGCGCGAGTGCAGGGTGCGCTGGTCGTACATGGTCACCAGGATGCCGCCGAGTTCGAGTCTCGGGTTGAGCCGGTCGTGCACCTTGTCGATGGTGTCGGTGAGCAGTGCGAGTCCGCGGAGGCTGAAGTATTCGCACTCCATCGGGATCAGCACGTTGTCGGCGCAGGCGAGCGCGTTGACGGTGAGCAGGCCGAGCGAGGGCTGGCAGTCGATGAGGATGTAGTCGTAGCGGTCGGCGACCGGATGGAGTGCGCGCGCCAGCGCCTGCTCGCGGCCGACCTCGCTGACCAACTGGATCTCGGCGGCCGACAGGTCGATGTTCGACGGCAGGATGTCCAGACCGTCGACCCGGGTGCGCATCAGGACGTCGTCGGTTGACGCGTACGGGGCGACGAGGAGATTGTGGACGGTCAGTTCCAGTTCGTGGTGCGGAACGCCCAGCCCCGCCGACAGCGCGCCCTGCGGATCCAGGTCGACGAGCAGGACGCGTCGCCCCTGTTCGGCCAGCGCCGCACCGAGGTTGATGGTCGACGTCGTCTTGCCGACGCCGCCCTTCTGATTGCACATCGCGATGACGACGGCGGGCCCGTGCTTCTCGCGCGGCAACGGATCGGGGACGTCACGATAAGGGCGACCGGTGGGTCCGAGTTTGTCTGCGGGCACATCGAGCTGGCCCTGCTTCCCCTTGGCACCGGCTTTGTGCTCCACCTTCTCCGATGCTCCTTCCAGCGCGCAGACCTCGGGCCCGCGCGGTCGCCCGCCACTGTCTCGATCGATCCTAATGTGTTGTCTTCACACGACTTCGGAGGCAGTCGGCGTGCCGCTGCATCGGGACCATCGGCCCGTCGAAGCACGGTCTTTCCGCTGGTCCGACGATGCGTCGCCGCAGTTCGAGGGGCGGGTTCGGCCGACCGGGCGGGCCCGAGACCCTCGATGGTCGGTCGAGACTCACACGTCGGCCGGGCCGCTGCGGCCGGTCGATCTCGCCTCCCGCTCTCAGCCGTCGAGGTGATTCGCTCTCCTGCTCGACCGGCGGTGCGCCGCGCCTGTCCCTATCGTGCCCGCGGGTGCGCGGTCGCGTACACCTCGCGCATGGTGTTGACGGTGACCATGGTGTACACCTGCGTGGTCGTCACCGACGAATGGCCGAGCAGTTCCTGCACCACGCGGACATCGGCGCCGCCGTCGAGCAGATGGGTGGCGAAGCTGTGCCGCAGGGTGTGCGGCGAGACGTCCTTGGTGACGCCCGCACGCTCGGCGGCGTCGACCAGGACCTGCCAGGCGCTCTGTCGCGAGAGACGCCCGCCGCGGATGTTGAGGAACAGCGCGGGCGTCCCCTTCTTGACCAGTGCGGGCCGGCCCCGCACCAGGTACGCGTCGAGCGCCGCCAGCGCCGGTCGGCCGACGGGGACGATCCGCTCTTTGCCGCCCTTGCCGCGCAGAACCACGGCGCGGTGCTCGACGTCGATGTCGTCGACGTCGAGCCCGACCACCTCGGAGATGCGGGCACCGCACGAGTACAGCAGTTCCAAGAGCGCCCGATCACGCAGGGCTCGTGGACCCTCGGACTGTCCGGCGGCGTCGAGGATCTTCAGGACGTCGTCCACCGGCAACGACTTCGGGAGCCGCTGCGCTGGTCGAGGCGGACGCACCGCGTGCGCGACGTCGTCGGCCACCACACCCTCGGCCGCGGCGAACTTGTGGAATCCGCGCACCGCGATCAGGGTTCGGGCGACGGAGCTGTCCGCGAGCGCCGGCACCTCGTTGTCCGGATCGCCGCGACGCAGCGCGACGAGGAACTCGCGGACCGTCCCCTCGGTGACCTCGTCGAGAGCGACGACACCGAGTCGGGACAGGAACTCCTGGTACCGACGCAGATCGCGACCGTAGGAGGCGACGGTGTTCGCCGCCGAGCCGCGCTCGACGGTCAGGTGGTCCAGGTAGGCGCCGATGAGTCGATCGACGTCGGCGCGGTTCACGAGCCTTTGCGCGCGACGAGGTCCGTCGGCTGATCCGGCCAGTCCGCGTCCACCGTCCGCAATCGCGCGCCCGTGGCGTCGGCGGCCGCCAGTGCGAGCACACCCGCCGCGGCGGTCGCGTTCACGATCTCACCGCCCAATGCCAGCGCGACGGCGTCGGCCAGGGACACCCATTCGACCACGAGGTCGGCCTCTTCGTGCTCGCGTTCGGCGGCGGGCAGCGCACTCAGACCCTCCGCGAGGTACACGCGCAGCGCCTCGTCGGTGAAGCCCGGCGACACCGCGAGGTCGACCAGGACCGACCAGCGCTGGGCTGCGAGATCGACCTCCTCGGCGAGTTCTCGTCGCGCGGCGTCGAGTGGACGCTCGTCCGGTCCACCGTCCAGAAGTCCCGCGGGCAGTTCCAGCAGCCGCCTGCCGAGAGGATGCCGGTACTGGCGGATCATCGCGATCCGGCCCCGGTCGTCGCGCGCGACGACGGCCACGGCGCCGTGGTGCTCGACCACTTCCCGTCGCGCCGTGCGCCCACCCGGCATCCGCACCTCGTCGAGGCGCAGGGCCAGGATCGCACCGGAGTAGACCGTCTCGGAGGAGACGACGTCGAACTCGTGCGATCCCGGCTCGGTCATCACTCGCCGCTCTCCTGATCGGCCTCGGCGTCGCCCGCGTCGTAGCCCTCGAGCTCCACCGGCAGACGCGTCGCCCGCTTGTACTTGAGGGCAGCGTCGATGAACGACTTGAACAGCGGGTGGGGACGCGTCGGACGGCTCTTGAGCTCCGGGTGCGCCTGCGTGGCGACCAGGAACGGGTGCATGTCCTTCGGGTACTCGACGAACTCGACGAGGCGTCCGTCCGGCGAGGTGCCGGAGAACACCAGACCGGATTTCGCGATGGTCTCGCGGTAGGCGTTGTTGACCTCGAAGCGGTGCCGGTGACGCTCGCTGACGTCGGTGGCGCCGTACGCCTTGGCCACCTGCGAACCGGCGGTCAGGGTCGCCGGGTAGGCGCCGAGACGCATGGTGCCGCCCAGATCGGCGTCACCCGCGACGGCGGCCTCCTGGTCGGCCATCGTCGCGATGACCGGCGACGGCGTCTCGGGATCGAACTCGGTCGAACTCGCGTCCGCCAGACCGGCGGAACGGGCCGCTTCGATGACGACGCACTGCAGACCGAGGCACAGACCGAGCAGCGGGATGCCGTTCTCACGGGCGTACGTGATGGCCCCGAGCTTGCCCTCGATACCGCGGATGCCGAAGCCGCCGGGCACGAGGACGGCGTCGACGTCACGCAGTGCGGCCGCGGCGCCGTCGGGCGTCTCACAGTCGTCCGACGGCACCCATTTGATCTCGGTGCGCGCGTGGTGCGCGAACCCACCGGCGCGGATGGCCTCGGTCACCGACAGGTAGGCGTCGGGCAGGTCGATGTACTTTCCGACGAGGGCCACGTTGACCGTCTCGCGGGGCGAGTGGACGCGTTCGAGCAGATCGCCCCACACGGTCCAGTCGACGTCGCGGAACGGCAGGCCCAGCTGGCGGACCACGTAGGCGTCGAGCTGCTCGGCATGCAGCACCTTGGGGATGTCGTAGATCGACGGCGCGTCCGGCGTCGAGATGCAGCCGTCGATGTCGACGTCGCACATCAGCGCGATCTTCTTCTTGAGGCCGTCCGGAACGGGCCGGTCGCAGCGCAGGATCAGCGCGTCCGGCTGGATGCCGATGCTGCGCAGCGCGGCCACCGAGTGCTGCGTCGGCTTGGTCTTGAGTTCGCCCGACGGAGCGAGGTACGGAACCAGCGACACGTGGAGGAAGAACACGTTGTCGCGGCCGAGGTCGTGGCGGATCTGACGGGCGGCCTCGATGAACGGCTGCGACTCGATGTCGCCGACGGTGCCGCCGATCTCGGTGATGACCACGTCGGGGACCTCGCCGCTCGCGTCGGCGTCGTGCATCGCCATCATCCGCGACTTGAGTTCGTCGGTGATGTGCGGGATCACCTGAACGGTGTCCCCGAGGTATTCGCCGCGTCGTTCCTTGGCGATGACCGTCGAGTACACCTGACCGGTGGTGACGTTGGCCGACCCCGACAGGTTCCGGTCGAGGAAACGCTCGTAGTGGCCGATGTCCAGATCGGTCTCGGCGCCGTCTTCGGTGACGAAGACCTCGCCGTGCTGGAAGGGATTCATCGTGCCCGGGTCGACGTTCAGGTACGGGTCGACCTTCTGCATCGTGACGCGTATGCCGCGCGAGGTGAGCAGCTGGCCCAGGCTCGACGCCGTGAGCCCCTTGCCCAGCGACGACGCGACTCCGCCGGTGACGAAGATGTGTTTGGGGGCGGTGCGCTCGAAACGCAGTGATCGCAAAGAATTCTCCCGTCGGGGTGTATCAGGATTGCCGATTACCTGATGACCTACGGGACTTCAGCCTAACAGCATCTCCGGCGAAATCCCGCCGACCCGCGTACGCGCGGCGGCGAGGATGACGGTCGTCACTTCGCGGGTTCGGCGCCCACCGTGATGGCCGTCGCACCCGGCCCGGTGCCGTAGGCGCCCGACCTGCCCTGCAGTTCCTCGTTCAACGCCATGACCGTGGTGAGTCGACCGATCTCCTGATTGACGTCGTCGACCGTCGTCACCGCGTTGCCCAGCGACGGGTCGGAGCGGATCACGCCGATCGGCGATCCGCCGTCGGCCGAACCGGTGCGTCCGACGAGGGCGCCGCCCTGCGCACGCATCGCCATGGTCGCAGCCAGCCGCGCGACCATCTGCCCCTGTGCGCCGGAGTCCTTGCCCATCTCGCCTCCGGTCACCACGAGGACGAGGTCGGCCGGTTTGATCGTGCCCTCCGCGTAGTCGATGAACTGTCCCTCGCGCAGTGCCGCCAGCGCGGTGTCGCGATCGTTCGCCGACGCAGGCTTGGCGCCGGACCGATGCAGCAGCGTGACCCCGAGGAGGTCGCCCAGTCGCGAACCGGAGTCGGTGTACTCCACGCGGAGTTGCGCGCCCGACGGAATCGACTGGTCGACGACGGTGCTGAGTTTGGACGCGTTCTCGTCGCGGATCAGTCCGGTGGTCAAGGCGATCTGTCCGGCGAAGGTCCCCTCGGCGTCGTTGATCAACGTCTTGAGCGCTTCGACGTCGCCGTCGGCCGCGTCCGGTGAGGTCACGACGAGCACCGACTGGTCTTTGAGCAGGTCGCCGGTGATCCGACCGGCGATAGCCGAGGTGAAGGCGTCGTTGGAGTCGACTTGTTTGGCGAGGTCGTCGCGTTCGTCTTGGAGATTGCCGATCTTGTCGCGATCGGTCCCGGTCAACGCGTTGACGCGGTCACCGATGAAGCCGGATCCGAGGAACAGCCCCAACGCGAGCGCGAGGAAGACCGCGATCAACGAGACCGCGTGTTGGCGCATGCTGATCATTCGCGGTTCCACACTCCGCTGATCCAGTCGACCAGCGCGTTCCACTGGTCGGAGATCCATCCGGTCACATCGCTGCCGCCCTGAGTGATGACGATCGCCGCGATGATCGCGACGAGCGCTGCCAGGATCAGCATGGCGATCGCGGCGCCGCTGACCCGGCTGCGGTACAGCGTCGAGACGGCCTTCGCGTCGACGAGCTTCGGACCCACCTTGAGTCGGGTGAGGAACGTCGACGGGATCTCCTCGCGCAGTTCGCGGTCGAAGAAGTCGTTGAGGGTGCCGCCGAGGCCCGCGGTGACGATGAGGTCGGCGCCGTGGAAGTCGGTCAGCAGCAACGCGAGGTCGGCGGCCGACCCGGCGGCGGGGAACGTCGTCGCGCCGACACCCAGATCCTGGATACGTTCCAGGCCCGGCGCATGACCGTCGGGGTCGGCGGGCAGCACGAGCTCCGCGCCCGATTTGAGCGTCTCGGTCTCCAGGTCGTCGGGGTCGGCGACGATCAACGCGGGCTTGTAACCGGCCTCCATGAGGGTGTCCGCGCCCACGCCGACACCGACCATGATCGGCTGATACTCCTTGATGAACGGCTTGAGCGCCTTCAGGTCGGCGCCGCGGCCGCTTCCCTCGGCGACGACGACCACGTGGCGGCCTTCGAATTTGACGCGCACGTCGGGGATGCCGACGCCGTCGATCAGCAATGGCGATTCACTCCGAATGAACTCGATGGTGTTGCCGGAGAACGCCTCGAGGTGGTCGACGATTCCGTTCTTGGCATCGAGCATGCGGCTGGCGACGATCCGCTCGTCCAGCTCCTCCCCGCGGGCCACGACCCGATCGCCGACGTAGAGGCGCTGATCGTGCAGACGGACCTTCTGCCCGTCCTTGATCCGCGAGAAGATCTCCGGCCCGACGGCGTCGAGGATCGGCACACCGGATGCGGCGAGGACCTCCGGTCCGAGGTTCGGGTACCGGCCGGTGATCGAGCGCGAGACGTTCACCACCGCGCCCACCTGGGCGTCGACGAGGATGTCGGCGGTCACTCGATCGAGGTCCACCTCGTCGAGTACGACGATCTCCCCCTCGCCGACGCGTTCGAGGAGTCGTTTCGAGTTCTTGTCGATCCGCGCGACGCCGATCAGGCCGGGCAGCTCTTCGGTGGTGCGTGACAGCAAAGCGGGCATCCTCATGACAGCCATGGTGGGCCCCCCGCCCATGAATGCCACGGAGGCGCGCCGTAACATTGGCAACTTTTGTCACACAGACATCATCAGTCGCGCCCTAGTCCGCCGCTCGGGCCGCCTCCGCGGTCTCGAGCAGTTCCTCGGCGTGTGCGCGGCCGGTCTCGGAGTCGCCGAGACCCGCGAGCATGCGGGCCAGCTCGGCGACCCGTTCGTCGCGAGTCAACGTGGTCAGCGTGGACCGCTGTCTGCCCGCGGAGCCGCCTCCGTGCTTGCCGATCACCAGATGGTTGTCGGCGAACGCGGCGACCTGCGGAAGGTGCGTCACGACGATCACCTGATGGCGACGGGCCAGTCTCGCCAGTCGAGCACCGATCTGTACCGCCGCGGCGCCGCCGACACCCGCATCGACCTCGTCGAACACCATCACCGATCCCGAGTCCGGTTCGGCGAGCACCACTTCGAGCGCCAGCATGACCCGCGAGAGTTCGCCGCCGGACGCCGAGCGGGCGATCGGCAGCGGGTCGGCGCCCTTGTGCGAGACGAGGCCGAACTCGACCTGGTCGACGCCGTGTCCACCCGCTGTGGTGGCGGTGCCGTCCACGTCCACCGCCAGACGCGGGTCGTCGGCGGGTTTGAGTCCGACGGTCACGGCGAGGGCGCTTCCGCCCATCGCGAGTCCGGCGAGTTCGGCCGAGACCCTGGTGCCGAGCGACTTCGCCGCCTTCGCGCGTTGGCGGTGCAGGGTGGCCGCCAGGGCGGCGACCTCGTCGCGGACGTCGGCGGCTTCGGATTCGAGTTCGTCGATCCTCGCCTGCGGATCGGAGATCTCGGTCAGACGCTGCTGAGCCTCCTCGCGCCAGGCGAGCACACCGTCGACGTCGGCGGCGTATTTGCGGGTGAGCGACTTCAGCTCGGCCTGCCGAGTCAGGAGGCTGTCGAGGTCGGCGGCGTCGTCGGGCAGACCGCTGAGGAAACCGGTCAACTCGTCTCCGATGTCGCCGACGACGACGAGCGCCTCCTGGACACGAGGCCCGAGGTCGCGCAGGGCCGCATCGGCCGCGGATTCGAGGAGCGACCGTACGGTGCCGAGGGCGTCGAGCACCGACGATCCCTCCGCCCCCGCGACGATGCCGTGTGCCGACGCGGCGGCCGACCTGATGTCCTCCAGGTCGGTGAGTCGGCGGACCACGTCGATGATGTCGGCGTCCTCGCCCGGCATCGGCTTGACCGCGTCGATCTCCTCGAGCCCGAACTGGAGGCGATCGGCCTCCTGCGCGAGAGCACGCGAGTCGGCGCGCAACCGATCCAGATCGTCGAGGATGTCGGTCCACCGTTTGCGGGCCCGCTGGTACTTGGCGAGTGTCTTGGCGGTCGGGGCGCCGGCGAAGCGGTCGAGGGCGGCGCGCTGTTGATCACCGCGGAGGAGTCGGAGCTGATCGTTCTGGCCGTGGATGGCCAGCAGTTCCCCGGTCAGCGCACCCAGTGTGCCGACGGGGACGCTGCGTCCGCCGAGATGCGCGCGGGAGCGGCCGTCGGCGTTCACGGTGCGGACGGCGATCACGGTGTCATCGTCGTCGACGTCGGCACCGGTCTCGTCGAGGACTTCGCCGATCGTTCCGCCGCGGTCGGCGGGAAGCCGGAATCGACCTTCGACGACGGCTTTGGCGTCACCGCTGCGCACGCGGCCCGCGTCGGCGCGACCGCCCGACAGCAGCCGCAGACTGGTGACGATCATGGTCTTTCCCGCACCGGTCTCACCGGTGAGCGCGGTGAAGCCGGGATGGAATTCGGCGGAGGCCGCCTCCAGCACTCCCAGACTCGTGATCGACAGTTCTTCGAGCACAGGCGGTCAGCTCCTCCCCCGCCACCCCGTCACGGGCAGCGAGAACTTGGTCACCAGACGGTCGGCGAACGGTTCCGAGTCGATCCGGACCCAGCGCAGGGATCGCGGCGCCCGCGCGACCTCGATGCGGGAACCCGCGGGGACGTCGAGCATCCGACGCCCGTCGCTGACGGCCACCCCGTCGCGGCCGTCACGGTGGATCTCCACGGCGACGGTGGAGCGGGGGCTCGTCACCATCGGGCGGGCGAAGAGCGCGTGCGCGTTGCTGGGGACGACGAGGATCGCCTCGAGGTCGGGCCACATCACGGGTCCTCCCGCGGAGAACGCGTACGCCGTGGATCCGGTCGGCGTCGCGACCATGAGCCCGTCCGCGCCGAAGGCGGCCACCGGACGGCCGTCGACCTCGGTGACGAGCTCGAGGACGCCGTTGTGCGACCGGTTCTGGATCACGACTTCGTTGAGTGCCCACGTGCGGGCGCGCGGCCGGTCCGATCCGGGATCGATCACGGACACGTCGAGCACCATCCGGTCCTCGACGCGGTAGCGCCCGGAGATCAACATGTCGAGCACTTCGTCGACGCGATGCGATTCGGCCTCCGCGAGGAAGCCGATGTGTCCGAGGTTGATGCCCATCAGCGGAACGGACGCGGGGTAGGCGAGTTCGGCCGCACGCAGGAATGTTCCGTCGCCGCCGAGCACGATCACCAGTTCGCAGCCCTTCGCCGACGCCGACCCGGCCGAGGTGACCTCGACGTCCGCGCCGGTGGCCCGCAGCATGTCCGGGTCGACCGGGTGGGTCGTCTCGGTGATCGGTTCGGCCGCCAGTCGGGTGTCGTGGTCGACGATCCGCAGGCCGACGCCCGCGTCGGCGCATCGCTGCGCGATCGTCCGCAGGGTGCCCGTCACCGACTCGCGGCCGGTGTGTGCGACCACCAGGAAGGTGCGCTCTGTCATGGAGTCTCCCCTCCTCGTATCACGCGGGACCGTCGGCGACGGCCTTGTCGATCATCGCGCGGACGTCGTCGTCGACCGGCGACTGCTCCACGGTATCGGCAACAGCGCCGTCCGGCTGACTGTGGGTCTTGCGGAGCCAGAGGAAGTACTCGACGTTCCCGGACGGTCCGGGCAGCGGACTCGCGACGACGCCGCGGGTCTGGAGGCCGAGTGCGGTGGCCGCGGTGGACACGTGGGCCACCGCTTCGGCTCGTAGTGCCGGGTCGCGTACCACGCCGCCGGTTCCGACGCGGTCTTTGCCCACCTCGAACTGCGGCTTGACCATGGGCAGCGCGTCTCCGCCGATGCGCAGGCAGGATGCGAGAGCGGGGAGCACGAGTCGCAACGAGATGAACGACAGGTCGCCGACGATCAGGTCGACGTCACCGCCGATCGACTCGGGAGTGATGTGTCGGACGTTGGTCCGGTCGTGCACGTGCACGCGGTCGTCGGTCTGCAGTCGCCAGACGAGTTGGCCGTAGCCGACGTCGACGGCCTCGACCTCGCGGGCGCCGCGCCGCAGCAGGACGTCGGTGAAGCCGCCCGTCGATGCGCCGGCGTCGAGACAGCGACGACCGTCGACGGAGACTCCGAGTGGCTCGAACGCGTCGAGAGCACCGATCAGCTTGTGTGCGCCGCGAGAGGCCCAGTCGTCGGTGTCGGGTTCGGTCACCAGCACCGGGGTGTCCTTCGCGACGTTGGTGGCGGCCTTCGATGCGACGGTTCCGTTGACTTTCACCTTGCCCGCGTCGATCAGCTCGCGCGCCTGTTCCCGCGACCGTGCGAGGCCTCGGCGGACGAGTTCGGCGTCCAGTCGGGCGCGGGTCGCCATCAGTGCTCGCCCGTACTGTGCTCAGCCACGTCCGACGTCCTCCAGCGCATCGGCGAGGGCATCGTGCGCCCGCGTCAGCAGTTCCGCCTGACGGGAGGTGGCGCCCAGATCGAACTCGTCGCCGACGGCGTCTCGGATCTGCGACACCTCGTCGAGGATCTCGCGAACCGTCTCGGTCACCGGATGGTCGTCCGGGTCGCCGGGGTCGGCGTTTCGGCGGGCCGCCTGCGCGGCCAATGCGGCTGGATTCGGTGCATTCATGACCCGTCCAGGCTAACGCAGGGCTGTGACACCGACCGCGGCGAGCGCCTCTGCGGCCGTGTCGTCGCCGGCTGCGATGCGCAGATCGCGGTCGCCGACGTCGGCCGTCCACACGGCGTGTGCCAGCGCGGCCAGGAGCGACGTGCCGTCGGACGCTCCGCTCGACGCGACGTCGACGTGCTCGTCGATCACTTGGATGCGCCACCCGTGGTGTCCGCCGATCCGCGCGGCGTCGGCCGCGCTGTCGAGGGCGGCGAGGTCGGTCGCGACATACGTCGGGCGTGCGTCGGGTCCGGCCGCGAGGAGGTCGAGTGCTCCGGAGACTCCGGTGATCACGAGCAGACTGTCGATGCCAACCGTGTTGGCTCCGGCGATGTCGGTGTCGAGCCGATCACCGACGACCAGCGGACGGCGCCCCTCGGATCGTGAGAGCGCGTCGCGCATGATCGGCGCAGCCGGTTTACCCGCCACCAACGGCTCGGCTCCGGTCGCCGACTTCACCGCGGCGACCATCGATCCGTTGCCCACGAGCAGTCCTCGTTCGTTCGGCAATGTGGTGTCGACGTTGCAGGCGACCCACGTCGCACCCGCTCGAACGGCCAGTGCCGCCTCCGACAGTTGCGCCCACCCGGTGTCGGGCGAGTGGCCCTGGACCACGGCGATCGGTTCGTCGTCCGCCGACGCGACCGCGACCATTCCGTGCGCGTTCACTTCGTCGCGCAGCGCATCGGCGCCGACGACGAGGACGCGGCTGCCGGCCGGAACGTGCTCGCTCACCAACGCCGCACCCGCTTGAGCGCTGGTCACGACCTGATCCGCGACCGCGGTGAACCCGAGCTCCGTCAGGTGTTCGGCCACCGCCTCGGGCGAGCGGCTGGCGTTGTTCGTCACGAACAGGACCGAGGACGCACTGGTGTTGACCGCATCCACCGCGTGCGGAAGCGCGGACGCCCCGGCGAACAGCGTGCCGTCGAGGTCGAAGAGCAGGGAGTCGTAGTGGGCGCCGAGCGAATCCGGGTCCGCCTCCGACGCCTCGCCGGTCTCACGTCCGGCGGGCACCGCCCCGTTCTTCGTGCTACCGAGTTCCATGAGGCGGAACTCGGCGTCGGTCAGGTCGTCGACGTCGGCCGCCGCTGCGTTCTGGAACCAGGTCAGTGCGTCGCTCCGTCTGCCCGCGGTCTCGAGGGCGGAGGCGTATGCATAGAAGAGTCGGGCGGCGTCGTCTCCGGTCCGGCCGGGCCTGAGGTCGCCTGCTTCGAGCACGGCGACGGCGAGTTCGGGCTGACCGAGGTCGAGTCGAGCGCCGGATGCGACGATCAGCATCTCGAGCGCGTCGTCGCCGCTCAGAGTCTTCGCCTCGCTCGATTCGGCGATCTCGATCGCGCGCTCGGGGCGGCCGAGCCCGCGTTCGCTGTCGGCGATGAGCGGGAGCAGTGCATCGCCCCCGCTCATGCGCCGTGCCGCTCGCAGTTCGGTGATCGCCTCCTGCCATTCGCCGGCGTTGTAAGCCGCGATACCGGCCGTCTCTCGAACGACGCCCACGCGGGCGGCGCGGGCTCGCGCAGCTCGGGCGTGTGCGAGTGCCGCGTCGGGGTCTTCACCGAGGAGTTCGGAGACGACAACGAGGTGGCGAGCGACGCGATCGGCGGTCTGCTTGTCGAGTGCGTGGAGATCGCGGCGGATCTCGGGATCGAGATCGGCGGCCTCTACATCGTCGGGGATCACCGGTTCCGATCCGTTGACCGAATCGCCGGCGCGCTGTCGCTTGCTCATGGTTCCAATCTATCGCGAATGCCCAGTCGTAAAAGAATTCTCGATGCGGCCGGTCTGGTACCCGGGTGCAGACAGCAGTAGAGCCCCTGACCTGTCACAGATCAGGGGCCCCACCAAGTAAATTACGGCAGTGTCCTACTCTCCCACACCCATTACAGTGCAGTACCATCGGCGCTGGCAGGCTTAGCTTCCGGGTTCGGAAAGGGACCGGGCGTTCCCCCACCGCTAAAACCACCGTAAAAACACAAGACACACACAAACACGTGTGTTGCCTCAGAAGCAAATAGTGGATGCAAACAACCAAACAAAAACGTGTGAGCATTGTATGTAAGCCCTCGGCCTATTAGTACCAGTCACCTCAACACATTACTGCGCTCACAATTCTGGCCTATCAACCCCATCATCTCTAGGGGGCCTTACCCAACCAAAGTTGGTAAGAAACCTCATCTTGGAACAGGCTTCCCGCTTAGATGCTTTCAGCGGTTATCCCTTCCGAACGTAGCCAACCAGCCGTGCCCTTGGCAGAACAACTGGCACACCAGAGGTCCGTCCGTCCCGGTCCTCTCGTACTAGGGACAGGATTCCTCAAGTTTCTAATCGCGCGCGGCGGATAGAGACCGAACTGTCTCACGACGTTCTAAACCCAGCTCGCGTGCCGCTTTAATGGGCGAACAGCCCAACCCTTGGGACCTACTCCAGCCCCAGGATGCGACGAGCCGACATCGAGGTGCCAAACCATCCCGTCGATATGGACTCTTGGGGAAGATCAGCCTGTTATCCCCGGGGTACCTTTTATCCGTTGAGCGACACCGCTTCCACACGCCGGTGCCGGATCACTAGTCCCGACTTTCGTCCCTGCTCGACACGTACGTCTCACAGTCAAGCTCCCTTGTGCACTTACACTCAACACCTGATTGCCAACCAGGCTGAGGGAACCTTTGGGCGCCTCCGTTACACTTTAGGAGGCAACCGCCCCAGTTAAACTACCCACCAGGCACTGTCCCTGAACCCGATCAGGGTCCGAAGTTAGAAGCCCAATACGATCAGAGTGGTATTTCAACAACGACTCCACACACACTAGCGTGCACGCTTCACAGTCTCCCACCTATCCTACACAAACCGTACCGAACACCAATACCAAGCTATAGTGAAGGTCCCGGGGTCTTTTCGTCCTGCCGCGCGAAACGAGCATCTTTACTCGTACTGCAATTTCGCCGAGCCTGTGGTTGAGACAGCAGAGAAGTCGTTACGCCATTCGTGCAGGTCGGAACTTACCCGACAAGGAATTTCGCTACCTTAGGATGGTTATAGTTACCACCGCCGTTTACTGGGGCTTAAATTCTCAGCTTCACCACCAAAGTGGTTAACCGGTCCTCTTAACCTTCCAGCACCGGGCAGGCGTCAGTCCGTATACATCGTCTTACGACTTCGCACGGACCTGTGTTTTTAGTAAACAGTCGCTTCTCTCTGGTCTCTGCGACCACCACCAACTCCAGACGCGAAGTCCTTCACCAGCAATGGTCCCCCTTCTCCCGAAGTTACGGGGGCAATTTGCCGAGTTCCTTAACCACAGTTCACTCGATCGCCTTAGTATTCTCTACCTGACCACCTGTGTCGGTTTGGGGTACGGGCCATGCACCAACTCACTAGAGGCTTTTCTCGGCAGCATAGGATCACTGAATTCACCACAACGGCTACGCATCACCTCTCAGACACACAGAACACGGATTTACCTATGTCCCGTCCTACAGGCTTACACCAGCACAACCAACGACTGGCCCAGCTACCTTCCTGCGTCACCCCATCGCTTGACTACTACACCCAAGGTCCCATGCAGCCACCACCACAACAATCCGAAGAAAGCCACAGCAGCTTTTGGATGGTTAGTACAGATGATTCACCACTTGTCGCGAGTGCACGGGTACGGGAATATCAACCCGTTGTCCATCGACTACGCCTGTCGGCCTCGCCTTAGGTCCCGACTCACCCTGGGCGGATTAACCTGGCCCAGGAACCCTTGGTCATTCGGCGGACAAGTTTCTCACTTGTCTTTCGCTACTCATGCCTGCATTCTCACTCCCACACCCTCCACACCTAGATCACTCCGGCGCTTCCACGGATGCAGGACGCTCCCCTACCCACCCACACCACTAGACAGGAAAACCTGCCGATGTTCTCGTGTGAGTGCCGCGGCTTCGGCGGTGTACTTGAGCCCCGCTACATTGTCGGCGCAGGATCACTTGACCAGTGAGCTATTACGCACTCTTTCAAGGATGGCTGCTTCTAAGCCAACCTCCTGGTTGTCTAAGCGACCCCACATCCTTTTCCACTTAGTACACGCTTAGGGGCCTTAGCCGGCGATCTGGGCTGTTTCCCTCTCGACTACGAAGCTTATCCCCCGCAGTCTCACTGCCACGCTCTCACTTACCGGCATTCGGAGTTTGGCTGACGTCAGTAACCTAGTAGGGCCCATCGGCCATCCAGTAGCTCTACCTCCAGTAAGAAACACGTGACGCTGCACCTAAATGCATTTCGGGGAGAACCAGCTATCACGGAGTTTGATTGGCCTTTCACCCCTACCCACAACTCATCCCCTCCATTTTCAACTGAAGTGGGTTCGCGCCTCCACAACCTCTTACAGCTGCTTCACACTGGCCATGGGTAGATCACTCCGCTTCGGGTCTAGACCCAGCGACTACACGCCCTATTCAGACTCGCTTTCGCTACGGCTACCCCACACGGGTTAACCTCGCCACTGAGCACTAACTCGCAGGCTCATTCTTCAAAAGGCACGCCATCACCCCACAACAATAGAGGGCTCTGACGGATTGTAAGCGTCCGGTTTCAGGTACTATTTCACTCCCCTCCCGGGGTACTTTTCACCTTTCCCTCACGGTACTAGTCCGCTATCGGTCACCAGAAAGTATTTAGGCTTACCGGGTGGTCCCGGCAGATTCACAGCAGATTCCACGAGCCCGCTGCTACTTGAGAAACACTAAAGCCAGTCATCGCGTTTTCGGTTACGGGACTCTCACCCACTACGGCAGACCATTCCAAGCCACTTCACCTAACACAACAATTTTTTACTGACCCCACCGCCGGCAGACGATGACATAATGCCCTCACAACCCCACACGCACAACCCCTGCCGAGTATCACATACGCATGGTTTAGCCTCATCCGCTTTCGCTCGCCACTACTCACGGAATCACTCTTGTTTTCTCTTCCTATGGGTACTGAGATGTTTCACTTCCCCACGTTCCCTCCACACCCGCTATACATTCACGAGTGGGTAACACGACATAACTCGTGCTGGGTTTCCCCATTCGGACACCCTCGGATCACAGCTCGTTTGACAACTCCCCGAGGACTATCGCGGCCTACCACGTCCTTCATCGGCTCCTGGTACCAAGGCATCCACCGAACGCCCTAAAACACTTACAACAACACCCACAAACACACCACAACCACCACCCCCCACACACAGATGGGAAACAGTCGACTGTGACACGAATGTGGACATCACATTTTCATTGAAATTGCAATACACACCTTACATGTAAGATGCTCGCATCCACTATCTACTTCTCAAACAACACACACCCACCCGACCCACCACACAACACGTTGTGCGCGGACATCCAGCAAGCACGAAGAAACACACCCAGTGTATTCCCTCAGAACCCCGATAGCGTGTGACATCCCAGCATGCCGGTCACCCGACACACCCCCACCACCAGCAAGCACCACATCGATGCTCACCAGCACGGCCGGCACCACCAGGGTGCCCGCCGCAGGCGTGGATTTCTTGTGTTTCACCCATGAACACACACTCGCCCATCCTGCGTTCGAGGACAGCACGAGAGTGTTGTGTGCTCCTTAGAAAGGAGGTGATCCAGCCGCACCTTCCGGTACGGCTACCTTGTTACGACTTCGTCCCAATCGCCGATCCCACCTTCGACAGCTCCCTCCCACAAAGGGGTTAGGCCACCGGCTTCGGGTGTTACCGACTTTCATGACGTGACGGGCGGTGTGTACAAGGCCCGGGAACGTATTCACCGCAGCGTTGCTGATCTGCGATTACTAGCGACTCCGACTTCATGGGGTCGAGTTGCAGACCCCAATCCGAACTGAGACGCGCTTTAAGGGATTCGCTCCACCTCACGGTCTCGCAGCCCTCTGTACGCGCCATTGTAGCATGTGTGAAGCCCTGGACATAAGGGGCATGATGACTTGACGTCATCCCCACCTTCCTCCGAGTTGACCCCGGCAGTCTCCTGCAAGTCCCCGGCATAACCCGCTGGCAATACAGGACAAGGGTTGCGCTCGTTGCGGGACTTAACCCAACATCTCACGACACGAGCTGACGACAGCCATGCACCACCTGTACACCAACCACAAGGGAACACATATCTCTATGCGCGTCTGGTGTATGTCAAACCCAGGTAAGGTTCTTCGCGTTGCATCGAATTAATCCACATGCTCCGCCGCTTGTGCGGGCCCCCGTCAATTCCTTTGAGTTTTAGCCTTGCGGCCGTACTCCCCAGGCGGGGTACTTAATGCGTTAGCTACGGCACGGAATCCGTGAAATGGACCCCACACCTAGTACCCACCGTTTACGGCGTGGACTACCAGGGTATCTAATCCTGTTCGCTCCCCACGCTTTCGCTCCTCAGCGTCAGTTACTACCCAGAGACCCGCCTTCGCCACCGGTGTTCCTCCTGATATCTGCGCATTTCACCGCTACACCAGGAATTCCAGTCTCCCCTGTAGTACTCAAGTCTGCCCGTATCGCCTGCACGCCTGCAATTGAGTTGCAGAATTTCACAGACGACGCGACAAACCGCCTACGAGCTCTTTACGCCCAGTAATTCCGGACAACGCTCGCACCCTACGTATTACCGCGGCTGCTGGCACGTAGTTGGCCGGTGCTTCTTCTCCAGGTACCGTCACTTGCGCTTCGTCCCTAGCGAAAGAGGTTTACAACCCGAAGGCCGTCATCCCTCACGCGGCGTCGCTGCATCAGGCTTGCGCCCATTGTGCAATATTCCCCACTGCTGCCTCCCGTAGGAGTCTGGGCCGTGTCTCAGTCCCAGTGTGGCCGATCACCCTCTCAGGTCGGCTACCCGTCGTCGCCTTGGTAGGCCATTACCCCACCAACAAGCTGATAGGCCGCGGGCCCATCCCACACCGCAAAAGCTTTCCACCCGATACCATGCAGCATCAGGTCATATCCGGTATTAGACCCAGTTTCCCAGGCTTATCCCAGAGTGCAGGGCAGATCACCCACGTGTTACTCACCCGTTCGCCACTCGAGTACCCCCGAAGGGGCCTTTCCGTTCGACTTGCATGTGTTAAGCACGCCGCCAGCGTTCGTCCTGAGCCAGGATCAAACTCTCCAACAAAAAATATTGAAAACACAGTTTTCAACACAAGCCAGAAAGCAAAGCCTGACCAAATCCAAAAAACTGACAAGAATAACAATCATCAAACAACACGACAACAACCACACAAGGTTGTGTCATGCCTGTTCACAAAATAGTTTTCCTGCCACAAAAAACAATCTTTATGTGGCACAAGAAAATCTCTGTCACACACTATCGAGTTCTCAAAGAACACACACCCACCAGCACCACCCCGACATGGTCGGGTCGACCTCCAGTGAACATATTTCATTGTGTATCGACCGTTTCAGGCCAACTCTTCCAACCTACCAGACTGGAATCTGCTTGGCAAGTACGTTGTTCTTCCGTAATTCTGATGGAAGAAGTTCTTACTGCCGAAGCGGCTTCTTACTCTACACCACCGAGTCGGAGTCTTTCAACTCGCGGCCCAGGAGGTTCCGGTCGGTGTCTCCAGCGGCCGGAGCCGCTCGGACTCCGACTAAGTTACACGTCCGCCCTGTTGGTGCCAAGTCTGCTGGTCAGACGCCGATCCGCGCCCCGGCGAAAGTCTTCTTCCCACGCCTGAGCACCAGCCATCTGCCATGAAGGAGGTCGGCGGACGTCGGCGCCCAGTCGGCGTCGACGATCTTGACGTTGTTGACGTAGGCGCCGCCCTCGTCGATCGCCCGACGCGCCGCCTTGTTGCCGGCACACAGGCCGGACTCGACGAGAAGCTCGATGATCGTCGGCGTCGCACCGGCCTCGAACTCGGCGACTCCGGTCTCCGACAGTGCGGCGGACAGAGTCCCCTCGTCGATTCCGTCGAGTTCTCCCCGGCCGAACAGTGCCTGGCTGGCCAGCTGTGCGGCGGCCGTCATCTCCGGACCGTGGATGAGAGTCGTCAGTTCCGCGGCCAATCGCTTCTGCGCCTCACGCAGATGCGGCTTCTCCGCCGTGAGCCGTTCGAGTTCGGCGATCTCCTCACGCGAGAGGAACGTGAACCACTTCAGGTACCCGATGACATCGGCGTCCGCCGTGTTCACGAAGTACTGGTACCACGCGTACGGAGTGGTCAGATCGGGATCGAGCCACACGCTTCCGCCACCGGTCGACTTGCCGAACTTCTTGCCGTCCGAGGAGGTGACCAGCGGAACGGTCAGGACGTGCGCCGACTCCCCTTCGACCTTCCGGATCAGGTCGGCACCGCCGACGATGTTGCCCCACTGGTCGGATCCACCGATCTGCAGCGTCGCACCGTACCGGCGGAACAGTTGCAAGTAGTCGTTCGACTGCAGGAGCAGGTAGCTGAACTCCGTGTAACTGATGCCGTCCGACTCGAGACGCCGCCTGACCGTGTCGCGAGCCAGCATCACGTTGACCGAGAAGTGCTTGCCGACGTCGCGGAGGAACTCGATGGTGCTCATCGGTCCGGTCCAGTCCATGTTGTTGACCAGGATCGCGCCGGTCGGCGTCTCATCGATGTCGACGAAGCGCTCGAGCTGCCCGACGATGCGACCGGCCCAGCCCGCGACGGTGTCGGAACTGTTCATCGTGCGCTCACCGACCTCGCGCGGATCGCCGATGAGTCCCGTCGCACCACCGGACAGGACGATCGGCCGATGACCGGCGAGTTGGAAACGGCGCAGGGTCAGCAGCGGCACGAGGTGACCGGCGTGCAGACTCGACGCGGTGGGATCGAATCCCGCGTAGAGCGTGATCGGGCCGTCGTCGATGGCCGCCCGCAGTGCGTCGAGATCGGTGGTCTGCGCGATGAGTCCGCGCCAGGCGAGCTCGTCGAGGATGTTCTCACTCACGGTGGAGGTCACTCCCCCGCGCCGGAGGTGAACGCGCGGTGCTCGTCGTCGGAGACGGTGCGCGCGTCGTCGATCAGCATGTTCGGGATGCCGAGCTCGTCGATCGCGTACGCCACGCGCAGACGAGGGTTGTAGAGTTCGTCCCCCGCGTCGATCAGTTCACCGAGGTCTTGCGGACAGACGAGGCGGTCGCGAACGACCGGGTCGAGACTTTGGGCGCGAGTGCTCATGGGTCCTCAGGTTACTCGGCGAGTGCGGTCAGTTCTGAGTGCGGTCGATCGCGTGCGGCGTGGGCGACGACCAGTCGATGTCCTTGGCGGCCGACGCCGTGTAGCGCCGGTATCGTCCCTCGGCATCGCGAAACCAGACCTTCGCACCCGGTCTGGGCAGACCGCGGGCGGCGAAGCCGCTGCTGATCGGGCGGAACGACTCCGACAGCGGGATCTCGTCGGTGACCCAGACGAGGTCGGGGCGCAGGTCCGACGGCATCTCACCGAGTGCGACTCGCAGCGCGGTCGGCGTGATCGACGTCGAGCCGGTCCGGAGACTGATCGCGGCGACGGCGACCTGGGTCCCCGGTTCCCCGACCCCGTAGACCGTGACCTGATCGATGAGCGCGACCTTCGACAACGCCTCCTGGATCGGGATCGGGTAGACGATGCCGCGCGGTGACCGGATGAGGTTCTGCGCCGAGCCGACGAACCAGAGGTCGCCGTCGGCATCGGCGCGGAACAGACTTCCGGTGATCTCCCACCGGTCATGAGTGCGGAACACGTCGCGCAACACCGGTCCGTTCGACTCGAATCGCTGAGCGGCGTGGGCCAGCAGCATCCCGACCTCGCCGGCACCTGCCTCATAGATGAAGCCGGTCTCGGCGTCGACCTTCAGCTGCTCGGTGTCGGCATCGTAAGCGGCGATTCGAACAGCGTTGGTCTCCGGCAGCGCGCGTCCCATCGAGCCGACCTTGTCGCCGCCGATGTTCGCCAGGATCGTCGACCCGTCGGCTGTCGCGAAGAATTCGAGGACCCGGGCCTTCGGCATCGCCTCGACGATCTCCGACCACAGGCCGCTCGCGAGACCGGACCCCATGAACAGGCGGACGGTGCTCAGTTGGGCGGGGTCGAAGTCCTCGCTGCGGATGACGTCGGCGAGCATCGACCAGGTGTACGACACGACGGTCACGCCGTAATGGCGCACCTCGAACGAGAACGTCTCCGGGTCGACGCCGTTCGACAACGCGATCCGCGAACGGCCTGCGACCGTCGCACCCAGCGTGGTCAGCAGACCGGACGCATGGTGCAGCGGCGGCAGACAGTAGACGGTGTCACGGTTGGTCAGTCCTGCGGCCGCGGCCGCACCGAACGCCGACATCGCGAACCGGTGGTTGGTGATCGACCACTTCGAGATGCGTCCCTGCGTCTTGGTGAACAGGATGAACGCGAGGTCGCCCGCCAGACCCGGGTCCCGCCGGTACCAGATCGGGACCCGCACCAGCTCCGGGTCGATCTTCTCCATGTCGACGATCTTGTCCCCGTCGGCGCGGGCGATGGCGCGGGAGTCTCCGCTTCCGCCACCGAGTACGAGTACCCGGTCGCTGACCTCGGCGGCCTCGTCGAGATGCGTGGGGTCGGTGATGATCGCGTGCGTGTCCGACAGTTTGAGCATCTCCGGAAGGTCCTCGCCCGAGGCGAGGACGACGGCGACGGCTCCCAGCCGAGACAGCGCGGCGACGACGACGAGCGCCGACGGACGGGTGTCCATCAAGACGCCGATGTGCTCGCCCGGACGCGCACCGCACGAGATGAGGCCGGCGACCACATTGTCGATACGGGTGTTGACCTGCTCGTGCGTGAGCACCCGGTTCTCGAAGAGGAACAGTTCGTTGTGCGGGGTGCGGCGCTCGTTCTCGCTCATCAGCTTGGCGAGGGATATCCGAGTCGACGGCTGGATCTGGCCGAGGCGGAACAGCCGCGGCACGGTCCGCACCGATTCGTGGGCGACTGCGACCGTGGTGCGCTGGATCGAGGAGACCGCGTCGAATATCTCCCTGGAGACCGCGGTGCTCGCGCCGGCCACCTGGCCGACGCCGTAGCTCAACCGATTGGCCCAGCTGATCCCGGATCCGACGGTCGTCGAGGCGTCCATCGGAGCGACGGCGTCTGGACGGTCCCCGCGACCGTCGCGCCACAGGATCCACTCGGCCGACGTCGGCCACGACAGCCGACCGGCCGTCGAACCCACGACCAGGCCGAAGTGTCCGGCGGGAACGGGAGTCTCGTACACGTCGGCGTCGGGTGCGGCGCGCTGGATGCCGCGGACCGCGACCGGTTGGCCGATGTCGTCGGTCTCCCCGACGAAGGCGAGTATCGGGCAGGTGATGTCGCTCATCGACACGACGTCGCCGTCGATGACGAAGCCGCCGGAGACCATGCGGTTGTGCACCACGAACTGCCGCAGGAGCTCGGCCACCGCGGGTCCGGACCAGGCGACCCACCCCTCCTGTTCGATGAAGCGACGCTGGTCCTCCCGCGGCAGCAGCGCGTCACGGTCGTGCAGCTTGCGGAGGAAGTCGATCCGGCTCTTCGCGGTCTTGACCGGGTCCGCGAGCTGGAATCCGGTGCGCGCCAGCCAGCTCGGGATCCACAGATTGTTGAAGAATCGATCGCCGAGCAACTCGACTCCGGGAACGACGAGGTTCGCCGGGATGCCCAGCGGCATGGCCGCGGTGATGTCGACCGGGCTGCCGAACGTGACCAGACTGGCCACGCCTTCCGACCGTCGGTACGCGGCGGTCTGGTAGGCGAACATGCCGCCCTGCGAGTATCCGCCGAGGTGCACATCGCGTCCGACCACGCGGCGGACCAGGTCGACCACCCGGCTGATCGCGACGACGTGGTCGGTGAGGGTGCGCTCCATACCGCCCTCTTCGTGATCGGGCGAGCCGAAGTCGACGACCCACGGGATGATCCCCCGCTCGTGCAGCACCGACACCGCGCCGTTGGCCTCGGTCACGTCGTAGACGTTGGCGGAGACCATCATCGGCGGAACGAGGATGATGTGCGACGCGTCGACGCCGGGGTCGTCCGGGAAGTACCGCCGCAGCCGGAACATCTTCTCGGTCTCGACCACCTTGTACGGCGCGGGCTCGGTTCCGGTCTCGAGGCCACCCATGCGGATGACCTCCAAACCGTTCTGAGCGGTCGCCACGACGCGCCCGACAGCGGTTCCGACCCTCGGCAGTCCGACCACAGCAGTCCCTTCGTCCCGTCCGCGGCAATCGTCACCGTCTGAACGGGTCCGCGTCGCGAATCACCTTACCTGTATCGACAGGTCCCAGACATCGTTGTCGCCGCTACGGGATGCACGTCACGCCAGTGCTGCGCGCAGATCCGCGATGGTCGCCGTGGCCACCTCGATCTGCCGTTGCACCTGCGTCGACGCGGTGCCGCCGAGGGCGTTGCGCGATTCGATCGAACCCGTCACGGTGAGGACCTCGGAGACGTCCGGAGTGAGCGACGGGTTGATCTCGGCGAGCGTCTGCGCGTCGAGCTCGTCCAGACCCACACCCCGCGATTCGGCCTCGCGAACGCATGCGCCTGCCACCTCGTGGGCGACTCGGAACGGGACGCCCTGACGGACAAGCCATTCCGCGATGTCGGTGGCGAGCGTGAACCCCGCGGGCGCGAGCTCGGCCATGCGGTCCGGGTGAAAGGTCAGCGTGGCCACCAGCCCGGTCATCGCGGGCAGGAGCAGCTCGAGCTGGGCCACCGAGTCGAACACCGGCTCCTTGTCCTCCTGCAGATCCCGGTTGTACGCCAACGGCTGTGCCTTGAGCGTCGCCAACAGCCCGGTCAGGTTTCCGATCACCCGACCGGCTTTGCCGCGCGCGAGTTCTGCGACGTCGGGGTTCTTCTTCTGCGGCATGATCGAGCTGCCCGTCGACCACGCGTCGGCGAGCGTGACGTATCCGAACTCCGGTGTGCTCCAAAGGATCACGTCCTCGCCCAGACGCGAGAGATCAACCGCGGCCATCGCGAAGACGAAGGCGGCCTCAGCGGCGAAGTCACGCGAGGCGGTGGCATCGATGGAGTTGTCGGCGGCGGCGTCGAAGCCCAGGTCGGCGGCGATGGCCGCCGGATCGAGCCCCAGCGACGATCCCGCGAGCGCACCCGAACCGTAGGGCGAGACGGCCACCCGTCGGTCGGCGTCCACCAGACGCGCGACGTCGCGCAACAGCGGCTGCGCGTGCGCGAGGAGCGTGTGGCCGAGGAGCACGGGCTGGGCGGCCTGCAGATGCGTCTTGCCCGGCATCACCGCACCGGGATTGGCCGCCGCCTGTCCGACGAGGGCCTCGGCGACATCGAGCAGACCGGCTCCCACGCGGCGCATGCCGTCCCGCAGCCACATCCGGAACAACGTCGCGACCTGGTCGTTGCGCGAACGTCCTGCGCGGAGTCGGCCGCCGAGTTCGGCGCCAACGCGCTCGATGAGCCCGCGTTCGAGCGCGCCGTGCACGTCCTCGTCCGATTCGGCGGGCCCGAACGTACCGTCGGCGACGTCGGACGCGAGTCGATCGAGACCCGCGAGCATCGCGGTCAGATCGTCGTCGGTCAGCAGACCGGCCCGATTCAAGACGCGAGCGTGCGCCTTCGACGCCGCGACGTCGTACGGTGCCAGCGCCCAGTCGAAGTGCGTCGACTTGCTCAGCGCAGCCATCGCGGCGGCCGGGCCGTCGGCGAAGCGACCGCCCCACAGGGCGCCCTCGTTGGTGCCTTCTTTGCGAGCGGGTGCGTCGTTCTCGGCCATGAGGTCGGATTCTCCTTGCGGACGGGGTCGATGGATTTCATTGTGCGGGTGCTGATGCGGAGGGAGTGCGGCGCACCGGCTTCGAGGCGCTCGTCGCCACGTCTCAGACGAGGTCTTCGATCTGCTGGGCCAGTTCGGCGCCGGTGACCGGTCGGCGGGCGAGGACGAAGATCGTGTCGTCGCCCGCGATGGTGCCGACCACACCGGGCAACCGGGCGCGGTCGAGGGCGCTCGCCAGATACTGTGCCGCACCCGGCGGTGTGCGCAGCACCGCCATGTCACCGGAGGAGTCCGTGGAGACGAGCAGATCGGCGAGCAGTCGGGACACGCGGTCGGTGCCGCCCGCCACTCCGCGCACCGGACTGCCGTCCTCGGGCACCACGTACACGCCCGCGCCGCCGTCTGCGGCGCGCAGCTTGACGGCGCCGAGTTCGTCGAGATCACGCGAGAGAGTGGCCTGGGTGGCCTCGACGCCGATGTCGGCCAGGCGCTGCTGCAGATCGGCTTGGCTGCGCACCTGCTCGGCGGCGAGGATCTCGACGATCCGCGCGTGCCGTCCGGCCCTCGTCGCAGCCAGACGCGACGGCTCCGAATCGGTCACTGGTTCTCCAGCAGCCAGGTGAGCAGTGCCTTCTGCGCGTGCAGACGATTCTCCGCCTCGTCGAAGACGACGCTGGCCGGCCCGTCGATCACCTCGTCGGTGATCTCCTCGCCGCGGTGTGCGGGCAGGCAGTGCAGCACGATCGCGCCGTGCGCGGCGCGCCCGAGCAGAGCGTCGTTGATCTGGTACGGCCGGAACGGACCCACCCGGTCGAGTCCGTCGCCCTCCTGCCCCATCGACACCCAGGTGTCGGTCACCAGGACATCGGCGCCGGTCGCGGCCTCGTTCGGATCGTCGATCACCGTGATGCTGCCGCCGGTGCTCACGGCCTGCTGCCGTGCCTGATCGACGATCCCCGGACCCGGTCGGAATCCGTCGGGTCCGGAGAGTCGGACGTGCATGCCCGCGATCGCGCAGCCGAGCATCAGCGAGTTCGCCATGTTGTTCGCCGCATCGCCGAGATAGGTCAGGGTCAGACCTGCGGCCGTCCCCTTGTGTTCGATGATCGTCTGCAGATCGGCGAGGACCTGGCACGGGTGGAAGCTGTCGCTCAGCGCGTTGACCACCGGCACCGACGAGTGCCGCGCGAGCTCGTCGAGCCGATCCTGGCCGAAGGTGCGCCAGACGATGGCGTCGACGAATCGCGACAGCACGCGTCCGGTGTCGGCGAGCGACTCGTCACGTCCCATCTGCGTGGTCGCCCCGTCGACGACGATCGCGTGTCCGCCGAGCTGCGCGATGCCCGCCTCGAAGGAGAAGCGCGTCCGCGTCGAGTTCTTGTCGAAGACGACCCCCACTGCCTTCGGTCCGGCGAGTGGCTTCGCCGAGTACGGGTCGGCCTTCATCCGCGCGGCCAGTGCCAACACCTGCGCCTGGTCCGCGGGTGAGAGGTCGTCGTCCCGGAGGAAGTGTCGGGTCATGTCAGCCTTTCGAATGCGCGGCAGCCGCTGCGTCGAGGATGCCGGGGAGGTCGGCGACAAAGTTACTCGCCTGCTCATCGGACAGGATCAGCGGCGGCGCCAGTCGGATCACACCCGCGGCCGGAACGTTGATGAGGTACCCCGCTTCCCGCGCCGCGAGATCGACCTGCTTGGCGACCGGCTCGGTCAGGACCACGCCCAGGAGCAGACCGTCACCGCGCACCCCGGCGACCAACGGATGGTCGAGGTTCTCGATGTCGGCGCTCAGCGTCTTGCCGAGCGAGTCGACGCGGGCGCACAGGTCGTGCTCGTCGATGTAGTCGAGCACGGCGAGGGCGGCCGCCGCACACGCCGGGTTGCCGCCGAACGTCGTGCCGTGGTGTCCGGGACCGAACAGCTCCGCGGCCGGTCCCGTCGCCAGGACCGCACCGATCGGCATGCCGCCGCCGAGGCCCTTGGCCAGGGTCATGACGTCCGGAACCACGCCTGCCCGCTGGTGGGCGAACATCGCCCCGGTCCGGGCGATGCCAGTCTGCACCTCGTCGAGGATGAGGAGCGCGCCGTGACGCGAGGTGATCTCCCGGGCGGCCGCCAGGTAGCCGGCCGGCGGCACGATGACGCCGTTCTCGCCCTGGATCGGTTCGAGGATCACCGCGGCGGTCTGCTCGGAGACGGCGGATTCGAGGGCCGCGACGTCGCCGTAGGGCACGAAGTCGACGCCGGCGGGCATCGGCTCGAACGCCTCTCGCTTGCCCGGCTGACCGGTCATCGCCAGCGCACCCATGGTGCGGCCGTGGAACCCGCCGTCGGCGGCGATGATCTGCGGTCGCCCGGTCAGTCGTGCGAGCTTGAACGCGGCCTCGTTCGCCTCGGTGCCCGAATTGCAGAAGAACGCGCGGCCGTCGTGACCGAACGCCGCGAGCAGCCGCTCCGCGAGTTCGACGACGGGCGGTGCGACGTACAGGTTCGACACGTGGCCGAGCGTCGACAGCTGCGTCGAGACGGCGTCGACGATCGCCGGGTTGGCGTGTCCGAGCGCATTGACGGCGATGCCCCCGAGCAGGTCGAGGTAGGCCTTGCCGTCGGCGTCGTACACGACGGCGCCGTCGCCGCGGACCAGCGCGACCGGCGGTGTGCCGTAGTTGTTCATCAGCGACGCCGACCAGCGCTGCTGCAGTGGTGCGGTCATACCCGCTCCCCTTCCGTTTCGTCGGCCTGCACCGTGGTGCCCGCGGTGGACGCGGTCAGCAGGGCGGCCAGGACTGCGTGCGGCTCACGGCCGTCGATCACATGCGCGGCGCCGACGCCGCCTCGGACGGCGTGCAGGCACGCCTCCATCTTCGGAACCATGCCGGCGTCGAGGCTCGGCAGCAGTTCGGCGACTTCGCTCGCGGTGATCGTCGACACGAGTGATCCGCGGTCGGGCCAGTCCGTGTACAGGCCCTCCACGTCGGTCAGCATCACGAGGTGCTCGGCGGCGAGGGCGTTCGCGACGGCACCCGCCGCGGTGTCGGCGTTGATGTTGTGCACGACGCCGTCGACGTCGGGAGCGATCGTGGAGATCACCGGGATGCGGCCGGCGGCGATGAGATCGTCGACGGCCGAGGTGTTGACGGTGCTGATGTCACCGACGAGTCCGATGTCGGTGGGCTCGCCGTCGACCATGACGCTGCGCCGAGCCGCGGTGAACAGGTGCGCGTCCTCACCGGTGATGCCGACCGCGTACGGCCCGTGTCGATTGATCAGGCCGACGAGTTCCCGGCCGACCTGGCCGAACAGGACCATGCGCGCCACATCCATCACCTCGGGGGTGGTGACGCGGAAGCCGCCGCGGAACTCGCCCTGGAGGCCGAGTCGTTTCAGCATGGCCGATATCTGCGGGCCGCCGCCGTGCACCACGACGGGGAAGATCCCGCACGCGCGCAGCAGCACCATGTCGGCGGCGAACGCCCTCTTGAGCTCGTCGTCGACCATCGCGTTGCCGCCGTACTTGATCACGACCCGGGTGCCGTGCAGCGCCTGCAGAGCGGGCAGCGATTCGGCGATGACCGACGCCTTCTCCAGCGGAGTCTGTGCATCGCTCATGAGGAGTACGCCGAGTTCTCTTCGACGTAGGCGTGCGAGAGGTCCGTGGTCCGCACCGTCGCCTCACCGTCGCCGAGTCCGAGGTCGGCGACGACGTGGATGCGGTCGCCGCTGAGGTCGACCTCGCGCGCGCCCGGGACGCCGGTGCCGTTCGCGCACACCGTGGAGCCGTTGAACGAGACCGAGATGACGTCCGGATCGATGAGCACCGAGGTGACGCCGAGCGCGGCGAGTACTCGGCCCCAGTTCGGATCGGACCCGAACAGCGCGGTCTTGACCAGGGAGTCGCGGGCGACCGTCCGGGCGACCTCGAGCGCGTCGGCGTCGGTCTTCGCACCGGTCACGGTGATCTCGACCCGTTTGGTGACGCCCTCGGCGTCGTTCTGCAACTGGGCGGCGAGATCGTCGCACACCGCGAAGACCGCGGCGTCGAGGTCGGTCTGGTCCACCCGTACGGCGCTGGCACCCGACGAGAGGAGGAGCACGGTGTCGTTGGTCGACATGGCGCCGTCGATGTCGAGCCGGTCGAAGGTGCGCGCGGTGGCGCGACGCAGCGCGGTGTCGAGCTGATCCGCCGTGGCCTCGGCGTCGGTGGTGAGCACGACGAGCATGGTCGCGAGCGACGGTGCCATCATGCCTGCGCCCTTGGCCATGCCGCCCACGTTCCACCCGCCCGGATGGTGTAGCGCGACCTGCTTGGGGATGGTGTCGGTGGTCATGATCGCGTGCGCGGCGTCGGTGCCGCCCTCGATGCCGCCGGCCATCTCGTGAACGATCTCGGTGACGCCGGCCAGGACCTTGTCCATCGGAAGGCGGTCGCCGATCAGCCCGGTGGAGCACACGGCGACCTCGCCCGCACCGGTCTCGGTGCCCCAGTTCGACAGCGCCTGAGCGACGGCTTCGGCGGTGGCGTGCGAGTCCTGGAATCCGCCCGGACCGGTGCACGCGTTGGCGCCGCCCGAATTGAGGATCACCGAGCGCAGCCGCCGCCCCTTGAGCACCTGCTGCGACCAGCGGACCGGCGCCGCCTTGACCTGGTTGCTCGTGAACACACCCGCGGCGGCGTACTCGGGGCCCTCGTTGAACACGAGGGCGAGGTCGGGTCTGCCGCTGACCTTGATGCCCGCGGCGAGCCCCGCGGCGCGGAAGCCGAGCGGCGCCGTGACGCCCTGGCGGCGGACCATCCGGCCGCCGGTGGCGGCGTCGTCGAACTCGGCGGGCTCGAGCGGGGACTGATGCTGAGGTTCGGTCACGGTGCCACTCCTACCACTGAGAGTCCTTCGGTCTCGCCGAATCCGACAGCGAGGTTCATCGACTGCACGGCCGCGCCGCCAGTCCCCTTGGTGAGGTTGTCGACGACGCCGACGGCGGTGAAGGTGCCGGTCTTCTCGTCAACGGCGATGCCGATGACGACGGCGTTCGAGCCGATCACCGACCCGGTCTCGGGGAATTCGCCCTCCGGCAGCACGTGCACGAACGGCTCGTCCGCGTACGCCTTCTCGTAGACCTCGCGCAGTTGCGCGGCGGTCGCCGATGTCCGTGCGGTGCACGTGGCCAGGATGCCGCGGCTGGTCGGCACGAGGACCGGGGTGAACGAGACGTCGACGGGCGCGTTCGCCGCGTTCGACAGCGCCTGCGTGATCTCCGGGGTGTGCCGGTGGACGCCGCCGACGCCGTAGGCCCTGACCGATCCGATGACCTCGGAGGCGAGCAGGTTCACCTTGGGCGACCGACCGGCGCCGGACGCACCCGACATGGCGACGACGGTGACCCGCGTGTCGACCAGACCGGACGCCAGCGCCGGGAACAGCGACAGGATCGAGACCGTCGGATAGCAGCCGGGAACCGCGACCCGCGTCGTCGACTCCAGCTCGTCCCGGTTGCCGGGCAACTCGGGCATGCCGTACGGCCAGGTGCCCGCATGCTCGCCGCCGTAGTAGTGCATCCATTCGGCGGCGTCTTCGAGTCGGAAGTCGGCGCCGCAGTCGACGATGACGGTCGACGGCGGCAGCGCGTCGGCGATCACCGCGGACTGGCCGTGCGGAAGTCCGAGGAACACCACGTCGTGTCCGGCGAGGACCTCGGCCGTGGTCTCCTGCAGGACGCGGTCGGCCAGCGGAATCAGATTCTTGTGGTGCTCGCCGAGTCGGCTGCCCGCGTTCCCGCCAGCGGTGAGTGCGCCGATCTCCAGTTCGCCCGTGGCCAGACGGGGGTGGCCGCAGAGGAGTCGAAGGATCTCTCCGCCCGCATACCCGCTCGCTCCCGCGACCGCTACCTTGATAGTCATGTCTATCATTATGCACTAGAGCGCAAATTAATTCACGTAACGGTGGGTGGGCGATTCAACCGGCCGTGCGTACACGTCCGCGGCGTCTCCTCACGCACCTCGTCGGACACGGCGCGCGGACCGTCGCTTGCGGCGTCGAGACCATGTCGCGCCCTGCGAACGACTACCCGGCTACGGACCGACCCCCCCCCCGGTCGCAGCGTGATCACGGTGATCTCCGGCGGAGCCAGAACGCGGACCGGCGGGCCCCACGCGCCGGTCCCGCGCGTGACGTACACGGGGACGCCGTCGACGTCGCCCCATCCCGCGGTGACCGGCTGCTGTAGACCGACGAGGTAGGTCAGCGGCCAGATCTGGCCGTCGTGCGTGTGACCGGAGAGCTGCAGGTCGGCACCGAACGCCGCGGCGTCCTCTGCTTGGATCGGCTGATGCGCCAGGAGGATCACCGGGTGCGACCGATCCCGTCCGCCGAGCGCGGCGGCGTAGTCGGGCTCGTGCGGGGCGGGAGCCGTCGCGTCGTAGACGCCTGCGAGGTCGACGACACCGTCGCCGCGACGCAGCTCCACCCGCTGATTGCGCAATGTCTGCACGCCGAGCGTCTCCCAGTAGTCGAGCCAGGCGCCGCCGTCGTCGACGTAGTACTCGTGATTGCCGCTGATGCCGAACACGCCGAGTGGGGCGCGCAGGTCTCGAAGCGGCTCGAGATCCCTGCCGACCTTCGCGACGGTACCGTCTGTGAGATCGCCGCCGAGCACGATGAGGTCCGGTCTCTGGGCCATCACCTCGTCGACCACCTTCCGGACGAACCCCTCACCGCGGGCGGGACCGACGTGGACGTCGGTGACCAGGGCGATCCGAACGCCGTCGAACGAGGGCGGCAGGTCCACGATCCGCGCATCGGTCTCGACGATGCGCGGGGTGGCCGCCTCGTACACGCCGTACCCGGTGGCCGCGAACGAGACGACGACCACCACCGCGGTGAGCGACGCCGTCACACGCTGCGCCAGACCGCCGCCCGAACGTCCGCGCAGTCGTCGGACGAGCCGGACCAGGAGCGACACCAGGCCGATCAGGACAGTGCCGATGATCAGGTACAGGATCACCGCCGCCCAGGTGTAGCCGACGAACCCGATCGGCCTCGCCCAGCCGGGCGCGAAGACGTCGCCGGTCCCGGATGCGACGACCGTCGCCGCGCCGAGGAGCACCAGGGCGACGTCGGCGGCGACCGCCCACCCGCCGCGGACACCGGGCGCGCGCACCAGCCTGCGGTGCAGGTAGAACGTGACGAGTGCGGCGACGACCGCGAAGATCAGGACGCGGATCACCGCAGTCGCGCACCCACCGCGCCGGCGGCCCGCTCGACGGCCGCGAGCTTGGCCGCGCTCGCGTCGTCCTCGGTCAGCGTGCGGTCGCTCGCACGGAACGTCAGGGCGAAGGTCAGCGACTTGTTCCCGGCACCGACCTGCTCGCCGGCGAACACGTCGAACAACGAGATCGACTCGAGCAGTTCCCCGGCGCCCTCGACGAGCGCGTCCTGCACGTCCTGCGCCGCGACGGTGTCGGCGACCACGACGTTGACGTCCTGCAGCACGGCCGGGAACGGCGACACCGTCGGCGACGGCAGGTTCTCGGTGAGCGGCAGCGCGTCGACGTCGATCTCGACGGCGCAGAGGCGAGCCGGCAATCCGGCCCGCTCGAGAACCGCCGGGTGCAGCTCGCCCGCGTGGCCGACGGTCACACCGTCCACCTCGAGTCGAGCGCAGCGGCCCGGATGCCACGGCGCCGTGTCGTCGGCGACCAGCGTCACCTCGACACCGGAGGCTGCGCCGATCGCTCGAGCGGCTTCGAACACGTCGTAAGCGTCGGCGGCGCGCCCCGGCCCCCACGGACCCGCCGGATCACGCAGGCCGGTCACCACGGCGGCCGCGTGCAACGGCTGCCGCGGCAACGACGCGTCGAGCGCGTCGAGCTCCTCCTGCGTCGGTCGCTCGGTCACGTCGAGCGCGTCGACGACGGGCCCCTGGTCGCCGCCGAGGACCACCTGGCCCACGGCGTAGAGAGCGAGGTCGCGACGCCCGCGTGCGATGTTCCGCGACGTCATCTCGAGCAGGCCCGGAAGCAGTGTGGTGTTCAGTTCCGGCCGATCGGATTCGAGCGGGTTCAACACCGACACCGTGCTGCGACGCGGATCGTCGTCGGCCAGACCCCACGTGTCGAAGACGCCCGCAGGCATGAACGGGTACGGCAGGACCTCGACGAAGCCGTCCGCGGCGAGCGTGACACCGATCGCGCGACGACGACGCTGCACCGCGGTCAACCCGCGACCGCCCGGCGCACGCGGCACCACCGCGGGGATGTCCTCCAACCCTTCCAGGCGCAGAACCTCTTCGACGAGGTCGGCGCGCTGGCGCAGGTCCGGGCGCCACGAGGGCGGCGTCACAGACAACATCTCGCCGGAGTCGTCGACGATGCAGCCCACCTCGCGCAGTCGCGCGGCCGTGGTGCCGTCCGGATACACGACGCCCGCGGTCGCGTCCGGCTGGTCGGCCGCGATCTCGATCGCGGCGACGGGGGCCGTCTCCGCACGCGCGTCAGCCAGGTCACCGGCCACGCGTCCGCCGGTCAGGGCGACGATCAGCGACGCGGCGCGGTCGGAGGCGACCGGAGTCAGTTCGGGGTCGACGAGGCGCTCGAAACGCTTCTGCGCCTCCGAGCTCAGCTTGTGCCGCTTGCCGGTGCGGAACACCCGGACCTGATCGAAGTTGGCCGACTCCAACAGGACGTTCGCCGTCTCGTCGCTCACCTCGGTCGACGCTCCGCCCATGACGCCGGCCAGGGCGATCGGTCCGGACTCGTCGGCGATCACCACGTCTTCGGGATCGAGGGTGCGCGTGACGCCGTCGAGCGTCACCAGGATCTCCCCCGCGCGCGCCGACCGAACGGTGATCGTGCCGGTGACCTTGTCGGCGTCGAACGCGTGCAACGGCTGACCGAGTTCGATCATCACGTAGTTGGTGACGTCGACGATCGCGGAGATGGGGCGGATGCCCGCCACCATGAGTCGTTTGACCATCCACCACGGCGTCGGCGCCATCGGGTCGACCCCGGTGATCACACGCGCGGTGTACCGGGTGGCGGCGCTGTCGGCGTCGATCGACACCGGCCACGGTGCGCTGTCGACCGTCGCGGCGAGCGGCTCGCCGCGCAGTCCCGGATCGACATACGGCACGGCGAACGCGCTCGCCAGTTCACGGCCGAGACCGCGCATCGAGAAGGCGTATCCGCGGTCCGGAGTCACGTTGACGTCGATCGCGGTGTCGTCCAGGCCGAGCGCCTCGCGTGCGTCGGCGCCCGGCTCAGCGGTACCCGGTGCGAGCACCAGGATGCCGGAGTGGTCGCCCCCGACACCGAGTTCGGAGACCGAGCAGATCATGCCGTCGGACGTCTTGCCGTACGTCTTGCGCGTGGCGATCTCGAACGGTCCGGGCAGCACGGTGCCCGGCAGTGCGACGACCACGAGATCGCCCACCGCGAAGTTCCGGGCTCCGCACACGATGTCGCGCGGAGCGTCCTCGCCGACCTCCACCTGGCAGAACCGGATCGGCTTCTTGAACTCGGTGAGCTCCTCGATCGCCGCGACGCGCCCGACGACGAGCGGTCCGGTGATCTCCGGGAACGGCTCGACGTCTTCGATCTCGAATCCGACGCGGACGAAGCCCGCGTCGATGTCGTCGGTGGACGCGGACCAGTCGGGGGCGCCTGCGCGCAGGACTTCGGTCAACCAGGACTGTGGGAGACGCACGGGTAACCAGCTTCTTTCGTGTGGTCGTGTCGGTCAGGCGGATGTCAGAAGGCGGGGCCGAACGGCGCGGTGAACCGCACGTCGCCCTCGACCATGTCGCGCATGTCGGGCAGATCGTTGCGGAACTGCAGGGTGCGTTCCAGACCCATGCCGAATGCGAAGCCGGTGTACTCGTCGGGATCGATTCCGCTGGCGCGCAGTACATTCGGGTTGACCATGCCGCAGCCTCCCCACTCCACCCAGCCGGCGCCGCCCTTCTTGCCGGGGAACCAGACGTCCACTTCCGCCGACGGCTCGGTGAACGGGAAGTACGAGGCCCGCATGCGCGTCGTGGTCTCCGGACCGAACAGGGCCTTGGCGAACGCCTCGAGGGTGCCGCGCAGGTTGGCCATGGTCAGCCCCTTGTCGACGGCCAGGCCCTCGATCTGATGGAAGACCGGCGTGTGCGTGGCGTCGAGTTCGTCGGTGCGGAACGTCCGTCCGGGGCATGCGACGTAGATCGGCACGTCGCGGCTGAGCATGGAGCGCACCTGCACCGGCGACGTGTGCGTGCGGAGCACCTGGCGCGATCCTTCGGGCGCGATGTAGAAGGTGTCCTGCATCGACCGCGCCGGGTGATCGGGCAGGAAGTTCAGCGCGTCGAAGTTGTGGTGTTCGGTCTCGACCTCGGGCCCCTCGGCGATCTCCCAGCCCATCGACACGAACACGTCGGCGACCTGCTCGGCGATCACCGTGATCGGATGACGGGCGCCGACCGGACGGCGCCCGGCGGGCAGCGTCACGTCGATCGTCTCGGCGACGAGGACGGCGGCGTCTCGCTCGGCGACGAGGACCTCGGTCCGCGCGTCGAGGGCGGCCGCGACGCGGCCACGCACCTGGTTGACGAGCTTGCCGCCCGCCGACCGCTGATCCTTCGGGATCGACCCGAGCGCGCGGCGCGCCAGCGCGATCGGCGACCGGTCGCCGATGTGGGCGATCTTGGCCTGCGCCAACTCGTCGAGGCCGCTCGCGGCGTCGAACGCGGCGAGCGCGTCGACGACCGCGGCCTCGAGCTGCGCTTCGGACGGGAACTCGTTCGCCGAGTCGGGGACTTCGTTGGGGTTCTGCGCGTCGGCCACCTGGCTCGCTTCTCCTAAGACCTGCGGGCTGAAAGTACTTCCCCAGGGTAATCGACCTGGTGCGACGCACCGTCGCCAGCCCGGCGCTCACGACACGCGTCGTCCACCGGAAGTCCACGAGGCAGGCAGCGGTCGCCCGTCCCGGACGGGTTCGCGCGGTTGAACGACGCGACGCAAACCGCGCATTAGGCTTGATCCGATCGCAGTCGCCGTCCGAGAGGATCCCGTCATGTCTGCCCAGCCCGGATCGGTCATCGCCGGATACCGAGTGGTCTCACTACTCGGCTCCGGCGGCATGGGCGACGTCTACGTCGTCGAGAACACGCAGCTTCAACGCAACGAGGCGATGAAGGTGATCTCGGTGGCCGGAGCCTCGAACCCGGACTTCCAGCAGCGCTTCGCCAACGAAGCACGCACCGCGGCGTCGCTCGACCATCCGAGCATCATCACCGTCCACGGGTACGGCGTCGCCGACCAGGACGGCGGTCTGCCCTGGTTCACCATGAGCTACCTCGACGGGCCCGACATGGCCTCCACCCGACTCACGCCCGTCGAGACCGTCCAGGCCGTCTCGCAGGTGGCCGAGGGACTCGACTACGCCCACCACCGTGGCATCGTCCACCGCGACATCAAACCCGCCAACATCGTCATCACCCGCGACAACGACGGCGCTCTGGCCCGCGCCGTGATCCTCGACTTCGGCATCGCGAAACTCGCCGACTCTCCGCAACTCACCGCCATGAACTCCGTCGTCGGGACCATGGCGTACACCGCACCCGAGATCATCTCCGGACAGTCGGCCACCGGACGATCCGATCAGTACTCACTCGCCTGCGCCACGTATCAGGTCCTGACCGGTCACGCACCGTTCGAAGCGGACACCGCGACGGCGCTGATGATGGCCCACGTCCAGAAGCCGCCGCCTCCCCTCGGACAGGCACGGCCGGACCTGGCGCCTCTGGGACCGGTCCTGGCGCGTGCGATGGCCAAGGATCCCGCCGCGCGCTACCCCGACTGCCGCGCCTTCGCCGCCGAGCTCAGACGAGCGTTCGCCCAGACCGCGGCCGGAACCTCGACCACCGTCGCACCGACGCCCGCCCCGCCGCAGCACTTCACGCCTGCACCGGGGCCCGCGCCGTCGAACCCGGGCTTCACACCCGTGCCCGTCGCACAGCAGTATCCCCCGCAGACGCCGGCACCGATGTCCGGACCGGGCGGCACACCGTATCCGGGGGTCGTGTCGCAACCCGCATACGCGTCCAATCCGCAGCAGCCGGGATTCGGCCCCGGCGGCCCGGGCGTGCCGCCGAGCGGACCGTGGGCGCCGGGCGGCGTGCCCGGGCCGCCGCCGCGCCGATCCAGGCGAGGGCTGTTCATCGCCCTGGCGATCGCCGCGGTCGCGGTCATCGCCGTCGGCGGCACCGCGCCGCTGTGGTGGCCGTCCTCGTCCGACGAGGCGCCGGCGAAGTCGTATTACCAGACGATCGCGATGTCGTTCGGCTCCGTCTGCTCGGTCCACGACGACGACCTGTACTGCTGGGGCGACAATTCGAGCGGTCAGCTCGGCGACGGGACCACCACGTCGCGGAATGCTCCGACGAAGGTCGGTGCGCTCACCGGTGTGACCGCGGTCGCGCTGGGCACCTACAAGACCGAGGGCGACGACTACGTGACCACGACCTGTGCGGCCGTCGACGGCTCGGCGTATTGCTGGGGTGCGAACCACTACGGTCAGATCGGCGACGGCTCCACCGACGACAAGACGGCGCCGGTGAAGGTCGGCGACCTCGAGGGAGTCACCGCGGTGGCCGTGAGCATGGGTTCGTCGTGTGCGATCGCCGACGCCGAACTGTACTGCTGGGGCAACGGCGAGTTCGGCCAGTTGGGCACCGGGGACACCTCCGAACGTGTGACCCGCCCCGCCAAGATCCCCGGGCTGCACGACGTGACCCAGGTGTCGGCCGCCAACGGCACCGTGTGCGCCGTCGCCGACAAGGACGTCTACTGCTGGGGCGACAACCGCGACGGCCAGATCGGCGACGGCAGCACAGCGGTGCGCAACACCCCCGTCAAGGTGAACGGTCTGGGCGAGGTCACCTCGCTCGCCGTCGGCGCCTCGTCGTACACCGACAGTGACGACAAGCTGACCCTGAACTACTACACATGCGCGGTGTCCGACGGCGACACCTACTGCTGGGGCAGCCAGCCGTCGGGTTCGGAGACGGTCCAGACCCCGCGCCAGGTGTCCGGTCTCTCCGACGTCAAACAGGTCGCGGTCGACGTCGCGACCTTCTGTGCGGTCGACGGCGACGACAAGGTCCAGTGCTGGGGCAACAACAAGTTCGGCCAGGTCGGGAACGGTTCCTCGGATGAGAACACAGCGGTCGGTTCGCCGACCACGGTCGCGGCGCTCAGCGACGTCCGGTACGTCGCCACCGGCACCAGTCTCACCTGTGCTCGGACGGGCGACGACGTCTACTGCTGGGGTCTGAACTCCTCGGGACAGCTGGGAAGCCCGCAGGCTCCCAGCGACAAGAGCACCGCACCGGTCAAGGTCGCCTTCTGAGCCGTCAACGGTTGCGTACGCGGGAGCTCGCGTACAGGCAGATCGCGCTTGCGGCGGCGAGATTGAGGCTTTCCGCTCGCCCGCGGATCGGGATGGACAACCGGTGGTCGGCATCGGCGAGGACCTGCTCGGACAATCCGTGCGCCTCGTTGCCGAACAGCCACGCATGCGGCAGGGCGAGAGCCTCATCGGCGTCGTCGAGCAGCAACTCGCCGTCCATGGCCGTCGCGATGACTCCGATTCCCGCCGACCGGACGCGCTTCAGAGCAGCATCGACATCGCTCTCGCGCACCAGCGGGACGTGGAAGACGCTTCCGGCGGATGCGCGCACGCACTTCGCGTTGTGCGGGTCCACGGCGTCGCCGAGCAGGATCACGGCATCGGCCCCCATCGCATCGGCGCAGCGGGTCAGCGTGCCGACATTGCCCGGCTCGCGCGGCTCCACCGCCACCACCAGAAATCCCGGCGACGTCGCGAGCACCTCGTCGAGTGTGGTCGTCACGAGTTCGCATACGGCGAAGACTCCCGGCGGCGTCGTGGTCTCGGACAGCTTCGACGCGGCACGCTCGGTGACCCGGAACACCGGCAGGCGGACCTCGATCGCCCGTGCGACGAGGTCGGCGTGACGTTCGGTGTCGGTGTCGCGCACCAGCAACGCGCTCGCCCGCCCGGTGGCCAGCGCCGCGTCGACCGAGTTGAATCCCTCGGCCAGGAACCGGTTCTCGGCGCGGCGGACGGACGCTCGATGAAGTTTCGCCAACGAGACGACCCGCGACGAACGTTCGGTGAGAACGTCCGTCGCGGGTCGATTGTCGATCATGCCTCGCTCCGCGCTGCGGGCGAAGTCATATCACGCGTCAATTCGGAACCGGTCAGGCTGCCGGGGCGTTGACGTCGGCCGGCAGCGCGGCGCGAGCGACCTCGACGAGGCCGGTGAAGGCCGCCGGGTCGGTGATCGCGATGTCCGAGAGGACCTTGCGGTCGACCTCGACACCCGCGAGCTTCAGCCCCTGGATGAGGCGGTTGTAGGTGATGTCGTTCGCGCGCGCCGCGGCGTTGATGCGAGTGATCCACAGCTTGCGGAAGTCGCCCTTGCGCTGGCGGCGGTCACGGTACGCGTAGGTCATCGAGTGGAGCTGCTGCTCCTTGGCCTTGCGGTACAGGCGCGACCGCTGGCCGCGGTAGCCCTTCGATGCCTCGAGCGTGGAGCGGCGCTTCTTCTGGGCGTTGACGGCCCTTTTCACACGTGCCATTAGTCAGTAGTCCTTATACGTCGTTTCAGGGGAAGATCAGCGGTTGAGCAGGCGCTTGATGCGCGGCGCGTCGTTCTCGCTCACGACCTCGGTGCCGCTCATGCGACGGGTCACGCGGGACGACTTGTGCTCGAGGAGGTGGCGCTTGCCCGCCTTCTCACGGACGATCTTGCCGCTGCCGGTCACCTTGAAACGCTTCGCGGTGCCCTTGTGGGTCTTGCTCTTCGGCATGGTTTTCCTTCATTCGGGCGAACTCCACCCGCACCGGCGCACCGGTGCTGGTCGGAGTCCGCGAGTGCGGAGTTCTTGCTGTGGTCCTATTCGGGCGCCTGCTGGGCCTTGGCCCGAGTCTTCGCGCCCTTGTGAGGGGCCAGGACCATGGTCATGTTGCGGCCGTCCTGCTTCGCCGAGGTCTCGACGAAGCCGTACTCTGCGACATCGTTGCCGAGCCGCTGAAGCAGACGGAATCCCAGTTCCGGACGTGACTGCTCACGTCCGCGGAACATGATCGTGACCTTCACCTTGGATCCCGCTTCGAGGAATCGGACGACGTGACCCTTCTTGGTCTCGTAGTCGTGGTCGTCGATCTTCGGGCGGAGCTTCTGCTCCTTGATGACGGTCATCTGCTGGTTACGGCGCGACTCGCGCTTCTTCTGCGCCGCCTCGTACTTGAACTTGCCGTAGTCCATGATCTTGCACACCGGCGGTCGCGCGTCGGGCGCGACCTCGACCAGGTCCAGATCGGCTTCGTAAGCCAGGCGGAGCGCATCTTCAACACGCACGATGCCCACCTGCTCTCCCCCGGGTCCGACGAGACGAACCTCGGGAACGCGGATGCGCTCGTTGATGCGGGTTTCAGTGCTGATGTGGCCTCCTCGATAAATGTGTACTCACGTGGCCGGCCAGAAGAACTGGCAGCTCGAGGAGATCGAGACCGACGAACACCGTCGCGCGCAGGGCCTCAGCGGCGAACTCGTGCTCGCTGCTACGCCCCGTCGTCTCGCGACGGTGTGACCGGAACCGGACAACTGCCTTCCCCTGCGGGACCTGCGTCGTACGGTGGGACTCGACGTTCCTCTTGCTACCCCGGAGTCACCCGGAGCGGTCATGCTGTGAAAGTCTAACAGGCGTGAGCGCTAACTCCTATTCGACCGGCAGTCCCTCCCCCGACGACTCGCATGCGCACGTCGCACCGGGAGGTTCCACAGACGAGAACGTCCGCGAACTCGCCACCATTCCCGCCGTCGAGGTGACCACCCGTGCCGTGGTGATGCTGATGAGTGCGGCGGCCGAGAAGATCGGCCCCGAGGCCGGCGGCGAGGAGGAGCACAAGGACCTGCCCGAGGCCCGCGCCCTGATCCACGCGCTGGCCGGGCTGGTGACCGCGGCGTCGGCCGACCTCGGTCTGCACCGCAAGCCGATTCTGGACGGGCTCAAGGCCCTCCAGCTCGCGTTCCGCGAGGCCTCGGCCTATCCGGACGAGCCCGGCGAGAGCCCCGGTGAGAAGTTCACCGGCCCGGTGAAGGCCTGAGCGGACTACCCTGGACGCCATGACCTCCGCCAGCGACGACCTGCCGCCCATCGACGCCGAGATCGTGCCGTCGCCCGACGTCACGCCGACCGTGGCGGCCCCGTCGATCGAAGACGTCACCGGCTACACCGAGAGCGGCGTACCGACCTTCGACTTCGTGCGCGACAAGATCGAACACCGTACGGCCACCGCCGACGGGGGCCAGGTGCTGGCGGAGACGGGCACGGCGGCTGCCGAACTCGACGAGGCGATGGCCAAGCGGGACGAGGCGGCCAAGTCGAAGCTCGACGAGATCCGCAGGTCGATGGGCCTCTAGAACAGAGAGCCTCGTTTCGCCCAGCACTTCGGCACTCGCGACGACCGTGGAAGTCGTAGCGAGTGCCGAAGTCCATTCAGCGTCGCCTCACGCCCCGGTGAACGGCGGAACCGCGATGCATGGCACCGGCCGGGGGTGCGTCGGATCGAGCGCGTTGAGGACCAGCGCGGCACTGCGCCGGTTGGCGACGATCGACATGTGGTCGGAATGGTCCTTCGCGCAGCCGTCCTGGACGGTGATGTTGCGGACGTCGGTACCCGCAGGCCCGGCGAGGATGCCGGAGCTGTACGGCGTGACGATCGTGTCGTGCTCGGTGACGATGTTCGTGTAGTGCACGCCCGGCAGATACGGCGTCGGGAGTCGCACCGCACGGTTGAAGTCGAGGTCGGCCGGTGCAGGCGTGCATTCCGGGCAGTCGGACTCGTCGGGCGCCTGTGCACCGAGCAGGTCGCGGAACCAGGCGATCCGACCGCCGATGGAGTCGTCGGCGTCGGGACCCTGCTTCCAGTACGGAGCCAGGGAGATGTAGGCGTTCACATGGCGCGCCCCACCGAGGTACTTCATCCAGTACGTCGGATGTTCGGTGCCCTGCGAGTGGCCGATCACGTCGAGCTTCTCCGATCCCGTCGCCGCGAGGACACGGTCGGCGAAGCGTTTCACCTCCCACGAGCTGTCGACCTTGGGACCGAGTCCGCCGATCGCCGACGCCGGCCACGGCTTGCCGAGCGCACCGTAGGTCGGTGCGAACACGCAGTAGCCCTCACGGACCAGGACGGCGGCCAATGTGGCCCAGTTCGTCTGGCGGCCCCCGCCGGTCCCGTGGACGAGCATGACCGGTCGCGGATGCTCGGCGGGCGGCGCACAGTCGAAGTCGTTCGTGCCGGGCAACGAGCCTCCGGGATTCGCGAGCTCGGCCCGGATGCCGTCCATGAAGTCGTAGGTGATCGGCGTCGCAGTCGCCGGAGCTGTGACGAGACCGGTGAGGCACAGAGCCGCCGCGGCCGCGACGGCGGCGATCTTCGATGTCAGCGAACGTCTCATATCAGTCACGGTAGTCCACGACCGCCCTCCCGCACGCCGATCCGGTCATGCACTCGTGGCGGCGACCAGAACGGCGGTCTGGCCGTCGTCGCCGAGGACGACGCTCGGGGAGAATCCGACGCCCTCGGCGATCCGCGCCGCGGCGTCGGCCTGACTCCGATGCATCTCCAGGGCGACGGCCCCGTTCGGCGCCACGACGTCCACCGCCTCGACCAACAGACGACGGATCACATCGAGTCCGTCCCATCCACCGAACAGGGCGTGCGGTCGCTCATGCTCGACGGCCTCCGCCGGGAGGAGACCGGCCTGGTCGTCGGGCACGTACGGGGCGACCGCGGCGATCACCGCGACGCTCCGCCGCATCCGGATCGGCACCGCGTCGAGAAGCTCCCCGCGGCATACGGCGGCGCCCACCACATTGCGCCGAGCGTGTTCGAGCACCGCGGCGTCGGAGTCGGTCAGAACGATCCACACCTCGGGACGACGATCCGCGATCACCGCGCCGATCGGGGCGACTCCGCAGCACGCCTCGACGAACACACCCCGACGCCCGGCGACGAGGTCGGTCGCGACATCGGCCAGCAGGAGCGACCGTTGTCGGGGCACGAACTCTCCGGGTCCGACTCGCAGATCCAATCCGGCGAACTCGACACGGCCGACGATGTGCTCGAGCGGCTCGCCGCCGGTCCGCCGTCGCACCCACGCGGCGAGCTGGGCGGCATCCGACGCCCACCGACGGAGGACGCGCGCCTCGTCGTCCGCGAACACACAGCCCGCGGACCTCAGCTCGGCGACGAGGGCGTCGATCAGCCGGCCTCCTCCACGGCGGGCAGGAGTTCGGCGATGAATCCACCGGTGTGCGAATCAGGAACGGCCGCAACCGCTTCCGGTGTGCCCTGTGCGACGACGGTGCCACCGCCACTGCCGCCCTCGGGTCCCATGTCGATGATCCAGTCGGCCGTTTTGATGACGTCGAGGTTGTGCTCGATGACGATCACGGTGTTGCCCTTGTCGACGAGCCCGTTGATCACCAGCAGCAGCTTGCGGATGTCCTCGAAGTGAAGACCTGTGGTCGGCTCGTCGAGGATGTAGACGGTGCGCCCGGTCGATCGCTTCTGCAGTTCGGCGGCCAACTTGACTCGCTGCGCCTCACCGCCGGACAGGGTCGGGGCCGGCTGTCCGAGCCGGACGTAGCCGAGCCCGACGTCGACCAGGGTCTTGAGGTACCGGTGGATGGAGGTGACCGGCTCGAAGAACTCGGCGGCCTCCTCGATCGGCATGTCGAGCACCTCGGCGATGGTCTTGCCCTTGTAGTGCACTTCGAGCGTCTCGCGGTTGTAGCGGGCGCCATGACACACCTCGCACGGGACGTACACGTCGGGCAGGAAGTTCATCTCGATCTTGATGGTGCCCTCGCCCATGCACGCCTCGCAGCGTCCGCCCTTGACGTTGAACGAGAAGCGTCCCGGCTGATAGCCGCGCACCTTGGCCTCCGTGGTGGCGGCGAACAGGGTGCGGATCTTGTCGAACACGCCCGTGTACGTGGCTGGGTTCGATCGCGGCGTGCGGCCGATCGGCGACTGGTCCACCTGCACCAGTTTGTCGAGGTGTTCGAGGCCCTTGATCCGCGTGTGGTGACCGGGCACCTGGCGGGCGCCGTTGAGCTTGTTCGCCAGAACTGTCGCCAGGATGTCGTTGACCAGCGTCGACTTACCCGACCCGGAGACGCCGGTCACCGCGGTGAGCACACCGAGGGGAAACGAGACGTCGATGCCGCGCAGATTGTTCTCCCGCGCTCCGACGACCGTGACCTGCCGTTTCTTGTCGACGGGACGGCGGATCGCAGGCACCTCGAGGCTCTCGCGCCCGGACAGGTAGGCGCCTGTCAACGAGGTCTCGCTGGCGAGCAGCCCGGCGTAGTCGCCGCTGTGCACCACCCGGCCGCCGTGCTCGCCGGCACGCGGTCCGATGTCGACGATCCAGTCGGCGGCCCGGATGGTGTCCTCGTCGTGTTCGACGACGATCAGCGTGTTGCCCAGGTCCCGCAGGCGCACGAGCGTGTCGATGAGTCGGCGGTTGTCTCGCTGGTGCAGACCGATCGACGGCTCGTCGAGCACGTACAGGACGCCGGCCAGACCCGCGCCGATCTGGGTCGCCAGCCGGATGCGCTGCGCCTCGCCGCCCGACAGCGAGCCCGCGGCGCGCGAGAGCGACAGGTACTCGAGTCCGACGTCGAGCAGGAATCGGATGCGCGCCTGGACCTCTTTGAGGACCCGACCGGCGATCGCCGCCTCACGCTCGCCGAGGGCGAGGCCGTCGAGGTATTCGGCGCACTCGGCCACCGACAACGACGTGACATCGGCGATCGACTTGGTTCCGTGGGTCGGATTGTCGAGCGTCACCGCGAGGATCTCCGGACGCAGTCTGGTGCCGCTGCACGCCGGGCACGGCACATCGCGCATGTACCCCTCGTAGCGGTCCTTCATCTGTTCGGACTCGGTGGCGTCGGCGCGACGCGACAGGAACGCCATGACGCCTTCGAACTCGGTGTAGTACGAGCGGACGCGTCCGTACCGATTCTTGAAGCGGACGTGGACCTGGTGGTCCGAGCCGTTGAGCAACGCGTTACGTGCCTTGCGCGGCAACTCGTTCCAGGGAGTGTCGACGTCGAAGCCCATCTGGTCGCCGAGTCCCTCCATCAGACGGAGGAAGTACGCGGCGTTGTGCCCGCTCGACCACGGTGCGATGGCGCCGTCACGCAGTGTGCTGTCCGAGTCGGGGACGACGAGCGATTCGTCGACCTCCTTCTGGACACCGAGACCGTCGCATGACGGGCAGGCGCCGTACGGCGAGTTGAACGAGAACGCGCGCGGCTCGAGATCGTCGATCGCGATCGGATGCGCGTTCGGGCAGGCCATCTTCTCGGAGAAGCGTCGTTCGCGCTCCGCGTCGTCCTCGTCGAGGTCGACGAAGTCGAGGACCACGATCCCGTCGGCCAGCCGCAGCGCGGTCTCGATCGAGTCGGTGAGTCGCTGCTTGGCCGACGGCTTCACGACGAGGCGGTCGACCACGACGTCGATGTCGTGCTTCTCCTGCTTCTTGAGCTTCGGCGGATCGGACAGCTGGTGGACGACGCCGTCGATGCGCGCGCGGGCGAAGCCCTGCACCTGGAGTTCGGCGAACAGGTCGACGAACTCGCCTTTTCGTGTGCGCACGACGGGCGCGAGAACCTGGAATCGCGTGCCCTCGTCCATCGCGAGGATCTGGTCGACGATCTGCTGCGGTGTCTGCCGTTCGATCCGCTCCCCGCACACCGGACAGTGCGCCGTGCCCGCGCGTGCGTAGAGCAGGCGCAGGTAATCGTAGACCTCGGTGATCGTGCCGACCGTCGACCGCGGATTGCGGTTGGTCGACTTCTGGTCGATCGACACCGCGGGCGACAGGCCCTCGATGAAGTCGACATCCGGTTTGTCCATCTGACCGAGGAACTGCCGCGCGTACGCCGACAGCGATTCCACATACCGCCGTTGGCCCTCGGCGAAGATCGTGTCGAAGGCCAACGACGACTTGCCCGACCCCGACAGGCCGGTGAACACGATCAGCGAGTCTCGAGGCAGGTCGACGTCGACACCACGCAGATTGTGCTCGCGCGCGCCACGGACGATGAGCCGATCAACCACTACTCTTCCTCACATCTGACATCTGTTTCCCCCAGGTCGACAGAGTACGCGGACCCTCCGACAATTCTCGGCGAGCGTCGCCCCGGAGCCGCCCCGCAGTGTCGGACCCGACAGCTAACGTAGGGGTATGACGCAGCAGATCACAGTCTCCGACGAGTACACCGGCAACGTCTCCCCCGACGGCGACGACCAGCAGAACAAGGCGCAGCGCCGCGATCTCGACAACGCCACGGTCGTGAAGCTGTCCGTCGGTCCGATGGACAACAACGTCTACGTCGTCACCGACAAGGCCACTGGCGACGCGCTGCTGATCGACGCCGCGAACGATGCGGGGGTGCTGCTGGACCTCGCCGAACAGATCCCCGGCACCGTCAAACAGATCGTCACGACCCACGGCCACTTCGACCACTGGCAGGCGCTCGACGAGGTGAGCACCGGACTCGCCGTCCCCCACGCCGTGGGGACCGCCGATGCGGGCGACCTCCCGGTGACCGCCGACCGGCTCCTGTCCGACGGCGACACCGTGGTCGTCGGCGAGCTGACGCTCGACGTGATCGGCATCGTCGGCCACACGCTCGGCTCCGTGGCCCTGGCCCTCACCGAGCAGTCCGGTCGCGTCCACCTCTTCACCGGCGACACCCTTTTTCCCGGCGGTGTCGGAAAGACCTGGCAGCCGGGCGACTTCGAAATCCTCCTCGGCGACGTCGAGACCAAGTTCTTCGGCCGCTACGGCGACGACACCGTGGTCTACCCGGGCCACGGCAAGGACACGACGCTGGGCGCCGAGCGCCCCGGTCTGCCGGAGTGGCGCGCCCGCGGCTGGTGACCCGCCGGTCCGCCGGTGTCCGGGGACGGCCGCTGTCGGCCGTCTCCTATCGGACTCATCAGTCCCAGTAAGGTCGACCTCGACGGCGCGTTCGTACCGACAGCGGTAGTTCGGCGCACGCGGTGTCGTCCTGTTCGACGAGACGAAAGGTATTCACCATGATTCTTCGACGAATCGCCCGACCGCTTCTCGGCGTTGCGTTCATCACCTCCGGCGTCGAGGCCGTCCGGTCCCCGTCCGGCCCCGCACGCACCGCGGAGCCGTTGCTCGACTCCGTGCCCGCGAACACCGAGACGGTCATCAGGGCCGCCGGTGTCGTACAGGTCGGTGCGGGCGTCGCGCTCGCCGTGGGAAAGGCTCCTCGTCTCGCGTCGACGGTGCTCGCCGGAACCCTGGTCCCGACCACCGTGTTCGCCAGCGACTTCTGGAACGAGTCCGATCCGGCGCGTAAGAGCGCCAAGCAGACCGAGTTCGTCAAGAACATCGGACTGTTGGGCGGAGCGCTCCTGGCGTCCGCGGACACCGAGGGCCGACCCTCGCTCGGCTGGCGTGGCCGCCGTGGCCTCGTCCGGACACGAGACGCTGTGGCCGACGCGCTGCCCAGCCGCTCCGAGTCGTCGCACCGTTTGAACGAGGCCGCCGACCGCGCCGAGCACTGGGCGCACGACGTCGCCGATCGTCTACCGGTCGACGCCGTCGCCGATCGTGCGGCACACTACGCCGACGCCGCGCGGTCGCAGGCCTACGACGTGGCCTCCACCGTGGCCGACCGCGCTCCGGGCGTCATCGACTCGGTGCGGGACCACGCGGAGTCTCTGGCATCGGAGATCGCCGACCGGGCACCTGACGCCGCGACGCGGGCGCGTGAGCTCGCCGAGGAGTCGGGGAAGAAGGCCACCCGACGAGTCTCTCGACTGCGTAAGCAGCTCACCGCCTGACTCTGCGCACGAATCGACGTCGGGGCCACGACCGAGCGGTGCTCGGTCGTGGCCCCGACGCCATCGTGCAGACGCCGGTAATATGGAACGACTGTGAGCGCGCCACACCCCCATTCCACTGAAGATGCTGCTCCGGACCCTCGTCTGTCCGAAGAGCAGGTGCACCTCGATGCCGTCTATTCCCGCCTCGACCGGATGCGCACGACGACGCGTCGTCGCCTGAACGAGACGCTCCGAGAGTCCGCGGGAACCCCGCAGGCGCTGTCCGAACGCGAATCGTACGAGCGGATGTACAGCGACGAGCTGACCAAGATCGACGCGGCCGAGCACAACCTGTACTTCGGTCGACTCGACATGACCGACGCCGCCGACGACGACGAGATCCGACGCATCGGCCGGATCGGCATCCTCGACGACGACGACCGCGACACCACTCTGCTCCTGGACTGGCGCGCACCGCTGGCGCGGCCGTTCTACCTCGCCACGCCCGCCGCACCCGAAGACGTCGAGCGTCGCCGTCACATCCGCACCCGCTCACGAGCGGTGCGCAGCGTGTCGGACGAGTACCTGCTGTCCGGGAAGATCGACGACGACGCCACCGGAGCGAATGTGGTCAACGAGTCGGCGTTGGTGGATGCGCTGAACGCGGCGCGCACCGGCGAGATGACCGACATCGTCGAGACCATTCAACGCGAGCAGGACGAGATCATCCGGTCCGTCCACCGCGGCGTCCTGGTGGTCCAGGGCGGACCCGGCACCGGCAAGACCGCCGTCGCCCTGCATCGCGCGGCATATCTGCTGTACACGCACCGCGATCTGCTCTCGCGCAGCGGTGTGCTGATCCTGGGCCCCAACGAAGACTTCCTCTCCTACATCGGGCAGGTTCTGCCGTCCCTCGGCGAGACCGGCGTCCTGCTCTCCACCGTCGCCGATCTATTCCCCGACGTCACCGCACGCGGTCACGACTCCCGCGAGGCGACCGCCATCAAGGGCGACCAGCGCATGCTGAACGTGCTGCGCGCCGCCGTACGCGGCCGACAGTCGTTGCCGGGCAAGGGATTGGTCACACACTTCGACGGCTATGAGCTCCCCATCGACGCCGAGACCATCAAGGTCGCGCGAGCGCACGCACGATCGACCCGCCGCGCACACAATCTGGCGCAGCGCGCATTCCTACGCGCCGCACTCGACGAGTTGGCCGCCGTTCACTCCCGACGTATCGGGTCCAGCGAACTCGACGGCTCCCAGCTGCTCACGGCGGCCGATCTGGAGGACATTCGCGCCGAACTCGAAGCCGATCCGCACGTCGTCGAGGCGCTGACCGAGTTCTGGCCCACGCTGACTCCCCAGGGCGTGCTCCGCGACCTGTACGACGACCCGACATTCCTGCGGAAGTCGACGCGCGGGTGGACCGACGCCGACCGCGCGGCGTTGTACCGACCGGCGCGTCCCCTTCGCGGCGACGCGGATCTCGCCCCGGGCGACGTTCCCCTCCTCGACGAACTCGCCGAGCTCATCGGCTATCGCACGGACGAGGCCGACCGAATCAATCAGGCGCGCTGGCGCCAGCAGCTCACCGAGGCGCAGGACGCCCTCGACATCCTGACCGGATCGGCGCCACAGGACCTCGAGGACGAACTCGATCCCGAGATCCTGATGGCCTACGACCTGATCGACGCCGAGCAACTCGCCGAACGACAGGTCCACACCGAACGTCGGACCACTGCGGAGCGCGCCTACGAGGACCGCACCTGGACGTTCGGGCACGTGATCGTCGACGAGGCGCAGGAGCTGTCGTCCATGGCGTGGCGCATGGTGATGCGTCGTATCCCGAACCGCTGGATGACTGTCATCGGCGACACCGCTCAGACCGGCGACGCGGCGGGCAGCACGTCCTGGCGCGAGGTGTTCGAGCCGTACGTCGCACACCGGTGGCGCCTGCACGAGCTGACCGTCAACTACCGCACGCCCGCGGAGATCACTCACTACGCCAACCGCGTGCTCGCCTGGATCGACCCCGATCAGGAGCCGCCGACGTCGTTGCGGTCCAACGGGATCGAGCCGTACGCGGTGTCCGCCGGCGATCCCGCCGAAGCCGTGGCCGCGCTGGTGGCCGGTCACGACTGGCATGGACTGACCACCGTCATCGCCTCGGACGAGACCGCCGACGGCCTCCGCGAACGCCTCGTCGGGCTCGGCTGCGACGTGTCCGTCCACGCGATCACCGCGGCCAAAGGGCTCGAGTTCGACTCGGTGGTCCTCGTCGAACCCGCCGACCTCGTCGCCGAGTCGCCACGCGGCTACAACGACCTCTACGTCGCATTGACGCGTGCGACGCAACGGCTCGTCGTGATCCATGCGAAGGCGCTGCCGCCGGACCTGGCGGACATGCCCCACCCCGTCTGACACGCATCGGGGCCGCAGACGCGTCGAGCGGAGTCGAGACCCCGAGGTCTCGACTCCGCTCGACGGCCGACCCTTAGGTGGTGTGAACGATCAGAACGTCGCAGGCGGCCTTGCGGGCGACGTCCGCGGGCACCGAACCGAGCAGCCGGCCCGCGATCGAGTTGAGACCGCGGTTGCCCACGACGAGCAGGTCCGACTGGACGTCGACGACGAGTTGCAGAAGCGCGTCGACCGGCGCGCCCTGCACCGCCCGCTGAACGACGGTGGTGGCGCCCGCGCCGAGGGCATGCTCCTTCGCGGTACGCAGAATCTCTTCGGTGGGCGAGGATCCCATCACCTGGTAGGCCTCGTCGCGCAAGGTGTCGGAGGCCCCGGCGGCCGCCTTGCCGTCGTTCGGGAAGTAGGCGCACGCGATGACGACGGTCGCGTCACCGGCGATCGCGCCGGCCCGCTCGACTGCCTTCAGCGACGATTCCGACCCATCGGTGCCGACCACGATGGTCGAGTATCCGCTCATGTGTGAGTTCCCTCCAGGTGTTGTCATCGGGTCCGGCCGCGACCGGTGTGGCGCGCGAACCCATTTCCGTCACCGAACATACCCTGTCCCGATACCCAATCTGTGCTGGTTCGTACCCACTGTCACAGAGAATTCAGTGCGTACGACGATGAAAGCCGCGTCACTTGATGCCAGCCGCGTCCATTCCTCGCAGTTCCTTCTTCAGATCGGCGATCTCGTCGCGAAGACGACCGGCGAGCTCGAACTGCAGATCGCGCGCCGCGTTCATCATCTGATCGGTGAGCGACTGCACCAGTTCGGCGAGCTCCGCGCGCGGCATCGCCGATGTGTCGCGCTTCTCGTAGACGCCGGAGCTCACCGACTTCGACACCTCGCCCTGGGCGCGGCGTCCACGGCTGGCGTTGCGGCCGGAGCCGCCGACTTCCACCGAGTCGTCCGCCTCGGCGTACACCTGGTCGAGGATGTCGGCGATCCTCTTCCGCAGCGGCTGCGGGTCGACGCCCGCCTCCTTGTTGTAGGCGATCTGCTTCGCGCGCCGACGCTCGGTCTCGTCGATCGCGTTCTGCATCGAGTCGGTGATCTTGTCGGCGTACATGTGGACTTGACCGGACACGTTGCGCGCCGCGCGACCGATCGTCTGGATCAGCGATGTGGTGGAGCGCAGGAAGCCCTCCTTGTCGGCGTCGAGGATCGCGACCAGCGACACCTCGGGCAGGTCGAGTCCCTCGCGCAGGAGGTTGATGCCGACGAGTACGTCGTACTCCCCCGACCTGAGCTGCCGGAGGAGTTCGACACGACGGAGGGTATCGACCTCCGAATGCAGGTACCGGACGCGGATCCCGAGTTCGAGGAGGTAGTCGGTGAGGTCCTCGGACATCTTCTTGGTGAGTGTGGTGACCAGAACGCGCTCGTCGCGGTCGGTGCGTTCCCGGATCTCGTGGACGAGGTCGTCGATCTGCCCCTTCGTCGGTTTGACGACGATCTCTGGGTCGAGCAGACCGGTCGGTCGGATCACCTGTTCGACGAACTCGCCGCCCGACTGCCCGAGCTCGTAGGCGCCCGGTGTCGCCGACAGATAGACGGTCTGTCCGATGCGGTCGGCGAACTCGTCCCAGGTGAGTGGTCGGTTGTCGACGGCCGACGGCAGCCGGAAGCCGAATTCGACGAGGTTGCGCTTACGCGACATGTCGCCCTCGTACATGGCGCCGATCTGCGGCACCGTCACATGCGACTCGTCGATCACAAGAAGGAAGTCGTCGGGGAAGTAGTCGATCAGCGTCGCGGGCGCCGACCCGGGGCCGCGCCCGTCGATGTGCCGCGAGTAGTTCTCGATACCCGAGCAGAAGCCGACCTGGCGCATCATCTCCAAGTCGTACGTGGTGCGCATCCGAAGCCGCTGCGCCTCGAGCAGCTTACCCTTCGCCTCCAGGTCGGCGAGGCGTTCCTCGAGTTCCTTCTCGATGCTCGCCATGGCCTTCTCCATGCGCTCGGGGCCCGCGACGTAGTGGGTGGCCGGGAAGATGCGCAGATTGTCGACCTGGCGAACGACGTCGCCGGTCAGCGGGTGCAGATAATAGAGCGCTTCGACCTCGTCGCCGAAGAACTCGATCCGCACCGCCAGCTCCTCGTACGACGGGATTATCTCGACGGTGTCTCCGCGCACCCGGAATCCGCCGCGGGTGAACGACATGTCGTTGCGGGTGTACTGCACGTCGACGAGGAGTCGGAGCAGCGCATCGCGATCGATGGTCTCCCCGACGCTCATCTCGATCGACCGGTCCAGATACGACTGGGGCGTACCCAGACCGTAGATGCACGAGACGGACGCGACCACGACCACGTCTCGACGCGACAGCAGATTCGACGTCGCCGAATGTCGGAGCCGCTCGACGTCGTCGTTGATCGAGCTGTCCTTCTCGATATACGTGTCGGTCTGGGCGATATACGCCTCAGGTTGGTAGTAGTCGTAGTACGAGACGAAGTACTCGACCGCGTTGTTGGGCAGCATCTCCCGCAGTTCGTTCGCCAACTGCGCGGCGAGCGTCTTGTTCGGCGCCATCACGAGCGTCGGTCGCTGCACTCGCTCGATGAGCCACGCGGTGGTCGCCGACTTGCCCGTGCCGGTCGCGCCGAGCAGGACGATATCCTTCTCCCCCGCCGTGAGTCGCTGTTCGAGATCGGCGATCGCCGTCGGCTGATCGCCCGCCGGTTCGTACTCGCTGACGACCTCGAAGGTGCCGTCGGTCCGCTCGATGTCGCCGACCGGACGGAACTCCGAATGCGCGATGACGGGTTTCTCCGCGGGAAATGCCATGACATCAGGGTAGAACGTGCCACCGACAATTCCATTCCCAGCCGATCACCAGGTTCTAGTGCTGCAATGGACCCCGACCGACCGTCAGCCCCGTTCGTCAGGAGATCCCATGCCCGACCTCGCGCCCGCACCCGCGTCACCGAGCCTCGCCCGCCGCACCGTCCTCGTCGCAGCGCCGATCACAGCCGTCGCGCTCGGCGCTGCGGCCTGCGGCGGCAACGATTCGAACGCCCCGGCATCGGACGCCCCGGCCGCGGACACCTCGTCCGGTACGGCGCTCACACCGACGGCGAAGGTCCCGGTCGGCGGCGGTGTGGTCGTCGGCGACGTGGTCGTGACGCAGCCTGTCGCCGGAACGTTCGAGGCGTTCTCGACGACGTGCCCGCACATGGGGTGCGCGGTGGCTCCGAAGGACGGCGACCTCGTCTGTCCGTGTCACGGCAGCGAGTTCGGACTCGACGGCTCGCTCGTCCAGGGCCCGGCGACCACGGGTCTGACGCCGGTGCGGGTACAGGTGCGGGACGCCGACGTCGTACGGGCCTAGGCTCCCCGGGCCGGGGCGCCGGATCCCGGCCGCGGGTCGCGCGCGAGGCGTTAGAGTCGAGCCATGACTGCTCCCGGCAACGCCGCGGCCCATGTCCACCCGCCGAAGACGGAGGTCTTCGACGTCCCGGCGATGACGAACACCGACAACAAGGGATTCGTGCGCCCGGTCGACGACTACCGGGAGACCGCGTACGGACTCTACATGTCGCGCACAGCCGACCATCCGCGCTTCTCCCACCTCGAAGTATGGTTGCTTCCCGCCCTCGGCCTGCGCGCCAACGTCTTTCACTTCACCGGTGGCTACCGGCCGAACCAGTGCCTCTACCTCGACGTCGGCCGCTTCCACGGCCCCGACGAGCACGGACGGTGGCATTCGGTCGACTGGTACCTGGACCTGGTCGACGAGGCCGATCGGCCGCTGCAGTTGATCGACGTCGACGAGATCTTCGCCGCCCACGCCGTCGGCCTGCTGACCACCGCCGAATGCGAAGAGGCGGTGTCGATCTCGGCACGCGCCCTCACCGGCGCGACGGCCGCGGGCGACGTGTCGGCATGGCTCGACGCACAGGTCGGCGAGCACCTCACCTGGCTCGATCGGCGCTGAGACTGGCCGGTCCGAGTCCCGGCGGGCGCTCCAGCGAAACCGACTTCTAGCTCGATCAGATGACACCACCGCATGCAGCGACCTGATCACTGTGCAAAAATTCATCGACATTTCTCACGCTCCTCACAGGAAGTGGATCGACGATGACGACGCCTCCCCCACCCGGCGGGACCGGCCGGCCGGAACAGCCGAACAACGCGGGCAATCCGTTCAGCCCGAATGCCGGTGACGGCCAGTACCCGACCTACGGTCAGCAGACCCCGCAGCAACAGCCTCCGGCTCAGGGCCAGACCGGCGCGCAGCAGCAACCCGCCTACGGTCAGCAGCAGCCCCAGGGCCACGGTCAGCCGCCGCAGCAGGGCTACGGTCAGCCCCCGGCCTACGGTCAGCCCCAGCAGGGCGGCGGACAACCGCCGACCGGCGGGTACGCACCGATTCCCGGGACTCCCGGCTACCCGGCCACGCCGCCGCCGGGAAACGGCACCGGCCAGACCATCACCCGAGCGGTCCTCGGTGTGGCCGCGCTCGTCGTCGTGCTGATCGTCGCCCTGTTCGTCTGGTCGCCGTGGAGTAAGGACGACGGGAAGTCGGTGAAGTCGACGGCCGTGGGCTCCTGCATCGATGTCACCGAGGCCGAGGGCATGAACGTCGAGACCAAGGCGATCGAGTGCGACGACACGAGCACCGTGTCGTTCATCGTGGGCGCGAAGCTCGCCGACAAGGACGCGTGCGTCGCGGCCGGTCTGAGCTACTACGTGACCGAGTACGGTTCGGCGGCCAGCGACGACGTCCTGTGCCTGATGCCGAACTTCCGCAAGGGCGAGTGCTACAGCGAGTCGTCGTTCAGCGTCGGCCTCGGACTCGAGACCGTCGCGTGCACCGAAGAGTCGACGATCTCGAAGACCGTCTTCAAGATCACCGAGCGCGTCGACTCGAAGACGGTTCCCAACTGCACGGACCCCGAGCAGGATCAGGTGCTGGCCGCGAAGATCGAGTCCGATCCCGCCCGTGAGATCGGGTTCTGCGCCCGCATCCTCGGCGACGGCGCCTACTGGCAGTAGCACCGATACGGCGAAGGCCGGCCCCCAGTTCCGAACTGGGGGCCGGCCTTCGTCGTACGATGCGCCTCAGCCGACGAGCGCGGCCTCCTTCGCATCGGCATAGGTCTCGGCGGCCTCGTCGGTGGTGTCGACCTGCGGCGGCGAACCGTTGAGCGGCAGCCCCGCCGACTCCTTCAGATACTTGACCGCGACCAGGCCGATCACTCCGCTGACCATGAGGATGAAACCGGGCACCAGTGTGTTGTCGGTGGCCTTCACGATCGCCTCGGTGTAGAGCGGCGTCGTACCGCCGAACGCCGACACCGCGATGTTGAAGCCGATCGACAGCGCACCGTAGCGCACGGACGTCGGGAACAGCGCGGGCAGCGTGGACGCGGTCGGAGCCGCGAAGCACGCCAGCACGACACCGAACACCACACACGCCACGGCGGGCGCCCAGATGCCCTCCGAGCGGAACAGCATGAAGCACGGGACCGCGACGATGATCTGCATGACGGCTCCGAAGGCGAACACCGGGCGACGCCCGATCTTGTCGCTGAGGGCGCCGACGCCGACGATGATCAGCACCACGACGACCATCGACGCGAGAACCAGGAGATCGGCGCTGAGCTGACTGCGTCCGATCACATCGGTGAAGTACGTGGGCAGATACGCGGTGATCATGTAGTTGGTCACGTTGTAGAGAAGGACCAGACCGATGCAGATCAGGAGCGGCCGCCAGAAGCGGACGAAGATGGTGCCGATCTCCCGGCCCGCGCTCTCGTTCTGCTTCATCTTCGCTTCGTGGTCGTCGAGCTGCTTGCGGAAGGCGGGGGTGTCCTCGAGCTTCATCCTCAGGTACAGACCGATCAGCCCCATCGGGCCCGCGATGAAGAACGGAATGCGCCAGCCCCAGTCGATCATCGCCTCCTCGCCGAGCCAGCCGTTGAGCACGGTGACCGTCAGCGAACCGAGCGAATAGCCGACGAACGTGCCGAAGTCGAGCCAGCTGCCCAGGAAGCCGCGGCGACGGTCCGGCGAGTACTCGGCGATGAACGTCGTCGCACCCCCGTACTCCCCGCCCGTCGAGAACCCCTGCACCATGCGGGCGATCAGCAGGAGGATCGGCGCCCAGATGCCGATGCTGGCGTACGACGGGATGCAGCCCACGAGGAAGGTGCCGACCGCCATCATGATCATGGTGGCGGCCAAGACCTTCTGCCGTCCGATCTTGTCGCCGAGCGGACCGAAGAAGAGACCGCCGAGCGGTCGGACGACGAATGCCGCGGCGAAGGTGGCGAAAGTCGCCAGCAGCTGCGCACTCGACGAGGCGTCCGGATAGAAGACCTTTCCGAGCGTCGCGGCGAGGTAGCCGTACACACCGAAGTCGAACCACTCCATCGTGTTGCCGAGCGCCGAAGCGGTGATCGCCCGCTTGAGCATCGGCTGGTCGACGACGGTGATGGATTCCTCCGTCAGCGGTGGTTTACGGCGGATCAGAGCCGCGAGGGCGCGCAGCCTCGATTCTGCGAGCCCCTGCGAGGCCCTGCTGAACAATCGCGTCGTTTGATCGTTCCGTTGAACATTCGACATGAATTTCAGCTTTACACAGACGACCGCACTCTATTCGGGCAACACCTTCGACACTCCCGCTATTTCCGAAATGCCGTGCGACTATGTGTGATTCACGAATATTCCGATGGATGCGGAACGAGTCTCCGTCGCTGTTCGACGGTTCGGTCACAAACCGCCCACTCGCGACGAAACACCGTCGAGCAGCACGGCGAGGCCGATCTCGAAACCGTCGACACCGCTGCCGGGCGCCTCGTAGCGCTCGCCGACCGCCGTGCCCACTCTCCCGGCCAGCGGGAACTCCGACGCGGGCATGACCGACGCCAGTTCGGGGCCGACCACCTGCCACCATTGCGCATCGCTCATCGCTCCGACCGCCTCCGCCCCGAGCGCACTGCGGGCGCTGCCCGCGGCATACGACTCCAGCAGCGTCACGAGAGCGTCGCGTTCGACGTCGTCGATCGGCAGCCCTTCGAACAGCGTCAGCTGCGTCTCGTACCGGCGGAGCCGCCCGGGGCCGAGCACATCACGCCACCCGGACACGTCCATGAGCCACGGATGCGTCAGATACTCCTCACGCCGTGCGCGGACCACCGCGGCCAGATCCGCCCGCAGGTCGCCGACCGCCCTCGGAACCGGCGTCCGCAGTGCGACCGCGTCGACCATGAGTCCGACCAGCACCTCGCGGGTCGGCACATAGGTGTAGACGCTCATCGCGCTCACTCCCAACTGTGCCGCGAGGGCTCGCACGGTGACCGCCGTCAACCCGCGGTCGTCGGCGAGACGGACCGCGGCATCGACCACGTCGTCGACGGTGAAGCGTTGCCTCGGCCCCTTCTTCGCGGCTGTCGAATCCGCACCCCGCCCCCGCCACAACAGCCGCACCAGCGCGCGAGCCTCGTCCTCGGGCGTCATGGCACCTCTTCTCCGCGTTATGTACACTGTGCGCGTACTCCGTACAACGTACAACATCGAACTGGCGATAAGGACGAGTCCTGAGTCTCGAAGTCACGTATCTGCCCGATCTCCATCAGTTCGCCGTGTGGGCGTCACATCGCCCGGACGATCCGAAACGATCCACCGTCGTCCGTCTGGCGACTCCCGTCGACGGTGCGCTCGCCGCGCGTGATGTCCGATGCGACGTCGTGGACGTCACGGGCCTGCCGAACCGAAAGGCTCCGTCGAAGTCGCTGAGCGCCTGGCGCGAGTTCGTCGCGGGCGGAGCGCCGACCGCACTGCCGATCGCCGCCCACGCCGACGTCGATCCGACCGGCACCGCGGTGACCTCGGCCGACTATGCGAGGTCCGCCTTCGTCGAAGCCGAGTCCATCCGCACGGCGCTCGACGACATCGACGCCGAACTCCGCCCGTATCAGGTGGCCGGCGTCGCCTGGATGCTGCGCACCGTCGCCGTCCACGGCGGCGCGCTCCTGGCCGACGAGATGGGACTGGGCAAGACACTGCAGACCATCGTCGCGATGTCCCGGCTCGGCGACGGGCCGCATCTGGTGGTCTGCCCCACCAGTCTGATCTCGAACTGGCGTCGCGAGATCGCCCGCTTCGCCCCGAACCTGGCCGACCGCGTCACGGTGGTCTCGTACGCGCGGCTGCGGCTGTCCGCCGACGAACTGGCGAGAACTCGGTGGGCCACTGCGGTCTTCGACGAGGCCCACGCGTTGAAGAATCCACGCACCCAGGTCGCTCGCGCGGCTCGCGGTCTCGACGCCGACGCCCGTATCGCGCTGACCGGCACCCCCATCGAGAACTCGCTCGACGACCTGTGGGCGGTGCTGCGGGTCGTGACGCCGTCGATGTTCCCGGTGCGCGCGGTGTTCCGGCGACGGTTCACCAAGGCCGTCGCCTCCGGCGACACCGCGGCGATCGGTCGGCTCCGAGCCGCGGCCGCCCCGGTGATGCTGGCCCGCACCAAGGACCACGCGGCCGGAGCGTTGCCGCCGAAGATCGACAATCCGATCCTGTGCGACCTGTCCGACGAACAGGCTCGCGTATACGACGACGCTCTACGCCGAGCCGCCGACGACGGCTTCGGCAGCGGACTCGCCCGGCACGGCCGGCTCCTCGCGGTCCTCACGACGCTCAAACAGATCTGCAATCATCCGGACCTGACGGGCGCCGTGGACTCGCCCGACGTCGGCCGGTCCGGAGAGCTCGGCCGGTCCGGAAAGCTCGACGTTCTCCTCGACATCCTCGAGTCCAACGTCGCGGCCGACCGCCCGACGCTCGTGTTCACCCAGTACCGCCAGACCGGCGAGATGCTCGCCGCGGCGGCGTCCGAGATCGTGGGTGAGAACGTCCCGTTCTTCCACGGCGGGCTGTCGGTCGAGGAACGCGGCGTCGTCACCGATCGATTCCAGTCGGGCGACGGACCACCCGTACTCGTGATGAGTCTCAAAGCGGGCGGCTCCGGTCTGACCTTGACACGCGCATCCGACGTGGTCCACTTCGACCGATGGTGGAATCCCGCGGTCGAGGCCCAGGCCACCGACCGCGTGCACCGCATCGGGCAGGACCGACCGGTCACCGTCACCACGCTGACCACGGCGACCACCCTCGAGGAGCACATCGACGCGATGCACCGTCGCAAGGCGATGCTCGGCGTCCACGCCGACGACGGGTCGATCGTGTCCGATCTCGCCGCCCTCGACGACGAGCGGCTGCTCGACGTCCTTCGACGACACCGGGAGGCCTGATGGGCGCCGATTTCGGATTCACCGCATGGGGACGCGATGTGGTGCGCATCGCCGAACCCGTCTCCGCGCGCACACCCAACACGTCGGCGCCGCGGGCGCGGAGCATCGCCCGCAATGGCGGGGTGACCCTCGACCGGAGCGGCCGCCAGATCACCGCGCGCATTCATCGGGGCTCCGAGGCCTCGGTCGCACACCTGGAGTTCGCCGCACCGGATCCGGGCGCCGTCGCCGCGCTCCGCGAGGAGACGGGGTCGCGTACCGAACCCGACGACGCGGTGCACGCCGCGCTGCGCACGCGTGGGCTGCTTCCCGCACTCGCTCTCGAGGCGGCCGACTGCTCCTGCCGCGCACGGACGACGATGTGCGTGCACGTCCTCGCCGCGGTGTACGCGGTCGCCGCACTGGTCGATCATGAACCGGCGACGTTGTTCACGCTGTTGTCGGGGAGCGGCGCCGAGGTCCCCTCCAATGGTCCGACGCCACGGTGGACGCCGATCGCCGCTCTGGACGTGCGGGACTATTGGACGGCGCGGTAGCCCGCTGCCGCCGATTCGTCCGATCGACCCCATGGAACTCTCCACCGCATGGGGCACGTCGGACATGACGCCCGCGGGCCACTCGGCCCGATGACCGTTCCGTCCACCGGTCGTGCCGTTTCGGTCACGACTCTTCTCGTCGCCGCCGACTGAGCGACGGTCCCCGACTGCGCGACCTACGTGACGCGGCCGCCGATGGTCTCCACGATCCGAACCGGCCCACCGCGGACGCCGCGGTTCTGCGGCGAGGTGATCGGCGCGCCCGCAGTCGCGCGCAAGTGAGACCTGTGCGCGGAGCCGGCCTCGCAGGGCCGCCGGAGTCGCGCACAGGTCCCACTTGCGCGATTCGAGTCAGGCGGGACGCACCGTCACGCGGACGCCGCGGCCCGGATCGGCGCTGCCGTGTACACGGCCGTCGCCGACGGTCGAGACCGGCGGGAAGCCGCCGACGGAGAGCGGCCGTGCCAGTGCGCCGGCGGCCGCGTCGTCGGCGACGGTCACGGTCATCTCCAGGATCGGTCGGTCCGGATCGCCGTCCGACGAGGACGTCCCCGTGTGCTCGATGCTCTGCGCGCCCGCTCCGGCCAGCGCCCACAACCGGTTGACGACGCGCGCGCCGAGGATCGACCGGTCCGGATCGTCCGCGGTGTAGGGCAGCACGGGATCGACGGCACGACCGGCACCGACGTTGTCCCGGAACGGGACCAGCCGCTCAGTCCACGCGCGCAACGCCGCGGCGGCGAGGTCGTCGGTGGTGCCGGAGTTGTCGAGCCACACGTCGGCGACGGCCCGTCGCTGGTCGTCGGAGGCCTGCGCGGCGATACGTCGGCGGGCGTCGTCGGCGTCCATCCCGCGGGAGTCGCGGAGGCGCTGCAGCCGGACGTCGGCATCGGCGTGGACCATCACGACGAGGTGGTAGAACGGCGCCATATTGCCCTCCACCAGCAGGGGAACGTCGTGCAGGATGATCGCGTCCTCGGGGGCGGCGTCGGTCAGCTCCTGGGTGCGCGCCCCGATGAGGGGGTGGGTGATCGAGTTGAGGAGTTTGCGATTGTCCTCGCTGGCGAATGCCTTCGCGGCCAACGCCGGGCGGTCGAGAGCGCCGTCACCGTCGAGGACGTCCTCGCCGAACGCGTCCGCGAGCTGCGCGAGTCCGGGCGTTCCCTCGGCGACGACCTCGCGGGCGATCTCGTCCGCGTCGATGTGGTACGCGCCGTGGGCGATGAATGTCCGGGCGACGGTTGATTTGCCGGCGCCGATGCCGCCGGTCAGGCCGATTCTGATCACGCTTCCACTGTGTCAGATCGCCCCGACCGGCGGGCGGGTCACACGCCGACCGGCTCACCCTGCGCGGCTTCGCGCTCCTCGACCAGGGTCAGCGCGATGTCGACGATCATGTCCTCCTGGCCGCCGACGAGACGACGCTCACCGCAGACGGTCAGGATGTCGCGCACATCCAGTTCGTATCGCTTGGCCGCGGCCTCGGCGTGACGCAGGAACGACGAGTAGACGCCCGCGTAGCCGAGGGTGAGGGTCTCGCGGTCGACACGGACCGGCCGGTCCTGCAGCGGCCGGACGATGTCGTCGGCGGCGTCCTCGAGCGCGTTGAGATCGCAGCGGTGCTCGAAGCCCGAGAGGTTCGCGACGGCGACGAACGGTTCGATCGGGCAGTTGCCCGCGCCCGCACCGTGTCCGGCGAGTGACGCGTCGACGCGATACACCCCGTTCTCGACGGCGACGACGGAGTTGGCCACCGACAGCGACAGGTTCTCATGCGCGTGGATGCCGATCTGGGTGCCCTCGTCGAGGACGTCGCGGTAGGCCTTGATCCGCGCGGCGACGTCGTTCATCGTGAGACGACCGCCGGAGTCGGTGACGTACACGCAGTGCGCACCGTACGACTCCATCAGCTTGGCCTGGCCGGCGAGCTTCTCCGGCTCGGACATGTGCGAGAGCATCAGGAAGCCGGAGACGTCCATGCCGATCTCGCGGGCCGCGGCGATGTGCTGTGCGGAGACGTCGGCCTCGGTGCAGTGCGTGGCGATGCGGACCGAGCGGACGCCGAGGTCCCAAGCGCGCTGGAGTTCTTCGACGGTGCCGACGCCGGGCAGCAGCAGGGTGGTCAGACGAGCGTTCTTCAGGACGCTCGCCGCGGCCTCGATCCACTCCCAGTCGGTGTTGGATCCGGGCCCGTAGTTGACCGATCCGCCGGCCAGACCGTCGCCGTGCGCCACCTCGATGGCGTCGACGCCCGCCTCGTCGAGCGCGGACACGATGCGTTTGACGTCGTCGGTGCTGATCTGGTGACGGATGGCGTGCATTCCGTCGCGCAGCGTGACGTCCTGCACGAAGATCGGGGTGCCGCCGGGATTCTGTGTCTGGTGGGCGCTCATGCGATGGGCTCCTTCTCTGCGGCGAGGGCAGCGATCCGCTCGGCGTACTGCATGCCCGCGGAGGTCATGATGTCGAGGTTCCCCGCGTAGGCGGGGAGGTAGTGCGCGGCGCCCTCCACTTCGAGGAACACCGAGACCTGGTGTGTGGGAGCCGATTCCGGTTCTTCCGTCATGAGGGTCTCGATGGTGGCGCCCTCGGCGATCGGGTTGATCTGCACCTTCTGCTTGAGGCGGTAGCCGGGAACATACGCCGACACGTCGGCGACCATCTTCTCCACCGAGTTGCGGATCTGCTCCTGCGTGTCCAGATCGGGTGCGTCGACCAGCGCGTACACGGTGTCGCGCATGATCAGCGGAGGCTCCGCCGGGTTGAGGATGATGATCGCCTTGCCGTTGCGGGCGCCGCCGACCTGTTCGATGGCCCCCGAGGTGGTCTCGGTGAACTCGTCGATGTTGGCTCGGGTGCCGGGGCCCGCGGACTTGGAGGCGATCGACGCGACGATCTCGGCGTAGGCGACGGGGGCGACGCGCGAGACGGCGGCGACGATCGGGATGGTCGCCTGGCCACCACAGGTCACCATGTTGACGTTCTGTGCGTCGAGGTGATCGTCGATGTTGACCGCCGGGACCACGTACGGGCCGATCGCCGCGGGCGTCAGATCGATCATGCGTTTGCCCAGCGGCTGCAGGATCGACGCGTTGTGCTCGTGTGCCTTGGCCGATGTCGCGTCGAAGACGATCTCGATCTCGTCGAAGTTCGGCAGCTTGATCAGTCCGTCGACCCCCTCGGCGGTCGTGGGTACGCCCATGCGCGCGGCGCGCGCCAGGCCGTCCGACTCGGGGTCGATGCCGACCATCGCACCCATTTCGAGGTGCTTGGAGTGGCGGATCACCTTGATCATCAGGTCGGTGCCGATGTTGCCGGAGCCGATGATGGCGACCTTGGTGCGGCTCCCGCCGCCGGGGACGCCTGCAGTCTTCTTACTCATGTGCGTTTCCTTCACTGAACTTCGCGGTGACCGTGCCGAGACCGGTGATCTCGACGGTCACCTCGTCGCCGGATTGCAGCGGCCGCATGGGGCCGAGAGCGCCGGACAGGATCACCTGTCCCGCGCGGAGGGGTTCGCCGAAGTCGCGGGCCGACGTGGCCAGCCACGCGACGGCGTTGAGCGGGTCGCCGAGGCAGGCGGCGCCGTCGCCGGTCGAGACCTCGTCGCCGTTGATGAGCATCCGCATGCCGACCTCGACGGGCGCGAACTCGTCGAGCGTCTTGCGGTCGGTGCCGAGGACGTAGACGCCGGACGACGCGTTGTCGGCGACGGTGTCGGCGAAAGCGATGTCCCAGTTGTCGATTCGACTGTCGCAGATCTCGATCGCGGCCACCGCGTAGTCGACCGCGTCACGGATCTGTGCGATGTCGAGGGGACCGTCGGCGAGGTCCTTCTTGAGGACGAACGCCACCTCGGCCTCGGCCTTGGGCTGCAGGAGGCGATCCATCGGCACCTCGTCGCCGTCGGTGTAGTCCATATCGTCGAAGAGGACACCGAAGTCGGGCTGGTCGACGCCCATCTGGTCCTGGACGGCCTGTGACGTGAGACCGATCTTGCGCCCGACGACGGTGCGACCGTCGGCGAGGCGGCCCGCGGTGAGTCGTTCCTGGACGCGGTAGGCGGCGGCCAGGTCGACGGGGCCGATGAGGTCGCGCACGGGGGTGCACGCGGTGCGGGTCTGGAGGGCCTGGAGGAGTCGGTCGGCCGCTTGCGCCTCGGCCGCCGTGGAGTCGGTGGTGGTCGTCATGTGACCATGTTCACCGGCGGGGCGCACCCAACGGAAGCATTACGTCTCACTCAGCGATACGGTGCGTAGAATCATCATCGTGACCAGCGAGTACTCCGGCGTTCCCGACACCGTCATCGGCAAGGTGATGCTGATCCTGCACGCCTTCGAGGTCGACGACCACGACCTTCCGCTGGCCGAGATCGTCCGCCGGACCGGGCTGCACAAGGCGACGGTTCACCGTCTCGCGCGTGAACTGGTCGAGGCCCGGATGCTCGATCGGACCGAGATCGGCTACCGCCTCTCGGGCGGTCTGTTCGAGCTCGGCATGCGAGCGTCCGTCGAGCGGAGCCTGTTGGAGATCGCGATGCCGTTCCTGCAGGATCTCTATGCGCGGACCCGCGAGACCGTGCACCTCGGCGTCCTCGACGGCCACGAGGTGCTCTACGTCGCGAAGATCGGCGGGCACCGTCAGGCGAGTGCGCCGTCGCGCACCGGCGGACGGATGCCGTTGCACTGCACCGGGATCGGGAAAGCCCTACTCGCCCACTCCGATGTCGAGCTCCGGCAGGAGGTCCTCAGCGCGCCGCTCGCCCGTCGTACGCCGCGCACCATCATCGCCCCGGGTCTGCTCGCCGCACACCTGGACACCGTCCGCGAGAACGGCATCGCCTTCGAGTACGAGGAGTCCACGATCGGCATCGCCTGCGTCGCCGCCCCGATCCTGGACGTCGGCACTAACGACGCCGTCGCCGCCGTCAGCGTCACCGGCCCGCTCACCCGCTACCGCCCCGAACCGCACGCCGACGCCGTCCGCGCCGCAGCCACCGGAATCGCGGCGACGCTGCATCGCCGGCGCGCGCTGCAGAACTGACCGCATCCGCGGCACCCCGCGACTTTCGCGGCACCCGAGAATGCCGCCGATGTCGGCGGATGCCGCGAGTACGGCGGGGCTCCAACGCGCCCCTCCCGGTGCATCGCCGAGAGACCGCGCGTCTCGGCGTGTTCGACGGGCGGGAAGCGGTGTACGTGCGACGGCGACGCACCGACTCTCTCGTGATGCGAGTGAGGCCCGGCTCCCCCGCTCAAGGGGAACCGGGCCGGCCACGTCGCGGCGAGATCAGGCGGCAGACGCTTCATCCACCTGCGTCGCCGACGCGGAGGGCTCGGTGCGCCGGAACAGAATCACCGCGCTGACCAAGCTGATCAGGCAGATCGCGATGAGGTACACGGTCACCCCCGCCGACCCGTCGGACTCCCCGACCAGTGCCGACGAGATGATCGGAGCCAGACCGCCGCCGAGGATCGCACCCAGTTGGAGGACCAGAGAGGTGCCGGAGTAGCGCACCGCCGCGGGGAAGGTGTCGGCGATGATCGCGCCCTGCACACTGTGCGTCACCGGAATGATCAGGCCCATGCCGAGGAACGCGACCGCCGTCAGCACGGCACTTCCGGTGTTCATCATCGGCAGGAAGAGAACACACCAGATCAGCAGCGCGATCGACCCGCCGACAAACATCGTGCGGCGTCCGCTCCGGTCCGCAACGCCGGTCCACCAGGGGATCGTCGCGAACCAGATCACCGCGGCCACCGAGACACAGACGATGAGGAACGATCGGTTGTAGTCGAGCTGTTTGGTCCCGTACGACAACGTGAAGACCATGAAGACGTAGGCAACGGCGGAATTCGCCACCATCAGACCGAGAGTGAGACCCATCCGGACCACGCCGACGCGGAGCGCCTCTCGAAGGGGAAACGTCTCGACCTTGTGGTGACTGACCACCTTGCTGAACGACGGCGACTCCTCGATGTGCAGTCGGATCGCCAAGCCCACGGCGACGAGCACCCCGCTCAGCAGGAACGGGATACGCCATCCCCAGGCGTCGAAGGCGCCGCTGGGCATCAACGCGTTCGTGGTCAGGAAGACGATGTTCGCCAGGACCAGGCCGGCGGGTGTTCCCATCTGCGGGAACCCGGCGTACAGATTGCGCTTGTCGGCGGGCGCATGCTCCATCGACATCAAGGTCGCGCCCGCGCCCTCGCCACCGAGACCGATGCCCTGCACCACGCGCAGCAGTACCAGGAGGACCGGCGCCCAGACACCGATGCTCGCATAGTTGGGCACGACGCCGATGAGCGTGGAGGCGATGCCCATCATGAGCAGCGAGACGATCAGCGTGTTGCGGCGGCCGACGCGGTCACCGAAGTGGCCGAACACGAGGCCACCGATCGGGCGCGCGACGAAGCCCACCGCGAACGTGCTGAACGCCGCGAGCGTGCCGGCCGCCGGACTGAGCGACGGGAAGAACTGCTTGTTGAAGATGAGCGCTGCGGCGGTGCCGTAGAGGAAGAAGTCGTACCACTCGAGGGTGGTGCCGACGAGCATCGCCGAGGCGACGCGACGCCTCGCCTGCTGATCGGACAGCGCCCGGCCGTGGTGATTGGTGGTCATCGGAGAGCCTTTCGATGTGCTGGATGCCGAGACGATCTGGATGCCGAGACAATTTGGATGCCGAGACAATGAGGACGGGCGCTGCGTGCGGGCAGCACCGATCACCGCCGAGGCCGACGTGCGCGAAGCGCATGACCGCGGAGGGAAGGGACGGCGGCAGGAAGAGGCGGCGGAGGGAGGAGACGGCGGAGGGAGAAGTGCCGGAGAAGAAGAGGCGGGATGCAGACGGCGCGCGGCTTACAGCCCCAAGAACCGCTCGGCGTTGCCGTGAGTGATCAGCGCGCGGGTGGCGTCGTCGAGGAAGTCGCTCTTGCGGACCACCTCACCGACCGGACGTTCGCCCAGCGGGTACGGGTAGTCGCTGCCGACCAGGACGCGTTCGCGGCCGATGGTGTCGACCAGCAAACGCAGGGCGCGCTCGTCGAAGACCACGGAGTCGACGTAGAACCGGCCGAGGTAGTGCGACGGCGGGAACTCGGAGGTGCCGATGACGTCGTTGCGTCGATGCCACGCGTTCTCCATCCGACCGAGCCAGAAGGCGAACGATCCACCGCCGTGCGCGAAGGCGATCTTGAGCCGCTCGTCGACGCGATCGAAGGTGCCGCCGAGGATCATCGCAAGGATTGACAGGTGCGATTCGGCAGGCATCCCGACGAGCCAGCGCGCCATCCATCGATCGAGTCGGGGTGAGCCCGCCATGTCCCACGGGTGAACGAAGACCGGTATATCCTTCTCCGCGCAGTGCTGCAGGAAGGTGACGACGCCTTCGTCGTCGAGGTCGCGGTCGCCGACGTGGTTGCCGATCTCCACGCCGCGATGACCGTTGGCGATGCACCGATCGAGTTCCGCGCACGCGAGGTCGGTGTCCTGCAGCGGAACCTGGCAGAACGGGATCATCCGATCACCGGTCGACTCCACGATCTCCAGCGCGAGGTCGTTGAAGACGGTCGCGATGCGTGCGGCCTGTTCACCCGATCGGGCGTAGTTGAAGAACACCGGGGTCGGCGAGACGACCTGAGCGGCGACGCCGTCGGCGTCCATATCGGCCACTCGCACCTCGGGATCCCAGGCGTCGGACTGGATCCGCCGGAACTCCGTGCTGCCGGTCATCATCATGGCCTCGCGCTCGGATTCGACGCGTAACCACGGGGCTTCGGCGCCCGCGACGTCGCTCAGGTCGGGCCAGCCCTTCGGGACGTAGTGGGTGTGGACGTCGATGATGTCACGCACGTCAGCCCTTTCCGGGGTGCAGCGCACCGCATTTCTTGCAGGTCCGAGCGTCGAGGTTCTCGTGGAAGTCCGCGAACACCGGCGGCATGTCGACGACGAGATCGCGCACCTGCAATTGGACCTCGTGCACCTTCGCATCGCATTCGAGGCAGTACCACCGGAACTCCTCGAGTGTGCCCTCGTGCCGGACCCGTTCGATGACCAGACCGATCGATTCCGGGTCCGGCCGCTGCGGCGAGTGCGGAATGTTCGCGGGCATCAGCCAGCTCTCCCCCTCGCGGATGTCGATGCGCCGAGGCCCGTCGTCGGTCATCACGTTGACGTGAATATCACCCTTGAGCTGGTAGAACCACTCCTCGTAGGGCTCGAAATGGAAGTCGTAGCGCTCATTGGGGCCGCCGACGACCTGCACGATGAAGTCGTCGCCCAGCGCCATCATCTGGTTGTTCACCGGCGGCTTGAGCAGATGTCGATGGTCACGAATCCAGCCTTGGAAATCGATGACCGGCGGAATCGTCGTCATGGGGTTCTCCTGATCGGGGTGAGTGGTCAGCGGGCCCGGCGATGCGCGATCGCCTGGATCTCGATGAGCAGATGCGGGTGCGGAAGTTGATGCACGGCGACGGTGGTCCGGGTGGGACCGAATTCGTCGAAGTACTCGCCGTAGACCTGGTTGTAGCGGCCGAAATCGTTCATCGACACCAGGTACGACGTCACTTGGCAGACGTCGGACAGATCGGCGCCGACCTCGGTGAGGATGTCGCGGATGTTCTCGATGACCGCGCGGGTCTGCACTTCGATGTCCAGATCGACTGTGCCCATCTCGTCCGCCCGCACACCCGCGAAGGTGTTGTCCGGCAGCCGGGAACTGGTTCCGGAGACGAAGATGAGGTCGCCGACGACCTTCACATGCGGGAATCGGCCGCGGGGCTTGGCCTTGCCGTCCACGACGGTGGCGCCGGAATCACGCTGGGCGGAGTCGACATCGGTCGTATCGCTGTCTGTCATGAGGTCTCCTGTCCGACGGTGCAGTCCAAGCGCACCGATCCGAGACCGTCGACCGTGCAGTCGACGGTGGTCTCGTGCAGCGGCAGCGCCGCGGTGGCCGCGCCCGCGAGGACGACGTCGCCCGCGCGCAGCGGGATTCGCGTGCGACGGCACATGTCCAGCAGCGCGTGGAGCGCCTGGACCGGGTCGCCGAGGATCGCCGCGGTGGAACCGGTCACCGATTCGTCGCCGACGCGCAGGGTGACGGCCAGGTCGGCGGCCTCGCGCATCGGCGCCCAGGCGCCGACGGCGAAGCCCGAGGCCGAGGTGTTGTCGGCGACGACGTCGGCGTAGGTGAACTTGAAGTCGAGGTACCGCGAGTCGATGATCTCCACCGCGGGGGCGATCGCGTCGACGGCGGTCAGGATGTCCTCATCGGGATCGTCGAGATCCACGTCGCGACACAGCCGGTAGGCCACCTCGGGCTCCACCTTCGGGTGGATGAATCGGCGCAGGTCGACGGTGCCGCAGTCGGCCGTCTCCATGGCGTCGGTGAGTCGGCCGACGATGACGTCCGAGACGCCCATCTGCGCCATCTTCGCTTTGCTGGTGAAACCCAGTTTGACGCCGACGAGCCGCTCGCCGCGCGCGATGCGGCGCGAGACCAGAGCTTCTTGGATCCGGTAGGCCAGGTCGACGTCGAAATCGTCGGTGACGGCCGGGTCGCGTTCCAGACTCGGCGTCTCGAGTCGGCCGGTCGCAGCGTCGTCGAGTCGCTGCGCGAGCGCATCGATCTGTTCGGTCCGGGACCGCTGTCCGGTGGTGGTGGTGTGATCGGTCATGGTGACGGCCTCTCGCAAGTGATGATCAGGTCAGAGAGAAATGCAGACATTGGTCGGCTCGGTGTAGAAGTGCAGCGAGGACTGACCGCCCTCACGTCCGATCCCAGACAACCCGACCCCGCCGAACGGGGCACGCAGATCCCGCAGATACCAGGTGTTGACCCAGGACAGCCCGACGTTCATCGCAGCGGCGACGCGATGCCCGCGGCGCAGATCGTTGGTCCAGACCACCGAGGCCAGGCCGTACTCGGTGTCGTTGGCGAGCGCGATCGCCTCCTCCTCGGTGTCGAAGGGCACCAGCCCGGCCACCGGCCCGAAGATCTCCTCGCGCATCACCCGCGCGTCGTTGGTCAGGCCGGCCCACAGGGTCGGCTCGATCCACGAGCCGCCCGCCAGATCGCCGCCCGGGTCGGCGACGCCGCCGCCGCACAGCACCCGCGCGCCTTCTTCGCGGGCGAGTTCGAAGTAGCTCAGGACCTTGCGGCGGTGCTTGTCGGAGATCAACGGTCCGGTCGTCGTCGCGGGGTCCGTCGGCTCACCGAGTCGGAGCTTCGCGGCGGTCTCGACCAGCCCTGCGACGATCTCGTCGAAGATCGTGCGCTGGATGTAGACGCGCTCGGTGCACAGGCATACCTGCCCGGTATTGGTGAAGATCGACTTGCTCAGCCCCGCAACGGCTTCCTCGACGTCGACGTCGTCGAACACGATGGCCGCGTTCTTGCCGCCGAGTTCCAGCGAGACCGGTCGCACTCGCGGCGCCACCGTCTTCATCACGTGGGTGCCGGTCGCCGACGAGCCGGTGAAGGTGACGGCGTCGATGTGGGGATGCTCGGTCAGGTACGCGCCCGCCGAGTCGGCGCCGAAACCGTGGACGACGTTGTAGACCCCGCGCGGCAGACCCGCCTGTTCGAGGACTTCGGCCAGCAGCGAGGCCGTGGCGGGAGTGTCCTCGCTCGGCTTGACGACGACGGAGTTGCCGCACGCCAGGGCCGGTGCCACCTTCCAGGTGAGCAGGAGGAGCGGCAGGTTCCACGGCACGATGATCGCCACCACGCCGATCGGCTTGCGGATCGCATAGTTCACGGCGCGACCACCGTCGGCGAGTTCGGTGAGGAACGACTCCTGACCGTCGGCGGCCACCATGTCGGCGAAGGCGCGGAAGTTGACCGGAGCCCGAGCGACGTCGAGACTGCGCGCCTGCGTCACCGGCTTACCCGTGTCCGCGAGTTCGGCGGCCACGAAGTCCTCGAAACGCTCCTCGATGAGGTCGGCGGCGCGGCGCAGGACTGCGACTCGGTCCGCGACCGGGCGCGTGGCCCATCCGTCGGCCAATGCTCGACGCGCGCTGGTGACGGCTCGGTCCACCAGATCGGCATCCGCCTCGTGCACCCGGGCATAGGCCCGCCCCGTCGCCGGGTCGACGGCGTCGAAGGCGTGGTCGGCGTCGGGCGCGACGAACGCGCCGTCGACGTAATTGCGAATCCACAGTGATGGCTGATCGGTCATGCATCTACTGTGACTCAACTCGCAATACCCTACAAATACCTATTCAGGTATCACTCATACCTGAATAGGCATAGTGTTTTGTCGGAAACTCCCTGTCATCGACGATCCGCACATGGCAGAGTCCACACTCGTCCCGATCGACGACAAGGAGTGAGATGACCAGGCCCGAGATCGCCCCCGAGACCAGTGCCGACTACGACGCCCGCGCCACGGTCTCCGCCGCGGAGTTCGACTCCATCATGGCCGAGTACCGCCGACGATCCGATGCCGCCGTCGCAGATCTGACCGGCGCCGCCGGGCTCGTCTACGACACTCCGAGCGGGCAGCGGCTGGACATCTGGGGCACGGGCGACGAGCCCCGACCGGTCTTCTTCGTCGTCCACGGCGGCTACTGGCGCATGCTGGCACGCGAGGACACCGCCTTCATGGCCGACGCCTTGGCCGCCGACGGCATCGCGACCGTCGCCGTCGACTACGGACTGGCGCCGTCGACATCGCTGCCCGAGATCGTGCGACAGGTCCGAACGGCACTCGCCTGGGTCTACCGCAACGGACGCGACTACGGCCTCGACGTCGACCGGATCGTGGTCGGAGGCAGTTCGGCGGGCGCCCATCTGGCGGCGATGACCATGGTTCCCGGGTGGCAGGACGCCGCGGGCGTCCCGGAGTCCACTGCGCGCGCCGGACTGCTGCTCAGCGGACTCTACGATCTGCGCCCGCTCGTTCACGCGCCGGCGAACGCGTGGCTCGGCCTGACACCGGAGTCCGCCGACGCCGTCAGCCCCGCCCGCTGCTCACCACCGGCCGCACCGGTCGTCGTCGCGATGGCCGAGAGCGAGGCCGGCGGCTTCCACCAGCAGAGCCGCGACCTGCACCGGCAGTGGTCGGGTGCGGGCACCGCGGAGCCGCTGACGGTCCCCGACCGCAATCACTTCGACGTCTTTCTCGATCTCGCGGATCCATCGAGCACCCTCTCGGACAGCCTGCGTCGCCTGATCGCGGGAACGGCCGATCCGCTCCCGAACGATTCGGAGACGTGAGGAGTCATCCGATGTCCACACCGAATTCAGAGTCCGCACCCGACGTCGGGCCGTCATCCGACTCCGACCTCGGCCCGTCGATTCCCCGACTGCTCGACGGACGGCTCAAGATCCGGCATCTGGTGCTCGTCGACGCCCTCACCCGCCAAGGCAGCGTCATCGGTGCGGCCGCCGAACTGCACGTCACCCAACCGGTCGCCACCCGCGGCCTGCGCGACATCGAGGCGATCCTCGGCGTCGAACTCTACGTTCGAGGCCCACGCGGAATCACCCCGACCATCTTCGGCACCGCCTTCACCGACCATGCGCGCGCAGTCCTGGCCCAACTCAGCCAGGCGGGCAGGCATGTCGTGGAACTGAGCAATGCCGATCGCGGCACGGTGATCGTCGGCACCCACCTGGCGGGATCGAATGTGCTTCTCCCCCAAGCCATCGCCCGTATCAAGGCCGAGCATCCGCTGCTGACCGTCATCGTCCGCGAAGGTGCGCCGTCAGCATTGCTCACCGAGTTGGAGTCCGGTCGCGTCGATGTGATCGTCGGCCGACTCACCGCTCCGAGCACCGCGGGCATCACGCGGATTCCGCTGTACGACGAGTCGGTCGAGGTCTTCGCGGGCTGCGAGCATCCGCTCGTCGCCGCGACGGAACTGGATCTCGCCGACCTGCGCGATCACCAGTGGATTCTGCCCGGGGTGGAGACCGCCCTGCGGAGCGAGTTGGAGAAGGCCTTCACCCGGCACGCCATTCCGCTTCCGGCGCAACGAGTCGAGGCGACCAGCTATCTCACGGTGCGCGAGCTGCTGCGCGCCACCGAGATGGTCGCCGTCCTGCCCAGCCTGATCGGGCGCAGCGACTCCAACCTGTGTCCATTGGCTGTCGACCTGTCGGCGATCAGCCACAGTGTCGGTCTCACCGTCGCCGCCGACCGCTCGTTCAGCCCTTCCGCCGCCGCCCTGATCGCCGCCCTGCGACACGTCGCCGAGAAGGAGCTGAGGTGACACGTCCACGGCAGTCGACGACGTGCGCGGCAGTCGGGAGTGCCGCGGGTGTCGGCGGATGCCGCGTCGTCGACGCCCGTCGACTCTCTACAGTTCGAACAGGTTCATCTTGTATGTCCGAACGGGCGGGGCGAAGCGACCGAGAACCGTCATCAGGAACCTAGACTTCGGCGACATCCGCTGCGCGACGGCGGACCCCGGAGTCGCGAACGTGCGGCTCTCGAGCAATCGAATCCCCAGTTCTTCCAACGATGCCGGATCGCGGCACGTCCACACCATGCGGGCCGAGAGCACACGGAACACCGGATTCGAGTCCTGGGTCTTCATCATCGTCGCTCCGCCGGTGTCGACCGCGAACCTCGTACCGGGGAAGCGCTTCGACAGACGTCGCAGAAGGTCGTGGACCATCGTCTCCTCGAAGTACAGGAGCACCGCCTCACTGATGAGCAGGATCGGTCCGCCTCCGACGGAGACGACGTCCCACCAGTTCTCGTCGAAGATCGATCCGGCGATCATCGTGTATCGCTCGGTGTCCTCGAAGTATCTGCGACGCAGCGCCATCGTGTCGGGGACGTCGAGGTCGAACCACCGCACCGAGCCGTTGTCGAGACGACGAAACCGGGTCGACAGTCCGCATCCCAGGTCGACGACGGTGCCGTCGGGATGCTCGCGGAGGAAGTCGCGGACGTACTCGTCGAAGATCGCGGCCCGCAGCACCGAGCCGCCGAGCGACGGTCCCCGGAACTTCTCGAAGTCGTAGTCGATCGCGGCGACGAGGTCGATCGCGGTCGAGTCGCCGAGAATGCCGTCCGCCGCCTCGGCATCCTTCGCCCGTCCGTACAGAGGGATCAGAAGCGTCTCCTGGATCTCGCCGAGGTCTACCGGATCAGCCATATCGATTCCTAACTTAGGCTTACCTAATTTAGGTCAGATCGTATTGGTTTCCACACCCGCCCGTCAAGGGACGACGAGCCTCGGACGTCACCTATCCCGTGCGCTGATCGGGAGGAGCCGAGACCTCCGGCTCCCGTTCGGCTGCCGGCGCCTCGCGCGAATCCACCGGTTCGGCGCTCGCCAGCCACCCCGGCAGACCCCTGCCCCGCCTGCTGAACAGCACGGCGACGATCGCCACCGCGGCGAACACCATCGAGGCGGCGTCGTATGGATCGGGCAACAGGGTCAGCACGAAGTACATGCCGACGCCACCGGCGAATCTGAGAGGTCGGACGAGGGCGCCCGGCAGGCGTTCACTGCGGTAGACGAGTTCGACGCAGAGGTCGCCGACCGATCGACCGGTCGCGACGATCACCAGGAACCAGACGCCGGCCGGGACGGCGGCGCCGAGCACCGACGCGAGGCCGCCGGACAGGACGGCTGCGCGGTCGTCGGACACGTACTCGAGCCACACCTGAGTGCCGACCGCGACCAGTGCGGACAGCATCGCCGCGGCGAGGACGTCACAGCCGACGCCGATCAGACGTCGCGTCTTGGTGACCGGCTGCGCGAGGTCGCGTCCGGGCAGTTTCTCCAACCCCCGCAGTCGCCTCGGAACAGCAAGCGAGAGAACAGACCCCAGCACTGCACCGGCAGTGTTGGTGACCATGTCGTCGACGTCGAAGAGACGATAGGCGCACTCGTACACACCCCACATACCGGTGAGCTGGGTGGTCTCGATGAACACGGAGACGGCGGCGCCGGTCACGAGCGCGGTCGGCAGACCACGACCGCCGAGAATCCGCACGAAGGCGCCGAGCGGGATGAACAGCAGGACGTTCAATGCCAACTGCAGGCCGGCCGGGTCGGTGAACGGGTGGCCACGATCGCGTGCCCCCTGCACGTCCCGAACCGCTTGCCACACATCGGTGTTCTTGCCGACGCAGATCAGATCGTCCGGGTCGGGCAACGGGAACAACGTGTACGTCCAGATCGCGCAGAAGTACACCAGCGCCGCGGCCCAGAGCAGCGACCTGCCCACCGTCAGACGACCGCGGCGCCGATAACTGATCGCCACGAAAGGCACGAATGCCGCGACAGCGAGCACCACGCCGAAACCGATGGCCAGTGCTCCCGAGAAGACCTCATTCCCCACGCCGACAAGACTATTCGGACTTGCGCTCGACGCGAAACGCAACAGTGCCCCGGAACTCTCGAGGAGTTCCGGGGCACTGTCAGCTCAGTGAGCGGATGTTATCAGGCGTTGCCCGACAGCTTCTCGCGCAGAGCGGCGAGCTGCTCGTCGCTGGCCAGCGAACCGCCGGTCGACGCCGCACCGGTCGAGGACGAGGCCTCGGTCGACGACGACGAAGTGGTCGACGACGAGTAGTCGGTCGGAGCGTTCTCGGCCTCGGCGGCCGCCGCGGCGAACTTCTCCATCTGAGCGGTGTGCATCTTGTGGCGACGCTCGGCCTCGGCGTAGCGGGCCTCCCACTCTTCACGCTGCTTGTCGAAGCCCTCGAGCCATTCGTTGGTCTCGGCGTCGAAGCCCTCCGGGAAGATGTAGTTGCCCTGCTCGTCGTAGCTGTCGGCCATGCCGTACTTCGAGGGATCGAACTCTTCGGTGTAGTCCTCGTTGGCCTGCTTCAGCGACAGCGAGATACGACGACGGTCGAGATCGATATCGATGACCTTCACCATCGCGTCGTCGCCGACGGAGACGACCTGGTCCGGAACCTCGACGTGGCGCTCGGCCAGCTCGGAGATGTGGACCAGACCCTCGATGCCCTCCTCGACGCGGACGAACGCACCGAACGGCACCAGCTTGGTGACCTTGCCCGGAACGATCTGACCGATCGCGTGGGTGCGGGCGAACTGACGCCACGGGTCTTCCTGCGTCGCCTTGAGCGACAGCGAGACGCGCTCGCGGTCCATGTCGACGTCGAGGACCTCCACGGTGACCTCGTCGCCCACGGTGACGACCTCGGACGGGTGGTCGATGTGCTTCCAGGACAGCTCGGAGACGTGAACCAGACCGTCGACGCCGCCGAGGTCGACGAACGCACCGAAGTTGACGATCGAGGACACGACGCCCTTGCGGACCTGGCCCTTCTGCAGCTGGTTGAGGAACTCGCTGCGGACCTCGGACTGGGTCTGCTCGAGCCATGCGCGGCGCGACAGGACCACGTTGTTGCGGTTCTTGTCGAGCTCGATGATCTTGGCCTCGACCTCCTTGCCGATGTACGGCTGGAGGTCGCGGACGCGACGCATCTCGACGAGCGAGGCGGGCAGGAAGCCGCGGAGACCGATGTCCAGGATCAGGCCGCCCTTGACGACCTCGATGACGGTGCCCTTGACGGCCTCGTCCTTCTCCTTGAGCTCCTCGATCGTGCCCCACGCGCGCTCGTACTGGGCGCGCTTCTTCGACAGGATCAGGCGGCCTTCCTTGTCCTCCTTGGTGAGGACAAGGGCTTCGACCTCGTCACCGACGGTGACGACTTCGCTCGGGTCGACGTCGTGCTTGATCGACAGCTCGCGCGAGGGGATGACACCCTCGGTCTTGTAGCCGATGTCAAGCAGAACCTCGTCGCGGTCGACCTTGACGATGGTGCCCTCGACGATGTCGCCATCGTTGAAGTACTTGATCGTGGAGTCGATGGCGGCGAGGAAGTCCTCAGCCGAGCCGATGTCATTGACGGCTACTTGCGGCGAGGTGATCGTGGGGGACGACATATGGTGAGTTGCTCCGGACAGGTAGGTAGTAGGTACGAGAATCCGATGCTGTCCACGCAGGCCAGACCCGATTTTCGTTGATTGTGTGCGCGCACGACGAACATGCGCGATTACCAGGGTACTACCCCGGCCTGGCCTGCACAAACGGAGTTCTCGCGCCTCGTCCGGGCGAGGACCGTCCCTGCCGAGGACTATAGGGATGGAATGATCGTCGGTGTGGCCCATTCCATCGAATTGCTGCTCGACGACAAGGCGGACGCCGCCGTCCGCCTGCGGTGGCGATCGCTCGACGCGCTCGGGATCCGTACGCCGGGTGCGACCGACTCGCCGACCGTCCGGCCGCACCTCACGTTGCTCGCCGGAACCGGAGTCCGCGGAGCCGACTCCGGCCTCGCGGCACTCGCGCAGCGGCTCCCGTTCCCGGTGACTCTCGGCGCCCCGGTGCTCCTGCCTGCCGGATCGCACTGGACTCTCGCACTGGGCGTGGTGCCCTCGACCGAGCTGCTGTCGGTGCATGCGACCGCGTTCCGCCTGTGCGGGGACGCGGTGACCGGGCTCGACGACCACGGCGTCCCCGGATCGTGGACGCCGCACGTCACGCTCGCGCGCCGCGTCGACGGCGACGGCGTGTCCGCCGCGGTCGCTGTACTCGGCGGTCCGATCCACGGTCGCGCCGTCGCCGTTCGTCGCTGGGACGGCGACGCGAAGTCCGAACAGGTGGTGTCCGGCCGTGAGTGCTGACTCTCCGCGTCCGCCCCGTGTGCTGGGCGACGTCGACTCGGGTACGAGCGAACGCGCCAATCGGTCCTGGTGGGATGCCGAGGCCGACGAGTACCACGACGAACACGGATCGTTCATCGGCTCGCATACGCCCGGCGGCGAGTTCGTCTGGGGACCGGAACGCCTACGCGAAGAGGACGCGGCGCTCCTCGGCGACGTCGCGGGCCGCGACGTCCTCGAAGTCGGCTGCGGTTCGGCGCCCTGCTCACGATGGCTCGCCGCCCGAGGCGCTCACGTGGTCGGCCTGGACGTGTCGGCCGGGATGCTCGCCCACGCCGTCGACTCGATGGCGCTCGACGATCGGCGCGTGCCGCTCGTGCAGGCCGGTGCCGAGCATCTGCCGTTCGCCGATGAATCGTTCGACATCGCCTGCTCGTCGTTCGGGGCGATCCCGTTCGTCGCCGACTCCGCCCGCGCCATGAACGAGGTGGCCCGCGTCCTACGACCCGGCGGCCGCTGGGTGTTCGCCACCAATCATCCGATGCGCTGGATGTTCCTGGACGATCCCGGACCGGATGGCCTGGTGGTCCGCATGTCGTACTTCGATCGGACCCCGTACAGCGAGGCCGACGACGACGGCGCCGTCACCTATGCCGAACACCACCGCACCATGGGCGACCGCATCCGCGAGATCGTCGCGGCGGGTCTGGTGCTCGACGACGTCGTCGAACCCGAATGGCCGGACGATCTCGATGCCGAGTGGGGTCAGTGGTCGCCGCTGCGCGGCTCCTACTTCCCCGGCACCGCCGTGTTCGTGACCCACAAGCCGGGGTAGGCGAGATCTCGTCGGCTCTGCGTCCGTCCCGGGCATCGACCCGATGTCGGCGACCGGCCGCCCTCACAGCAGCTTCGACAGGAACCCCTGCGTCCGTTCGTGCTGCGGATTCGACAAGACCTCGCGCGGGTCGCCCTTCTCGACGACGACGCCGCCGTCCATGAACACGAGTTGATCGGCGACCTCCCGAGCGAATCCCATCTCGTGGGTGACAACGAGCATCGTCATGCCGTCGGCCGCGAGAGCGCGCATCACCTCGAGGACGTCACCGACGAGTTCGGGGTCGAGCGCTGAGGTCGGCTCGTCGAACAGCATGAGCTTCGGCTCCATCGCGAGCGCGCGGGCGATGGCCACGCGCTGTTGCTGCCCACCGGACAGCTGGGCGGGGTAGGCGTCGGCCTTGCTGCGCAGACCGACCTGGTCGAGCAACGACAGCGCGCGCTCGGTGGCCTTCTCCTTCGACGCGCCGCCGACCAGGACCGGTGCCTCGATGACGTTGGCGAGGACCGTGCGGTGCGGGAACAGGTTGAAGTGCTGGAACACCATGCCGATGTCCCGCCGCTGGCGTCCCGCCTCCTTCGGGCTCAGCTCGTACAGTCGGCCGTTGCGCTCGCGGTACCCGATCAGATCGCCGTCGACGGTGAGGCGCCCGGCGTTGACCTTCTCGAGATGGTTCACACAGCGCAGGAACGTCGACTTTCCCGAACCCGACGGGCCGATCAGACAGGCCACCTCCCCGCGCGCGACCTCCAGGGACACGCCTTTGAGGACCTGCAGCGCACCGAAGTTCTTGCACACCTGGTCGGCGACGACCATCGGCGTCGTATCGGCGGTCACTTGCCCTCCTCCACGATCGGTTCGTTCGCGGCCGCGAGCGCCGCGAGCTGTCGTCCGGACAGGTTGCGCGACGAGCCCTTGGAGTAGTGCCTCTCCAGGTAGTACTGGCCCACCATGAGGACGCTGGTCACCACCAGGTACCAGGTCGACGCGACGAGCAGCATCGGGATCGGCTGGAAGTTGACGCCCGAGATGTCACGCTGACGGCCGAAGAGGTCCAGTGTGAACGGAACGGCCGAGACGAGGCTCGTCGTCTTCAGCATCGAGATGACCTCGTTGCCGGTCGGCGGGATGATCACCCGCATCGCCTGGGGCAGCACTGTACGGCGCATGGCCTGCCACCAGGTCATGCCGAGTGCGGTCGACGCCTCCATCTGTCCCTCGCCCACCGACGAGATGCCTGCGCGGACGATCTCGGCCATGTACGCGGCCTCGTTGAGAGCCAGACCGATCACCGCGATCACGAAGACGTTCTTCAGGCTGAACTCCTGAATGTTCACCTCGACGAACGTCGGTCCCCACGGGATGCCGACGTTCACGGTCTGGTAGATCGACCCGACGAGCCCCCACAGCACCAGCTGCACGTAGACCGGGGTGCCGCGGAAGATCCACAGGTACACCCACGACGTCCACCGGAACACCGCGTTCGGCGACATCCTCATCACCGCGACGATCACGCCGAGGATCACTCCGATGATCATCGAGAGGACCGTCAGCGCGAGGGTGTATCCGACACCGGAGAGGATCCGCTGCTCGAACAGGTAGTCACCGTACGTGCTCCACTTGTAGGCGTCGTTGGTCGCCGCACCGTAGACGAACAGCACGGCCAGAATGACGATGATGACGCCGACGACCCACTGGCCCGGGTGTTTGAGCGGAACCGCTTTGATCGGCGCCGGGACGTCCGACGTGTGATGGTCAGTCATCCGGCTACTCCTGTGCCCCGTTGATCTGCGATGTCTCGATCATTCCCGCCTCTACGCCCCAATGCTCCGCGATCGTCCGATACTGTCCGTCGTCGATCAGGTACTGAACCGCCCTCTGCACCGCCTCCGACAACGACGACCCCTTCCTGATCGGAAAACCGTACGGCGCCGAATCGTAGGTCGGACCGATCTCCTCGAGCTGGCCGTCGGTCTTCTTCACCGCGTACGCGGTGACCGGCGAGTCGGCGGAGAAGGCGGCCACCTGCCCGAGGAGTGCGGCGTTCACCGCCTGATCCTGGGTGTCGAAGGCGACTTTGACGATCGGGTCCTGTCCTCGGGCGACGCATTCGTCGCTCTTGCCCGGGACCTCATCGGTGTCCTGCGTGGTCGACACCTGGACGCCGATCCGCAGTCCGCACGCGTTGTCCGGGTCGACGCCGCTGCCCGGCTTGGCCGCCCATTTGATGCCCGCCGTGTAGTAGTCGACGAAGTCCACCTGCTTCTCACGCTCGACCGAGTCGGTGAACGAGGACATCCCCATGTCGTACGTGCCGGCCTGAATCGACGGGATGATCTTGTCGAAGTCCGACTGCGTGTACACGACCTTCAGTCCGAGCACGTCGCCGATCGCGTCGACGAGGTCTACGTCGTAACCGATGATGTCGCCGTTCCGGTCTTTGAACTCGTTCGGCTGATACGGCGGATTGGTGCCGACCTTGAGCACTCCTGAGGCGCGGATGTTCGCGGGCACGAGAGCCGCGATGTCCGGCTGCTCCTCGATGTGGATGTCGATCGGCTTGGTGTCGAGCGCCGACTCGTCCACCACGCATCCCGACAACAGCAGTGTCGCGCATGCGGCTGCCGCGCCGAACGGTCGCACACGCATCGCCTCAACCCCCGTCAATCGTCTCGTCGGTCCCCCGAAACCTACTCGGCCCGACCATCGAGTATGAACGAATCGGTATCGGCGACGCGCCGGGGGTCCCACGACGGAGCCGAGACCGCCGTCGGCGCGTCCGACCCCGCATGGAGATGTCCGGACAGTCGCGGCATTTCCGGCCGCGGGTCGTCATCCACCGCGAACATCACGTCGAACGCGACGATCAGAGGGCGTCGACGACCGCCTCGGTGAAGGCGCTCGTGGTCGCGTCGCCGCCCAGATCGACGGTTCGGACACCGCCCGCGAGCACATGCGCCACCGCGGCGTCGATCGCATCGGCGGCGCGCACCGCGCGAGCGTCGTCGGACCTCTCCCCGTGCCAGCGCAGCGACATCGCCACCGAACCGATCGTCGCGACCGGATTCGCACTGTTCCGGCCCGCGATGTCGGGTGCTGCGCCGTGCACCGCCTGCGCCATCGCGCGATCGGCCGACGAGTTGAGCGACGACGCCAGCCCGAGCGAACCGGACAGTTCGGCGGCGAGGTCGGACAGGATGTCGCCGAACAGATTCTCGGTCACGATCACGTCGAAGTCCGCGGGTCTGCGAACCAGCAACGCCGCCATCGCATCCACGTGCTCGGTGTCGACTCGGACATCCGGGTACCGCTGCGCCACCTGCAGGCACACGTCGCGGAACAGGCCTGTGGTCAGGCGCAGCACGTTGGCCTTGTGCACGATCGTCACGTGCCCGCGACGACGCCGTGCGGCCTCGAACGCCTCGACGGCGATCCTCTCCGTCGCCGCCCGCGTGACCAGACCGACGGACAGCGCCACGTCGGGAGTCGGCATGAACTCGCCGCTGCCGACGGCCATGTTGCGATCCGCGTACAGACCCTCGCTGTTCTCCCGGACGATCAGGAGGTCGATGTCGGGTGCGGTGGCCGGCACACCGGGGACCGCGCGGGCCGGACGCAGGTTGGCGAACAAGCCGAACTGTTTACGCATCACCGCGCCGGGCGCCGGATGACGGAGTTCGGCCGGATACGACGCGCTGTCGTGGGGGCCGACGAGCCACAGATCGAACTCCGCGAGAGCGTCGAGCGTGCTGCCGGGGATCGGCACGCCGTGCGATGCGATCGCGGCGGCACCGAACGGCAGCTCGACCGTGTCCAGGGCGATCCCCTGCCGGTCGAGTGCGGCGCGGGCCACCGCCGCCGCGGCGGGAACCACCTCGGGGCCGATGCCGTCGCCGGGCAGTACAGCGAGCCGAACCGAGAACGTCATCGCAGCGCCTCCTTCACGGTGCACTTATTCATTCGCACAGCCGCACAGACCGGCCTGATCGGGTCGTCATCTCGGTCCGGCGCTCAGTGCGCGGCCGCGTCCCAGGTGCGACCGACGCCCACGGACACCTCCAGGGGCACCGACAGGTCGATGGCGCCGGCCATCTCCTCGCGGACGAGGGCCTCGACCCGGTCCCGTTCGCCGACCGCCACGTCGAGGACGAGTTCGTCGTGCACCTGAAGGAGCATGCGCGAGGTGAGCCGCTCGGCGGCGAGACGACGCTGCACGTTGATCATGGCGACCTTGATGATGTCGGCCGCCGTACCCTGGATCGGCGCGTTGAGCGCCATGCGCTCGGCGGACTGACGGCGCTGGAAGTTGTCGGAGTTCAGGTCCGGCAGATAGCGGCGTCGCCCGAACAGGGTCGCGGTGTACTCGTTGCGACGGGCCTCGACGACGACGTCGTGCAGGTAGTCGCGCACCCCGCCGAACCGGTCGAAGTACTGTTCCATCTGCTGTTTGGCCTCTTCACGGCCGATCCCCAACTGCGCGGCCAGACCGTAGGCGCTCAACCCGTACGCGAGACCGTACGACATCGCCTTGACCCGCGACCGCATCTGCGGGTCCACCTGGTCGACCGGGACGCCGAAAGCGCGCGATCCGACGAAGTTGTGCAGGTCCTCCCCCGACCGGAACGCCTCGATCAGGCCCTCGTCCTCGGACAGGTGCGCCATGATCCGCATCTCGATCTGCGAGTAGTCGGCAGTCATCAGGCACTCGAACCGGTCGTCCGAGTCGACGACGAAACCGCCGCGGATCTGTCTGCCGGCCTCGGTGCGGACCGGGATGTTCTGCAGGTTCGGATCGGTCGACGACAGTCGGCCGGTCGCGGCTACGGTCTGGTTGAACGTCGTGTGGATGCGACCGTCGTCGGCGACCGACTTGAGCAGCCCGTCGACGGTCACCTTCAGCCGCGTCGCGTCGCGGTGCTCGAGGAGGAACTTCAGGAACGGGTGCTCGGTCTTCTCGTACAGGCCCGCCAGCGCATCCGCGTCCGTCGTGTAACCGGTCTTGGTCTTCTTGGTCTTGGGCATGTCGAGTTTGTCGAACAGGATCGCCTGCAACTGTTTCGGCGAACCGAGGTTGACCTGTTCACCGATCACCTCGTACGCCGACTCCGCCGCATCGCGCACGCGCTGCGCGAACTCGGACTCCAGATCGTTGAAATGCGCGACGTCGACACCGATGCCGACCGCTTCGAGATCGGCGAGGACGAACGTCAGCGGCAGCTCCATCTCGGTGAGGAGCTTGACCGAGTCGATCCGTTCGAGTTCGGTGTCGAGGGCGTCGGCGAGTTCGGCGACGGCGCGCGCCGACAGCATCAGCGACTCGGCGGCACGCGCGGAGTCGGCGTCGTCGTCGAGCAGCGACAGCTGTCCGTCGTCGTCGACGCTGTCGTCGGCCTTCAACTCGCGCCGCAGGTACCGCAACGCGAGGTCGTCGAGGTTGAAGCTCCGCTGACCCGGCCGGACCAGGTATGCGGCCAACGAGGTGTCCGAGGTGACGCCGGCGATCCGCCAGCCGCGACCGCGCAGCGCGTGCACCGCCCACTTCGCCTCGTGCACGGCCTTGGCCGCCGATTCGTCGGACAGCCACGCGGCCAGCGCGGCATCGTCGTCGGCCGACATCGACACCGGATCGATGAACGCGCCCTCGCCGTCGGCCGCGGCGATCGCCAGCCCGTCGACGTCCGCGCCGACCACCACTTTCTGCGCGTCGACGGCGATACCCGACCGTCCGGTGCGGGCGTGAGCGTCGAGCCAGTCGGCCACCTCCCCGGCGCCGAGCCGTTCACCGCGCACCTCGAGCCCTTCGTCGGCTTCGGGTTCGGACGAGGTCAGCGTCGAGAACAGC